>CAIRMR010000094.1 GCA_903879715.1 uncultured Bacteroidales bacterium
CCACAGATAACACAGATTTCACAGACAATTATTCATCATTTTTAATTGAAATTAATTGAAAAACTGCTAAAAGCAGTTTAAAATCTGTGTAATCCGTGTAATCTGTGGCAAAAAAACATTATAATCAGACTGATTAGTTACAAAACATTAAACACAAAACACAAAATGTAAAAGTATCGTACACTCCCTTGCTTTAGTGTTTTTTATTCTGTGTTATATGTTTTTCATTACTTTTTGATTCTGGCTTGTCCAGGTTAGGTTAAAAGGGTTTCAGGTTTCAAGTGTTCCGGTACTCCAACTTTACTGTAAAAAAACAAAATGATTCAGCAATACTGGTTACCAAGGTTTTTTCATTTTAAAAATAACCTGATCAGGTAAAGGATTAAATAAATAAAAGCAAAGAATCCTAAAAAGAAGATTGCCGGTTTTAAGATTTTGCGAAATATGCTTCCCTTTTTAGCTGTTTCACCCGATGGTAAAAACTGAACTGAAACGTCGTTTGGAGTAATATTTAACTGAACTTCCCGGCCCAAAATCAATGCGCGGTTATCGGCGATATGACCGGCAGGGAAATTGAAACAGACCGGAATTCCTGCATCCTGAGCGTATTCCGCAATAATTTGCTCAGCCTGTTTACCGAAAGGAACAGTATTGTCATTCATTTTGGTTAAACCACCTATAATAAGACCTTTAATTCCTGACAGCTTCCCGCTTCGTTTCAGGTTCATCATCATACGGTCAATATGATACAGGTACTCATCCAGGTCCTCGATAAAGAGAATTTTATCCTGGGTTTGAATATCCGAAGGTGTTCCCGTAAGTGAATACAATATGGAAAGATTTCCCCCGGTAAGCACACCCGAAACATTACCAGTCATATTTATAGGCTGGCTCCCAATGCTATACTCAAGGATTTCGCCAAACAATGCTTTTCGCAGCGATTCAATGGCTGCTTCTGTACCTTCATCCGGGAAATTGATCGGCATGGTGGCATGAAGAGTTTCAATACCAAACTGCGTTTGAATATGCGAATGCAATACGGTAATATCGCTGTACCCAACAATCCATTTAGGGTGTTGCTCAAATTTGGAGAAATCCAGACTGTCAATGATCCGGACAGTTCCATATCCACCTCTTGCGCAAATAATTGCTTTGATTTCCTTATCATCAAGCATCATCTGCAAATCAGAAGCACGCTCCTCGTCCGTACCCGAATATTGATCGGTTGAGCCAAACAAATGCGGCCCGGTAAGTACCTGCAATCCCCAGGATCGGAAAGTGCTGATGGCATCATCCATTTCGGCCGGGCTGACTTTTCGGGCGGTAGCAACTATGGCAATTTTATCACCGGATTTCAGGTAGGGAGGCGTGATCATTTAAACTTGATTTGAAATATCAAAAGTAATGATTCCGAATGTAATCTGGCGCCTAAGAGTAAAAGAAAACCACTGAGGCACTGAGAGCACTAAGGAACACAGAGAAAAGAATGTTGTATTAACAACTTTCCCGCCATTGACGAAGTTAGTTTTATGAAAAAGAAAAAGTTGACCAAATAGGCACATAAAGTACACAGAATAGATTTACTCCGTGTTTCTTTGTGTACTCTGTGCCTCCGTGGTAAAAACTTAAGTCCACAATATCACTATGAAAAACAAAGCCCAATTCTTCTACTCTTAAAAGAGTGGAGTTTTAGCCCCTAAAACCTAAATCCCAAACCCCAATCCCTCATTCATCGCAAAAAACCCATTTCAATTCATAACCTATTCAGTATCTTTGCACCCTATTTTTACCAGGAGGAGAATCATGACTGATACCAATACCAAAACTTTTAAACGCTATACCGTTACTTCTGCCTTGCCATACGCAAATGGCCCTATTCATATTGGTCACCTTGCAGGGGTTTATATTCCGGCAGATATTTATGTCAGATTCCTGCGCTCAAACAGGCGGGATGTTTTGTTTGTGGGCGGAAGCGATGAGCATGGCGTTCCTATTACCATCAGGGCAACTAAAGAAGGCATAACTCCTCAGCAGGTTGTAGACAAATACCACGAAATCATTAAAAAATCCTTTGAAGAATTAGGTGTTTCCTTCGATATTTATAGCCGCACTTCTGCTCCAATTCACCACGAAACAGCCTCGGAGTTCTTCAGAAAATTATACGACAATAACCAGTTTATTGAAAAAGAAAGCGAGCAGTATTACGATGTGGAAGCCCGGCAATTCCTGGCCGACCGCTATATAACCGGTACCTGCCCGCGCTGCGGGAATGAGCGTGCATACGGCGATCAGTGCGAAAATTGCGGATCAACACTCAGCGCTACAGAGCTGATCAATCCAAAGTCGGCTCTAAGTGGCAACATTCCGGTAATGAAAGAAACCAAACACTGGTTTTTGCCGCTCGATCAATACGAAACCTGGCTCAAAGAATGGATTCTTGTTTCGCATCGCGACGACTGGAAAACCAATGTTTACGGGCAATGTAAGTCGTGGCTCGACAGCGGGCTGCAACCTCGTGCCGTTACCCGCGACCTGGACTGGGGAGTAAAAGTTCCCGTTGAAGGTGCCGAAGGAAAAGTATTGTATGTTTGGTTCGACGCTCCGATAGGATATATTTCTGCAACCCGCGACTGGTCGTCACAAACGGGTAAAGATTGGGAGCCTTACTGGAAATCCAATGATACCAAACTGGTTCATTTTATCGGGAAAGACAATATCGTTTTCCATTGCATCATTTTCCCGGCAATGCTGAAAGCTGAAGGAACCTATATTTTGCCCGACAATGTTCCTGCCAACGAATTTCTGAATCTCGAAGGGGATAAAATCTCCACTTCCCGCAACTGGGCTGTCTGGCTTCATGAGTACCTGGTGGATTTCCCCGGCAAACAGGATGTGCTGAGATATACTTTAGCTGCCAACGCTCCCGAAACCAAGGATAACGACTTTACCTGGAAAGATTTTCAAACCCGTAACAACAGCGAGTTACTTGCCATTTTCGGGAATTTTGTAAACCGCACTTTGGTTCTTACTCACAAATATTTCGGTGGTGAAGTTCCTGCAATAGGTGAAGTAACTGATCTCGACCGGCAGGCGATGTCAGAAATAGCTGATTTCCCTGCCCGTATCGCAGCCAGCATTGAGAGTTACCGTTTCCGCGAAGCGCTGAATGAAATGATGAACCTGGCCAGGCTGGGGAATAAATACCTAACTGAAACTGAACCCTGGAAGAATTTTATCACAAATCCTGAAAAGGTAAAAACCATACTGAATATTTCGTTGCAGATTTGCGCCAACTTATCTATACTTTGCGAGCCTTTCCTGCCATTTACATCAGCAAAGCTGCTTGAAATGCTTAACTCCAGCCTGGAACCATGGGCAGAAGCGGGATCGTGTACCTTGTTGCAACCCGGCCATAAACTGAACCAACCGGCTTTACTTTTCGATCGTATCGAAGATGATGTTATTGCGGCGCAGGTAAAAAGACTTACCGATACCAAAGCTGAAAACGCGGCTGAAAACGCTGTAATCGCTCCCCAGAAACCGGAAATCACATACGACGATTTTACCAAACTCGATTTAAGGATAGGCACCATTATTGAAGCCGAAAAGGTGGCTAAAACTGTTAAGTTATTGAAACTTACAATCGATACCGGAATGGACAAGCGTACAGTGGTATCAGGCATTGCCGAACATTATACTCCTGAACAGGTAATCGGGCAGAAAGTAGTATTGCTGGCTAACCTGGCTCCACGCAACCTGAAAGGCATAGAATCAAAAGGCATGATACTGATGGCTGAAAACAAGGAAGGAAAACTCTGTTTTGTTTCGCCTACTGAAGCTTTTGGTAACGGAAGTGAAGTGAGATAGAAGGAACAGATTTCAGTGTAAAACCTTTGTCTTTTACTTAAAATTGAAATGGTTTCCGGAATTCACTATTCCAGGAGAAATACATTCAAAAAAGGCAACTAATCAGTATGCTTTAAAGTTATTTTAGCCACAGATTACGCTGATTACACAGATTTTAAACTGCTTTCAGCAGTTTTTTAAATGAAATTTGATTATAAACAATGAAAATTTATCTGTAAAATCTGCGAAATCTGTGGCATATGTTTGTTTGTCACTGCTTTAATGGAACTGATTAGTTGCCAAAAAGATTTTTGATTTTAAGATTCCCCAACCTTGGTTCGGTAAGCTCACCAACCGGGTTGGGGCTAATGTTGGTTAGGCATGCTCACAACCAAGGTCGGAGCAAATGATGGTGAATACTTCTCCTTTGAGTTTCGCTCTGTCGCTCCTCGCCCCATCGCCACCTCAGCTTGTTATACTAATTCACACGTCAACCCGTGAACTACTGAAGTTCCCTGCCATCATCCTTTAACATCCTGTAGATCGTAGTTTTGCCTATATTGAGTTTATCGGCTACCAGGCGTACTTTATTATCATATTTATTCAGATAATGGGTAATAATTATTTTGATATAATCGTCGAGTGTAGCTTCTTCGTTAACGAAATCAAGCATAGCGGTTGTATTCGGCAGCTTAACATCTTCGGCATGAATGGTATTGGTGTTGGTCATTACTGCTGCCAGTTCAACAATAGCTTTTAACTCACGCACATTGCCAGGGAAAGGATATTTGCGGAATTTTTCCATGGCATCAGCCGAAATTATAAGTTTAGGCATACTGTTCTTTTTACAGAACTCATCTACGAAAAACCTCGCCAATAAAAATATATCATTTCCTCTCGATCTCAATGGAGGAAGTTCAATAGGCAATCCTAACAACCTGTAATATAAATCTTCCCTGAAATTGCCTTTTTTAACTTCATCAAGTAAGTTTTTGTGTGTGGCCACAATTACCCTGACATCAAGCTTCTGCGGTTTGTTGGAACCAACCCTTACCACTTCTTCTTCCTGCAATACCCTGAGCAATTTTGCCTGCATATTCAGGTCCATATCACCAATTTCGTCGAGAAATATGGTGCCGTGATTTGCTTCTTCAAACCTCCCGATACGCTGATTATTTGCTCCCGTAAATGAACCTTTCTCATGTCCGAACATCTCACTTTCGATAAGTTCGCGTGGTATCGCTGTTACATTTACAGCAACAAAAGGTTTATTCTTTCGTTTCGAATTGAAATGTATGGCTTTAGCAACCAGCTCTTTACCTGTGCCAGTTTCGCCGTGCACGGATACCGAAATGGTTGTTTTTGTGGCTTTTTCGATCAGCCGGAATACTGTATTTATCGCCGGGCTATCCCCTTTTATAAGATTATTGTATTCGTATTTTTTCCCGATCTCATCTTCCAGATTTGAAATCCGTTGCTTGAGGTTAAAATTTGATTTAATATTCCGCATGGCCGACCATATCCTGTCCTTGGTATCCGGATCTTTGAGAACATAATCGTAAACACCTTTCTTCAGCAGTTCTACGGCTGTAGAAATATCCTGCTGGCCCGAAACAATTATGACAGGTAACTCAGGATCAAATTCCCTGATGCGTTTCAACACATCGAATCCGCTCATATCCGGAAGATTGAAGTCGAGCGAGATGGCTGATGGCCCTTTATATAAATTTGCGAGTAACTCCTTACCCGAGGAAAAAATTGCTACGTCATAATCAGGGTTCTGAGATAAATGATACGAAAGAATTTTCGCATACATAACATCATCTTCTACCACAAAAATTTTAAATGTCTCCATATGGTGTCCTTTTCATAGGTTAATTTCCTAAAAACGGAAAAGTAACAAAGTAAATCAAAAATAATGTAAATTTCCCGAAATGGGACTTTAAATTTCACGTAAGAAAAGATGGTCCGGAGATAAGTCCGGGAATGAAAATACCAGGATCCGATCTCATAGGCCTGATATGATTGATTCTTAACCAGTAAGGTCAAATCAATAAAACTATGGGAATTGACTGGATTTTATATTATTGAATATCATTGTTTTAACACCTGATAATATGGATTCAGATTACTACCGATTAACCTGTTTTTCAGTTCCTGATCAATTCCAGGTCAATGTTCTTTCAAAATTACTCCAGCTTAAGACAAAGCCAGAACAGATATAATAAAGTATCTGAAAAACTTTTAAAAACATGATAAATCCCGAAGAATCCCTTCTATCTCATTAAAACTCTGCCTTGTCAGCATATCCATTCTTATTTTTTTGAAACCCGGCAGTCCTTTGAAATATCCTGCGTAATGTTTCCGCATTTCAATAATTCCTTTGCGTTCACCTTTCTTTTGTATGGCAAGCCTCAAATGCGCCAGGCTTACCGTAATCCGCTCCTGCAAACCAGGTGGCGGATTTAATTCTCCTTTATGAATAAATGACTTGATTTCATTAAATATCCATGGATTCCCTATAGCTGCCCTGCCAATCATGATGGCATCAACACCAAATTTATCAAACATTTCAGCGGCTTTCAGGGCAGTGGTAATATCACCGTTTCCAATAACCGGAATCTTCATACGGGGATTATTCTTTACATCGCCAATCAGGGTCCAGTCTGCTTCGCCTGAATACATTTGTGCCCTTGTCCGGCCATGAATAGTAATTGCCTGTATACCTACATCCTGGAGTTGCTCGGCTACATCCACAATCACTTTATTGTTTTCGTCCCAGCCGAGACGCGTTTTAATGGTAACGGGCAATTTAACGGCACGCACCACTTCGCGGGTTATGGCTACCATTAACGGAATATCGTTCAGCAGACCGGCTCCCGCGCCTTTCATGGCCACTTTACGAACCGGGCAGCCAAAGTTGATATCTATCAGATCCGGATTCAGCTCCTCAGCCAGTAAAGCAGCATTTTTCATTGCTTCCACATCCTTGCCGAATATCTGTATTCCGAGTGGCCTTTCAGTTTCGTCGAACAACATCTTAGTACTGCTTTTCACAGCTGACCGCACCAATGCTTCTGACGAAACAAATTCAGTATAAACCATATCAGCTCCATGCATGCGGCAAATATTCCGGAATGCCGAATCTGTAATATCCTCAAGTGGAGCAAGAATAACGGGGAATTCCCCAAGATCATTTTTTCCTATTAACATTCAGTTATTTTTCGAACTGCAAAAATAGTAACATTAACCAAGGTATGCGATTAAACCTTATTCATTACTTTTGCCGAAAACAGCATAACATGCTCAGAGGCATCTATAGTCAACTTAATAATTTCAGCAAATTTATACTGCTGATAACGCTGGTATTCAGTTTTCTTTTATTTTCCCTGTTATTGGGCATATTGGTTTTAGTTCCGTTTTATGGTACGGGCATTATAAGTATCCTTGCATCACCTAACTATTCTGAACCTGCTGTTATCACAGCAATGAAAGTAATGCAGATACTTAATATGGTAGGTGGATTATTACTTCCTGCAATAGTTTACTTGTGGCTATGTTCACCAAAAGAAAAAAAATATAGTGGTTTACTTAAATCAGTATCTCCTATCGCTGTTTTCCTGACATTTATTTTAATAGTTCTGATTCAGCCAATAATTGGCTGGGCAAGTGAGCTTAACAGCCATCTTGTGCTGCCAAAATTCCTTGCGTTTATTGAAGAATGGATGAAAAGCAAAGAAGAAATAGGAGCACAAGTAACCGAAGCTTTTCTCTCTTCTACTTCTGTAAATAGCCTCCTGATTAATATTCTTATGGTGGCTATTCTTCCTGCCTTTGCTGAAGAGATTCTTTTCAGGGGCGCTTTAGCCGGTTTGTTTAAGGCCTGGACAAAGAATGTTCACCTTGCTGTTTTCCTGTCCGCTTTTATTTTTGCAGCTATCCATATGCAGTTTTATGGATTCCTGCCTCGATTTTTACTTGGGACTGCCCTGGGATACTTGTATTTCTGGAGCGGAAGTCTGTGGCTGCCGATTGTGGCTCATTTTACCAATAACTTTTTATCCGTTATCGTTGAATTTCTTTTTCGCAAAGGAATGATTCAAACCAATGCCGAAAACTTTGGCGTGGATAATGCCACCTGGCTGATTGTTATCAGTATTATTGGGGTTACAGGTATATTGTTTTCTATATATAATCTGACTTCCAGGCAAAACAAAGAAGGCTAACGGGAATCCCAATACTTATACTAAGAAATCGACTTAGTTTTAATTATATATGACATTTCGTCAAGGGAAATAGTAAAGAAGAAATTTATTCATTCAACTACTTTAAATACCTCACAGCTTATTAAAGGGATTTATATTTTCAAAGTAAAAGATAAAAATACTATTCTCAGAAAAGGGAAAGTTATAAAAGATTGATGAGGATTCTAATCAGGATTTAGTGAATCAGGCAACTTTACACCGGCATTAAAAGGATGATTGTTACAGTATGTCAGATGGTCATTCACCATTCCCGATGCCTGCATAAACGCGTAACAAATGGTTGAACCTACAAATTTAAAACCTCTTTTGATTAAATCCTTGCTCATGGCATCCGATTCGGCAGATTTTGCCGGAATCTGTTTCAGATCAGTCCAGTTGTTGTAAATGGTCGTTCCGCCGGTAAACTGCCAGATGTATTCATCGAAAGTTTTGAATTCCTTTTGAGCTTTCAGAAAAGCCAGAGCATTAGTTACAGTTGATCTGATTTTCAATTGGTTGCGTATAATTTGCGAATCCTGCATAAGCTGCTGGATTTTCTCTTCGGTGTATGCTGAAATTATTGCTGCATCGAAGTTATCAAATGCTTCCCGAAACCCTTCGCGTCGATGAAGAATTGTTTTCCAACTCAACCCAGCCTGGAAAGCATCCAGGATCATAAATTCGAAAAGCTTCCGGTCGTCGTGCAAAGGAACACCCCATTCGTTATCGTGGTATGCTATCATTAGCGGGTCGTTGCCGGGCCAGTTGCATGAGTTGGGAAGTTGCATAGGACTCAATTTGAAAAAGGATTGTTGATTTACAGTTGAGAAGTTCAAAGTTGTTCAAGGTTGTTCAAGGTTGTTCAAGGTTGTTCATAATTGTTCAAAGTTGTTCAAAGTTGTTCAAGGTTGTTCAAAGTTGTTCAAAGTTGTTCAAGGTTGTTCAAAGTTGTTCAAGGTTGTTCAAGGTTGTTCAAAGTTGTTCAAGGTTGTTCAAAGTTGTTCAAATGCTCGCATTCAATGTTTCAAAGGTTTGTCAAGGGAAAAATCGGCGAGTTCCTCAGGCTTTACGAGTCCTTTCTCCGTGATGAATCCTGTAATAAATTTTGCCGGTGTAACATCAAAAGCAGGATTTAAAGCATGTGATCCCGGCGAAGCCATCCGGATGGTACGCATTACGCCTTCGGAATCTGGTCCGGAATACGTCAGTACTTCATCCTCACTACGTTCCTCGATTGGGATTTGACTTCCATCGGTTAAAGAGAAATCTATCGTCGAAAATGGAACGGCAACATAAAAAGGAATTCCAAACTCTTTTGCCACAATGGCTTTTTCAAAAGTTCCGATTTTATTGGCAGTATCGCCATTGGATGCAATTCGGTCGGCACCAACAATTACAAAATCAATCAATCCCTGGCTCATCAGGTAGGCACCGGCATTGTCGGGAACTATTTTATGAGGAATGCCTTCGTTTTGAAGTTCCCAGGCTGTAAGTCGTGCACCCTGGTTTCGCGGACGGGTTTCGTCGGCATAAACGAAAAATTCCTTGCCCTGTTCTTTGGCAATATACAAAGGAGCCAATGCACTTCCGTAATCCACGAAACCAAGCCAGCCGGCATTGCAATGGGTTAAAATCCGGCTTCCGTTATGAACAAGTTTGCTTCCGTATTCACCAATTTGTTTTGCATCTGCTATGTTCTGGTCGGCTAATAATTGCGCCTCGCGAATAGCACTTTCAACACTTATTAAACCGGCATTATATACTCTTTCGGTTGCATAAAAAAGATTTCGGGCAGTAGGTCGTGTTGCTTCAATTTCTTTACGGACTTTATCAAAAAAGAATAATTGCTCCAAGGTATAATCTGCCGAATTCACCCCTCGCCCTTCGCCCCTCGCCCCTTCCATAAACGCCTGTGCCATTGCGAAACCAGCAGCAGCACCAATAGCACCGGCACCACGTGTAATCATCGTAACAATAGCGTGACAAGTATCCTGATAATTTCTTGCTATAAAAATTTCAAATGAAAAAGGCAACGCATTCTGGTCAATCATGCTGACTTCTCCAGTTTTACTATCCATCCAAATAGTCCGATAATGCTTGCCGGCTACTTTCATTGCAGAGGTTTTAACTGGTTAACAGCCAGCCATGCCATTAATCCCATTCCCGTTTCCAGGCTGCGTTCGTCGGCATCAAACTCAGGAGTATGAAGGTTTCGGATATTTGTCCAAGAGGGATCTTTCACACCCAAACGGTAAAAACAAGCTGGAATAATTTGGGTATAATAGGCAAAGTCTTCTGCCGTCATGCGCTGATCAAGTTCAACTACATTTTCAGGTCCGAGATATTCCTGTGCCAAGGCTTTGGCTTCTGAAGTTGCCAAATCGTCATTTACAAGAAAAGGATATCCATGATCGATAAATACATCGCAGGTGCCGCCCATGCTTTCGGCCATTCCTTTGGCGATCATAGTAATTTTTTCGTGAGCGCGTGCACGCCACGCTTCGTCGAATGTGCGGAAAGTCCCGTCGATCTTCACTTCCGAAGGAATAATATTTGTACGTCCGTCAGCAATAACACGGCCGAATGAAAGAACCGTCGGAACTCCGGGAGGCGCCATGCGGCTTACTACCTGCTGAAGAGCAACAATAATATGCGAGGCAATTAAAACGGTATCCGTATTCAGATCAGGTGTGGCGGAATGGCCTCCACGACCTTTAATCGTGAGATAAACCTCATCGGTCGAAGCCATGAACTTCCCGGATTTAAAACCCACTTTGCCGGCTTCGAGGGTTGGCAAAACATGCTGTCCTAAAATACGTTCCGGAACGGGATTTTCCAATACACCATCTTTGATCATAGCCAAAGCGCCACCTGGAAATTTTTCTTCCGAAGGTTGAAAAATGAGCCGGATTGTACCTTCAAATTCATTCCGAAGTTCATTCAATATCTTTGTTGTTCCAAGTAAGGATGACATATGAACATCGTGCCCGCAGGCATGCATTATACCCGGGTGCTGCGATTTGTAATCGCAGTCATTCAACTCATTGATTGGCAAAGCATCCATATCGGCACGAAGCGCGAGTGTGGTTGTCTGGGGTTGCCGTCCTTCTATTTTTGCTACAATACCGTTACCACCTACATTTCTCGTATAGGAAACCCCGTATTCGTCCAGCGTTTTGCAGATGAAATCGGCTGTATTGAATTCCTTTTCCGATAATTCGGGATTGGCATGCAAATACCTGCGAATCTGTATAATACCAGGTGCATACTCAGCAGAAAGTGCTTTTATTTTTTTATTTAACGTATTAATCATAAAATGATGTTTAATTCAGCATTAGTATCACTATTCAATTCCGACACAGATCTTTCTCTATCTGCTGTTTGGCTATTACCATTCTGGAAGCTGGCACCTTCTGGTTAAAGCCCTAATTCATTTTTATGTTTATTTTCTCGCCAGGTTTGAGAACTTTCAAAAGGCCATCTTGTTTGAACCAGAGCTGTTTATTTCCTTTAGGATTAATGATTGATCCATTGGTTTTTATAAGTGCTTTTAATCCCAGTTGGTAATCAACAAATTCTGCGCATCCTACATACCAGATTTCTTTTCGGTTGCCAATTTTTTTGCAGAAGTTACTGATGTCATTCCATCTTCGTTTATCCTTGAACTCCCAGGAATGCCCCCAGACAAGGAACACCGAGAGCTTATTATTATTTAGCGATATATAATCATCTAACAACCCTGATGCTTTGCTGTCGTGACAAGTCGGGCGCCATAATAAAAAAGTGTCAGGTAAATTAAACGTATAAGTGTCGCCTACAATTCTTGCATTGGTAAGACCAGTGTTACTGATTAATTTTGCAATATGCTGATTTGAATTCCCAAAAGGATAAGCCATGCTTAGAATCTTCCTGTTTGTTAGCCTGTTGAGGTTAGCGATATCCGTGTCAACCTCATGTAAAATCTCATCATCCTGCAGGTTTTTAAAATCCTTATGGGTTGCACTATGAGCTGCAATTTCATGATTTTTATATATGGAAAGTAATGAATCTTTGTGCAAATATTTATAAACGAGAGTATCAGCATTCTTTTGTGGCCATACCTGCGTAGTTCCAAGGAGCCCTGAGTTTAAATTGAATGTCCCGGTAATTTTATTTTCATCAAATAATCTGATTAGTTTAATATCATCAATAGTTCCATCATCATAACTCATAATAAGAGCTTTGGTATTTCCATCGGGATAAACGAAATAAACACTGCTTCCCTTTTTTAGGAAACTTGCTAATATACCGGCAAAGAGTATAATGACTAAACTGAATGTCAGATATTTAATGGTCTTCATGGATTAATTAAATTTTTAAAAAATCATCTTATCTCCCCCATGTAAATGAAGCTTCCGGATAGATTTGGATTTAATGCATCAGGAAAATGACTGCATTTCGCACAGTTTCTTGTAAATTCCTTCTTTGGCAATTAATTCCTGGTGGTTTCCACGTTGTACAATCTGACCGGCATTCAACACAATAATTTCGTCGGCATGCTGGATGGTGGAAAGCCTGTGTGCAATTACAACTGAAGTGCGGTTTTCCATCAGTTTAACCAGTGCATCCTGAACAAGACGTTCGCTTTCGGTATCCAGTGCGGATGTGGCTTCATCGAGAATAAGTACCGGCGGATTTTTGAGAACTGCCCTTGCGATACTGATACGCTGACGCTGGCCTCCCGAAAGTTTGAGTCCACGATCACCTATATTGGTATCGTAGCCGTTATCAAGTTTTTCAATAAATTCGTGTGCATTGGCAACCTTTGCAGCTGAAATAACTTTTTCCATCGTTACATTCTTCATACCGAAAGAAATATTATCGTAAACCGATCCGTTAAAAAGAATGGTTTCCTGGTTTACAATTCCCATCAGTCCACGAACATCAGCAATGGCAATATCACGCACATCGTGGCCGTCAATCAGCAATTGCCCACCAGTGATATCATAAAAACGCGGCAACAGATCGACCATGGTCGATTTACCTCCGCCGGAAGGTCCGACCAATGCAATTGTTTTTCCTTTCGGAACAATAAGATTTATATCAGTTAATACAGGTTCTGTATTGTATTTAAAGGCCACATTGCGGTATTCGATGTTATGTTCAAGGTCGGTGATATGGATAGGATCGGCTTTTTCAGTAATAACTTCCTCAGCTTTCAGAATATAATCAATACGATCAAGCGAAGAGGCGCCTTTCTGAATGTAGGCAGCTGCCTGCGAAATGTCTTTTGCCGGAGGCAGAATCTGTGAAAAAACACCAAGATAAACTATGAAAAGAGTAGCGTCAAGTGAATTGTCGTGTGCCAGGATCAGGCCACCGCCATACCATAAAATAATTGCGGTAACCAGAATGCCTAAAAATTCGCTGAGTGGTGATGCAAGATCGCGTTTACGTATCATCCGGGTCGCAATTTTGGCATATTCAGCATTGGTTTTAGAAAAATTATTATAGCTGAAATCTATGGCATTAAAGGCTTTGATGATCCTGAGTCCTGAAATGGTTTCTTCGATCAGCGAAACCAAACTGCCCATTTTAGATTGTACTTTATCGGAAGTACGCCTGAGCGATCTGCCAATTCGTCCAATTATTAATCCTGAAATCGGCAACACTATCAATACAAAAACTGTAAGCTGCGGACTAAGGATAAAGAGAAAAACCAGGTAAGCAACCAAAGTAACCGGCTGGCGGAAAATAATCTCAATCATCTGAAGTATCGACCATTCCACTTCCTGAACATCACCTGTGATACGCGAAATAATATCTCCTTTACGCTGCTCATTAAAATAGGACAAAGGAAGAATTAAAGCTTTGTGGTATATGGCATTACGCAGATCTTTCACAACGCCGTTGCGTAAAACGGCAATAAAAAACATGGCAGCGTACCGGAAAAGGTTTTTCAGGAAATACATTCCAACCAGAATAGCACAGATGTAACCGAGCACACGAACTTCACCATATTGATGGATAAGCCCGCTGACATAAAAATTCAGGTTCTGCATAATCGAATCCTGGGTAAATTCCAATGGTGGTGCCGAGTCAGCCGGCTTCGACATTTTGAAAAGGATTTGCAGGATTGGTATCAGCGCAGCAAATGAAACTATTGAAAAAAGAATAACAATGATATTGCAGATAATGTTGATTACAGCGTAAACCCAGTAAGGTTTAGCATAGATCATCAGTTTAAAGAATTTTCTCACGAAACAAGTTTTTTAAAAGATAAGCCGGTTCAATAACAGATTTTGCGCAAAATTAACATTAAATGAGTTTGTTCAGCAAATATTCATGTCAAAGCTTACATGCTAAAATATCGTATTATTTATAAAATCAGTACCTTTGCCGCATGGAAACAACACGTCAGCATAAAATAGCCCGCCTGATACAGAAGGATATGGGAGAAATATTCCAGGCCATGGGCCGGGATGTACTGCCGGGAAATATGATTACCGTTACCAAGGTTCATGTTTCACCTGATCTTTTTCTTGCCAAGGTGTACCTGAGTTTGTTTGGAAAAACAGATAAACAGGAACTTTTAGCTATCATAAAAGAACACAGGAAAGAAATAAGGCTTAAACTAGGTAACCGCATTCGCAACCAGGTCCGCTCCATTCCGGAACTCGATTTTTTTCTCGACGATTCGCTCGATTATATTGAAAATATTGACAATCTGTTGAAGAAGAGCTAGAAGTCGGAAGCTGGAAGACAGAAGACGGAAGTCGGAAGATGGAAGACGGAAGTCGGAAGTCGGAAGATGGAAGACGGAAGTCGGATGTCGGAAGTCGGATGTCGGAAGCCGGAAGATGGAAGACGGAAGACGGAAGTCGGAAGGCGGAAGACAGAATAGGACCCAATTTATAACCATTCGCTTTTCACCCCTCGCCCATTCGCCCCTCGCCCCATCTTTTCATTTTTTACTACTCTAAATATCTTAAAATAAACATGCAATACGATCCTATCAAACGTTCGCTCGGCAGCGTTTTTAACCGTACACCGTTTTTAAGAAAAATATTTTATCGCTTGCTTGATTTGCTTTTGCTCCGCTCCTGGCATGTTCGTCGGGAATTGAGAAAATGGGCTGAAGCAGCGACCAAAGATGCCTCAATACTGGATGCAGGCTCAGGTTTCGGTCAATATGATTTCTATATGTCATCCAAAAATCCGGACTGGAAAATAAGAGGCGTTGATGTGAAAGAGGAGCAGATTGCCGATTGCAACGCTTTTTTCAGTCGTATCGGACGGAAGAATGTGACTTTTGCAATCGCTGACCTTACCGCGTTTACTGATGCTTCGGAGTATAACCTGATCCTTTCGGTAGATGTTATGGAGCATATTCTGGAAGATGTACAGGTATTCCGCAATTTTTACGCTTCACTTCAGCCAGGTGGAATGGTATTGATATCCACCCCTTCGGATCAGGGCGGCAGCGATGTTCACGACCATGAAGAAGAAGAATCATTTATTGATGAACATGTCCGCGATGGCTATAACATCAATGAAATTCAGGATAAATTAAAACTGGCAGGATTCAGCCGCACCGAAGCACGTTATCAATACGGGAAACCGGGACAGATCAGCTGGAGGCTGTCGATGAAATACCCGATTCTCGCCCTGGGAAAGACTAAACTTTTCTTTATTCTGTTGCCATTCTATTACATTATCACATTCCCGGTTTGCCTGGTTCTTAATTACGTGGATTCCACCCTGATACATAAAACAGGAACCGGTCTTATTGTGAAAGGATGGAAGTAAAACAGCAGGTATATTTTAATGATTCTATATCTATTTTAGAAATAACAAAATGAAATCTCTCAAAGACTTTCCCAACATTATTTTTATTATTAAGGTGTACCTGCTTTCATTAACAGCTTTTTTTTGTTTCAGGTTAATTTTATTTCTGACAGAAACAGATAGTGTTGGGGGGGGGAGTGAAAACTATATTACCATTCTTCTTGCCTTTATAATGGGGATTCGGTTTGATCTCGTTATTTCAGGCTATATTTTATTCTTTCCTTTTATTATTCTTTCACTTTTAAGCATAATTAACAAGCCGTCAAAAATCACTAACAAAATACTTTTCTTCCTTATCTATCTGCTTTTTTGTATATCATTTGTTATGTGCGCAATTGATATTCCTTATTTCAACCAGTTTTTCACACGACTTAATGTAACGGCTCTTGCCTGGCTCGACAGCCCGGCTTTTGTTTTTAAAATGATAGTTGAGGAACCCCGCCTTTGGCTATTTGCTCTTCCGGCCATACTTCTGTCGATAGTTTTCTACAAAGTATTAAAAAGAATTTTTTCTTCTTTCGAAAAACATGAGAATACAAAATCCCGCTACCTTATAAAAACATTGATTTTTATATTATTCGCGGGGCTTATTTTTATCGGGGTCCGGGGACGGGTTTCAAAGAAATCGCCAATAAGGATAGGAACTGCTTATTTTTCGGACAACTCTTTCCTGAATCAGCTGGGACTGAATCCTGTTTTTACTTTTTTGCGAAGTTACATCGATAGTAAAGATGAAAGGAATACCGCAATTCAACTGATAGATGAAAAAACTGCAATAGCAAACGTGCAGAAATATCTTTCGATCAGTCCGGGGAACATGGCTTCACCGCTCTACAGAAAAATTGATCCTGACACCATAGCAACTACAAAACATAATGTTGTTGTTGTTATTATGGAGTCAATGAGTGCCGCAAAAATGAAAAGATACGGTAACAAAAAAAATCTTACTCCATTTCTTGACAGTTTGGCAAATCAAAGCTATTACTTTGATAATATTTATGCCGCCGGAATGCACACATTTAATGGAATTTTCAGCACTCTTTTCTCATTCCCGGCTATCTTCCGGCAACACCCGATGAAAGATGATAATATTTCAAAACGTAACGGTATAGCCTCTGTTTTGAGGAAACAAGGATATACAACTACTTATTTCACTACTCATGACGGGCAATTTGATAACGTTGAAGGATTTCTGCGGTCAAATGATTTTGAAAATGTTATTTCACAATCCGATTACCCTTCCGGCGAAGTTAAAACGACTTTGGGTGTGCCTGATGATTATTTATTCCGCTATTCTATTCCATATATTTCAAAACTAAATGACCGGAAGAAACCATTTTTTGTAGCTTTTATGACTGCCAGTGATCATGCGCCTTTTTATGTTCCTGATTATTTTAAATCCCACTATACCGATACAAAAGACCAGATAACAGAATACGCGGACTGGTCGATACGGCAATTTATTTCGATGGCATCAAAACAAAGCTGGTTCCGAAACACCTTGTTTGTTTTTATTGCTGACCATGGGGAGCCGATAAATACCACTTATGATATTTCATTGGATTACCACCATACTCCGCTTATTTTCTACGCGCCCTATCTGCTGCCCGAAAACCGTGCATTTGAAATGATAGGAGGACAGATTGATGTATTCCCGACAATAATGGGCCTTATTAAATTGCCCTATGATAATACCACATTAGGCATTGATTTACTCAAACAATCGCGTCCTTATATATTTATCAATAGTGATGATAAATATGGAGTTTTGGATAAGGAGTTATTCCTTATCGTAAGAAAAGACGGAAGGTCGAATTTGTACAAATATTTGAACAACGATAAAACCGACTATTTAAATACATATGAAAAGGAGGCAAGCCTGATGAATGAATATGCCAGATCGAACCTCCAGGTTTTTCAGTATACGGTAAAACAAAAGAAGATTGAATAAAATATCAGTATAGATTTTGCCAGATTGCAGCTATAAATCCCGATGTTTTTTAAATTCCAGGTATAACGAAGAATTCATCCCTGTTGTCTATCTTTGTTCATTAAAGCAAAATCCTTGTGAACCTCCCCTTTTTCATAGCCCGCAGGTACCTGATTTCAAAGAAATCGCATAATATCATCAACCTGATTTCGGGTATTTCGATGGTTGGTGTTGCTCTGGGAACAGCTGCATTGATAATTGTGCTGAGCGTTTTTAATGGTTTCGAATCGGTAGTTGTTTCCTTGTTTTCAGTTTTCGATCCGGATGTCAAAATAACGGTTGTCGAAGGAAAAACCTTCCATAACCATGAAATTGATGCTGATAAAATCCGCGCTATTCCCGGTATTATTAAATATACGGAAGTGGTTGAGGAAAATGCGCTTTTGTATTACAAAAAGCAGCAAATTCTGGCTACCATCAAAGGTGTGGATTCGCTTTACCAGTTCAACAGCCCGATTAACGACTCTTTGCTGGTGACAGGCAAAATGATTCTCCAGGAAGACAGCCTTGATTTTGCCATCCCGGGATACGGAATTGCGTATTTCCTCAACCTGGATATGAATGCGCCCGATAACCTGATATCGGTTTATATCCCAAAGCGTAAAGGCAGCATATCCGGATTGCCTCAGGAATCATTCAGGAGCGAATTTATCAGGCCTTCCGCAATTTTTTCGGTTCAACAGGATTTTGATGACAAGTACATGCTTGTTCCCTTGCGTTTTGCCCGTCGAATGCTCGATTATACGGATGAAGTTACCAGCATCGAAATCAGGTTGGCAAAAGATACGGATGCCCCGGTGATACAGGAAAAAATCAATGCGATTGTCGGTTCCAAATTCAGGACTCAGAATCGTTTTCAGCAGCAGGAAGTACTTTATAAAATAATGAAATCGGAGAAATGGGCTGTATTTCTGATACTTACTTTTATACTTATTGTTGCTTCATTTAATGTAATAGGATCGCTTACCATGTTGATACTCGACAAGCAAAAAGACATCGGCATATTGCGGAGTATGGGAGCAAGAGATACGCTTATAAAGAAGATTTTCTTTTTCGAAGGATTATTGATTTCGCTGATAGGCGCATTTTCAGGACTTCTGCTGGGCTTACTGGTTTGCGTCCTGCAACAGGAATTTGGCCTGATAAAACTCCAGGGGGGCGGATCATTTATAATTAATGCCTACCCTGTAAAGTTGATTGCTGCTGACTTTTTATATGTTTTTATTACTATCACATTGATAGGTACCGCAGCGGCCTGGTTACCGGTAAGGCGGATGGCGGTAAAATTGAGTAAAACGGTTTAACTGGTGCCAGTCTTAATAACAATGAAATTAGTTGTTCAGTTATATATTCCAGCAGTCCTAACGGAATATATCAGTACTCTTCGATTCAGATCTGCATCCAGGGAAGGCAGATTATAACAAACAGTACAACAATTGGTCAGGTTAGCCTATATAACTCCTTCCCTTTTTTAGGGTGGGTTGGGTACATTTGATAAAAGAACATATTGTTACTCTTTCCCGGTATTCATATTTTTTAAGAGATAGGTGATCAATCCTGCAGTTTTCGAGCAATAGCTTTATGGTACGCGGATAGCAGGCAAGTATTAAAGCTTCGTCAGTAGTTTTAAAGATTTCGCTTGTTTCATCTTTGCGGTTAAAGGAACAGCCGAATAAATCCGAAATCTGAACAAACTTTCGTGTTTTCTTTTTTATCCTCTCTGAAGGTGTTATCCGTAGTCCAATGCAAGCTGTTCTCGATGCCTCTGTACTTATTGAATTCCTCGGATTTGCCTGGTAAACTACTGATGTACTGGCGCATCCCGGTAGTTTTCTTGTCATTGATTTCATTGAAAATACCCGCTTAATGGTATCATGGAAGGAATGTCATTGGCAGAGAAAGCACTTTTTCTGTAAATCAATCCGAGCTTTGCCGAACTCTTCTATTCAATTCCGGGATTCTGCTCCACATCTGACAGCCAGTAAACTTTAAACAAGGATGTTAGTTAAATTGTGCTTTTAATTCCTGTTAAGCCGCGGACCAGGAAGTTGCGAAAAATGAGCATATAAACTTGTTCTGGTCATAGATTGGCTTATTGGGGTTCAACAAAAACTCAAAATTTCATTCATTCATTCAGTTAGCATAGTCATCCTATTCTAAATAACAGATTTAGAATAACATACAGCCTTTTTGTCAATAAGCAGGAATTGGTGGCGCCAAACCGATTGACGCTGTTAATTACGGCAGCATATTTACTAACAGCCTTCACGTTTTATAATTTCTCTATGCTTGGTCCTGCCCTAAACCGCCATTTGGACTGGCCTTTTTGTTAACGGGTTGCTGTGCTTATATTTTCATTAACATATTCCAGTATATCCCCCGGCTGGCAGTCCAGCACTTTGCAAATTGCTTCCAATGTGCTAAATCGGATAGCTTTTGCTTTACCAGTTTTTAGTATGGAAAGATTGGATAAGGTTAAGTCAACTCTTTCGGATAGTTCGTTTAACGACATTTTCCGTTTAGCCATCATTACATCAAGATTTACAATAATCGGCATGGCTTATACGGTTAAATCGTTTTCGTTTTGAATATCTACTCCTTTTTTAAAAATAGTCGCAATAATATAGATTACAGCTCCCATTAAAATAAATGCCTGACTGTCTGCCCAAAATTGGTTTAAGTTGTCAGGGATAAAACCGTGATGCGTTAAATTTTCAGCGGATTGTCTGGCAACGTAACTTAACAGTCCGATTGAAAGAGTGTAATAACTAATCAGTGAAATTTGTCTTGCAACAAAAGTGTTAAATGGTTTTGATAAATCCATTTTGTGCATTAGTCTGATAACTATGTAAAACAGGTAAGCTTTTAAAATTGAAAGGGTTAGAATAGAGCTATAGATGCCGTAAAAAGCTAATCTACTGTCTTTATAAATTTCAGTTAAGTCCATCTTTTGATAAAGATTTTGGATAAATTCAGGCTTATACACACTGAAAAAGAAATTTACCAGTAAGCCTCCTGCTTCAATGGACAAGCCGACAAAAATGAGCCAGGCCACAATATTTAAGGCCCAAAATACGAAGTTGTTTGTTTTTGACATAATTGGTAAGAGTTTAAATTATGCCGCAAAAATAATAAATATTTATTGATAAACAATAAAAATATATTTTTACACAAAAAATATTCAAAATTGTCTGAACCCGGGAGCATGGGTTCCGGATAGTTATTACGTATTCGGCTTTTATGTCTGCCGGATGCAACGCCGGCTCTGCATTTTTGTAATTTCTGGTTACCTGAAACTCCCTAGTTGTCCTGAGTATGCAACTCAGGACAAAAATCTAACTGTTTTTCCTTCTTCATATCGGATAGATTTCAAGCAATCCTTTCCCTTTTCCAACATAATCACTTGCGCTGCTGTATAGATAATCTTCCGCTTTTTCAACCAAACCCGCTTCAACAGGATTGTTGTGCATATAGTTCATTTTTTGCCAGGTAAATCCAATTGAAAAAAGCTCTTCCGGATGATTATCCTGGCGCCAAAACTGATAAACACTATTTCTGCTGTTTTTCTCTCCCTGCTCTTTAAAAATCTGTAACATCCATTCTTTACGACTTTCACCCTTATTTTCGGAAATTTCCTTTATGATCTGTTTGCTTGTGAATTTCTTGAAATCACGAAGTATATCACTTGTATCTTCATTTTTGGCTGATACAAGCAGGTGAATATGATTACTCATAAGGCACCAGCCATGTATATACAGACCTCTTTCCTTCTGACAATACCGCAAACTATCAAGCACTATATCACAATAAACTTTTCTGGTAAATACATCAACCCATTCAAATACCGCAAAAGTTATAAAATGGATTGCTTCGGGATTGCGGATTTTATAGCCTCCAACCGACATTTTTAAATTGACTTGAAATTAAACAAATATACTTATTAGTAGATAACATACAGGCAGCCAATGTGCTTTATTTGGTATCCGTAGTCGCAGACTACGGAAAGCACTAGTTTATTCTTATTTTATGGAAGACAATGTGCCGCGGGGGTCAAATTTCCCTCAAAGCTTAATTAGAAATTAAATCGCACTCTATGCGAAGTAAAATTCTCATGAGAAGGAAACTGGCTCGGATTTGATGGCAGTAAAATTCGTTTTCCCTCAAACTGCTTGATAGAATAATTCGATTGATCTTCGCTCCAGTTTGATTTTACCAGGACTTTATAATTGTCATCAATTGAAATCAGCCCTCTGTCGAAAGCACGGTGGAGGTTTGGACAGAGTGAAATGCCGTTTGTAATAGTATCGTCGTAGCTTTCGCTGAAAGGAACTATATGACAGGCGTCGACCATAGAAACGGAAATGATTGCAGCTATTTTCATCCCTGAGATGCAGCAGGTATAATTATATAATTTGGGGATTTCTCTTTTAAAAATACTGCCCCGGATGAAAATCTCTTCCTCATTTTGCTGCAACATCAGCTGGTTTATTTCCTGCCTGTATTTTATTGGATCTTCATGCAGAATCTTGTCTTCAATATCGTCGAATAGATTTTGCTGACCCGCAATTGAATTGGCGAAATTCTGTTTTGTTATGGGGAAATATTCATCCAGTAAGAAATGTGTCAGGATACTATTGCTTCTTTTATCCTGCAAAAGTAAAAGCAAATCATCTTCAATAATTGCAAATTCAACAGCGGCATTCAGGTTGGAAAAGCTTTTCATAATTGAGCCCATTTCATTGATGTTTTCAAATCCGGATTTTGGAACCAGTTTCCAGAACTTTTCGCTCTTTAAATAATAGAAAGGATAAGAGATTCTGCAATCGTTTTGAGTTGTAACCAATAAACTCCAATTTGTTTTAAATAATGCAACCAATTCGGGAGTGATATAAATTCTTCCGCTGTTGATATTTCCATTTTGATAAGCCTGTAATACAGAAAGCAATAAAATAGGTTTATGAGGAGCTGCACCATGAGTTCTGTCAACGCGGAGCTTTCGAAAAGCCTGTAGATATTTCTGAAGCAGTTGTTGCATATGGAAGGCGTCTAAATAACAGTAAACCCTATTTCTTTCAAATATTCAAAGGTGGAATCGTAAAACTTTGGTGGTCTGGTGTGGTCATCAGAATCACCTGATGGAACGACAATTACCATTCCTTGCCTGGCACGTGTTAAAAGAACTCGATATGCATTTTTGAGATATGCCTTGCGTTCTGCTTTATTAATATGATTCCATCGACTTCCGACAAATGACCAACCATCCCAACCGTTTTCAGAATATCTGAAATCAGCATCCCAAGTTACGCAAACCCAATCAAGTTCTAAGCCCTGAACATGGAATTCTGTTGCCACATCCTCCAGATAATAGGAAGAACGCACATCTTCTTTACCATCAAGAAACCAATGTATCGGATCCATTGTTGATTTTACAAAAATGGCGTGAGGTTTTAATCTTTCAGCTTGGGATGAAACGACAATTCCATATCGCTCAGAACCTCTCGCTTGTTGTTTTAACCATTGTTTGGCCTTTGAAAGATCGCGAGTTATGACTATTGGATAATTTGCTTTCACTCTTTCGAGAGTATCTTTTGCTTCATCAATATTAAGGTCAAGCATTTGCTTAACAAGTAGCGAAACGTCTTCGGCACGGAATGATCTCATCGAAACGGAAAGATGCAATGATTTGTCGTAGACTACATTTGGCCGGGATTCCAGTTTTTTCAAAACTTCTCTTGCATTATATTCACTATCTGCAAGCCTATCAGAAATGTAAATATCCCATCCAGTAAAAGATCGTTCTAAGGATTGAATCCACTCTGTTATTCCTGCTTCACCTGTATTTATCTCCTGACCACCGCCAACTAAACAAACAACAACCGCCCAATCTTTATGCCGATCTAGACATGATATTAAAAATTCAGGCTCAGACTGGTTGAAATTAGGCCGATTCTTTTTGCGGCTCATAAAATTGGATGTTTGCTCCAAATTCCAGGCACGTTGTGCTTCATCAAAAAGAGCAACGTGTTCAATAGGAGCTGATGCAAGATCTATCAGGCATTCATCACGGAAATTGTGAACGTTCTGGATAAACATTTTAACATCGCTTAATGCTTTTCCCTTCTTGGTTTTATTCCCTTTCTCTTTTTCTCTTTTAACTTTATCTCTTGCAAGCGCTTCTCTCAGAATTGCTACAAGAGGACCATTCCCCGAAAGAAATACACTATATAGGTCATTAGATTTATCAATGTGTGTAGTAGCAACATGAAGTCCGACCAGAGTTTTTCCAGCACCAGGAACTCCAGTAACAAAGCAAATGGATTTACGGGAATTCACTTTTGAGGAGTGGATTATTTTGGATACAGCTTCAGATGTTTGGCTTAGGTTTATAGCGCTGGCATCGCTTCGAGAGATTTCTTCAACAGAATGATTGTTGTAAAGTGCCATTGCAGCTTCAATAATGGTTGGAGTCGGACAATACCGACCTTGTTCCCATTCATTTTGATTAATGTCATTGCCTTCACTAAAGAAAATAACATCTTCAATTACCTTTGCTAACAGTGAAACATTACTCTTAATCGGGAATAGAAGTTTATCGTTTTGAGAAGTTGTAGCAATAACTGAAATAAAATCTTTTGCTTTAGTGGCGATAAGAATAGGTGCAACAAATTGATCATGACTTGATTCGTGAAAGTTCTTCAAGTCCAAAGCATAATCCATTACCTGGTCCATCGCATTTAAACTGTATTCCTTTTCCCCTATTTTGAATTCAAGGATAAAGATTACTGCACCTATAAGAATAACAACGTCAATTCGTTGACCCATGCGAGGAATCGTGTATTCAAAATAGATTGATCCTTTATATGGAGGCAGAACATCTTTTAAAATGATGATTTGGGCTAACCATGCATCTTTTTGGGTTTGCTCTAATGGAAACTGGTTTTTTAAAGCAATTTTTCCAATTATTTCTTCAGGAGATGTAACAATAAATTCTGTGATAGAATCATTATAATATGCCCGATTCATAATAATATTCTTAAAATGTTATTTAAAACTAGTGCAATTTAAAACATTTAAGGACTTACTATAAATTTTAAATGAATAAAATGCCCAATAAGTAGAATTGGATTCATTTATTGTATTATAATATTTACAAATTAATGCGCTTTTATTATGCCTTTTAGTCATGCACATCCGCCATAAAACAGATTTACTAAAATCATGATAATTTCTGGTAATAGCAAACCCCCACCATCTCTCAGCTGCAAGGACTCTCGATATCCCGCCTCTTCAAATTACTCCTTACTATTCACTATTTTCCTCGCTTGCGCTTCTCTAGAAGTGTGATGGAAAACCAATCCAAAAAATCCTTCGCTGAGTCGTATATCAGCAGCGGCAAAGGCGTATATAATTGTTATTGCTGTAATACCGGTAAAAGATCCACCTGGGATTTGGGGTACGGATAAAAGGTTTTATCGGTGGTGAAGGTGCGGCCGTCGTAGTTGAGTTCGCTGTATCTGCCAAGGCGTATCATATCATAGTAACGTGTACCCCATTCCATAGCGAGTTCGGCAAACTTTTCGTCCATTACCTGCGCATTAGTAACTCCCGTTAACGGCGGCAGCCCGGCCCTGAGCCTTACGGTATTAACGGCAGCATCGGCTGTTATAACCGAACCGGAAGTTCCCTGTGTTTGCGCTTCGGCATACATAAGCAGTATTTCGGCATAGCGTATGCAGGTAAAATTTTTGTTGGTTCCGTAGTATGTTTGCCCGGAACTAAGCTGATCGGAGGGAAGATAATGCTTTCCGCTGCTGAACAAGTGGCGGTAGGAGTCGTTGAATATATCGCCCGAGGCTGTGGTATCAGAAATCCAGGCGGGCAGGCTTGCAAAGCCGGGATCTTTTTTAATTTCGGCAATTCCGCGCCTGGTAAAGATTACACTGGTTTCGAGGCGGATGGTTTCGCCCCGGTTGAGCATAAATTTGATGTATTTCATACTTGGTTCGAAAAATCCCCAGCCAGCTTTTGATCCTGTTACTTTTGGTGTCCATACTTCGGGCCCGAAGAAACTGAAAACATATCCACGATTAGGATTGCCCGTAGCGTAATCAGCATCAGAGTATTGCATCTCGAAAAGGTTTTCGCTGTTCAGTTTGCCTTTTAGTTTAAACAGGTTGTAATAATCGGGTTCGAGCACAAACACGTTGGAACTGATGATTTGTGAAGTAGCATCGGACACAACCTGGTAGTTTTTAAGTTCGAGGTTGGCCAGTGCTTTTATTGCCAAGGCTGTGTATTTTGTTACACCACCTTTTATATCGGTTCGTTTGTTGGGATGCATAACAGGCAGGTACGGGATGGCTTCATCCATCTGTGCCGAAATGTGTTTCATTACATCATCCTTAGTGGATAATTTCAAATTGTACATTTCAGTCTGGTCAGCACTCAGCGGAATTAATATTTTTCCCCACATGCGCGACAGGAGAAACAAATCCCATGCCCTTAAAACCTTAACTTCGGCAGTGTATTGATCGGCTTTGGTTTTATCGCTGGCATGTGCGCGGTATTTTGCAATCTGATCCATCGATAACTGTGCCTCATAAATATCCGCGTAAAGGTTACACCATGAATTGTTAAACATCCAGTAGGTGTTTTCGACAAAATTGCTGTACTTATCTATATCTGTGTAACCACCTCCCTGGTCGCCTTCGCCACCGGCATTCACATCATCGCCCTTGGTGGCAATAAGCGGGAAGTTTTCCCAGGGGAAATCATTAAATTCGGCATAACAACTAATAAGAGGTTGAATAGTATTAACGGATATGGTATAATCAAGGGTGTCGAAAGGATCGCCGTCGTCCGGATTGTTGAGCTTTTCACGACATGCGGCGTAAGATAACAGCAGCAGCACCAGTGCTGTCATTCTGAATGAATTGTGAATATTTCGCATAGGGATATAATTTATTACAGTGAAGTTGGAGTAGAACCAAATAGCTGAAAATATGTGATCGTGTTTGATTATGGTTTTGTTAAGGATAGGCCGGGATGCAGCTTTATGTCTTTGTCAGAAAATGAACCTTTATTGATCCCGGTATTTTAATAGCTGGTTTCCATGTTTATATTGAGTTAATTTTAAAGTAACATGGTAAGGAAACTTTGGTTTACATTACCATGGTAATGGCACAAGGTATAGTTTGCCGGTTAAGAAATTAACTGTAAAGTTAGCGAATATTATTTTATTTGTTGCTGGCGATTTATTTTTACACCAGGAATTACTATATAATTGATTTACAGTATTTAAAGCAGTTTTTCGAAACTCAATCCTCCACCTGATTCTGATAGCATAATTTGTCCGGCTTTTTACCCGATTGTACAAGTGCAAAGCATTTACCGTTGAAAGCTTAACGAAATGGCTGCTGAAAACTCTCAACATTCTTTGTTTCCGGATTTCCGTTTGCCAGGATTTTCCCTTCGTCCCGCTGGCGCATTCCGGCACATGATGATAGAACCAAACCAATACATCAACGGCAGGCAGGGAATTGAGCCGGAAGCCTCCTTGCCGGAACTTCACCAGACCATTGCTGAGGATTTGTGATCCATGCCTCGCCTGCCTTCCCATATTTAAGATATTGGATTTCAACTTCCGGATTCTCAGAAAAAAGGAATAATTTGGGCTTATTCATATCAACAGTACCTGAATAAATTTAAACCCCCGACAAATGAAAGTAGTAACCATAAACGGAAGTGCAAAAAAAGAAGGAAATACATACCATGCTTTGCGGATGGTTGGTGCGCAACTGGAAGAAAACGGAATTGATTTTGAAATCATCCATATCGGGAATAAAGCGGTACGGGGTTGCCTGGCATATGGCAACTGAGTTAAAAATAAAGATTAAAAGAGCACCATTATCGGCGATAACCTTAACGAATGGATTCAAAGCATAAAGAATGCCGATGGCATTATACTCACTTCGCTGGTTTATTACGCTGGTATTGCAGGAACCATGAAATGCTTTCTCGACAGGGCTTTTTATGTGGCGGGATGCAACGGGGGATCATTCCGGCATAAAGTTGGAGCCGCGGTGGTTGCCGTGCGCCGCACCGGCGGTTCGGTTACTTTCGATAGCCTGATCATTACCTCACCTATTCCGAAATGATACTGGCCACATCCAATTACCGGAACATTATTCACGGCCGCACGCCCGGTGAGGCGGAACAGGACCTTGAAGGCGCCCAGATCATGAGCGTGCCTGGCAACACTATGGCCTGGCTGCTTAAAATGCGCGATCAAACCAAAGATACCTTGCCTGCACCGGCCGCGGTGAAGAAAATGATGACAAGTTTTATCAGGTAAGGTTTTTGGTTGGCGCTGTTGCCCAAAAAAGGAATCATCCTCCACTGGAAACAAAAAAGGACCGGAAGTAAATCCAGTCCTTAAGTCCCTTTGGGTGGTGTCGACTGGAATTGAACCAGTGACACACGGATTTTCAGTCCGTTGCTCTACCAACTGAGCTACGACACCGTTTTGATAGGGACTGCAAAAGTAGCATTATTTTTTAAAATCCTACTATTTTGACAAAGAATTTTTTGTGAAAGCAAAAAAAACATCAATTTTATGAAAAACAATGCAAAAAAAACTTCGCTTTCGTTTGGGAGTTAAAAAAACTCCCTATATTTGCAGCCCATTAAGAAATTTATAATCAATTCATTAAAACATTTTGAAAAATGACTAAAGCAGAAATCGTTGCTGAAATAGCCAGTAAAACAAACATTGAGAAAGTCGCTGTACAGCAGACCGTAGAATCATTCATGGATGCTATTAAAAAAGCAATGGCTGATGGCGAAAATGTTTACCTCAGAGGGTTTGGAAGTTTCGTAGTGAAACAAAGAGCTGAAAAAACCGGCCGTAACATTTCAAAGAATACGACTATCATTATTCCCGCTCACAACATTCCTTCATTTAAGCCAGCAAAGGTTTTTGTTAGCGAAGTGAAGAATAAAGTAAAGTAATTTAGAATCCCCGATCATTAATAAGTAAATCATGCCAAGCGGAAAGAAGAGAAAGAGACATAAAATGTCGACGCATAAACGTAAAAAACGTTTACGTAAGAACCGTCACAAGAAGAAATAACCACGATTAAACTTTATGATTTCATCACATGAAACGTGTGTTATTTCATGTGATGAAATTTTTTTTAATTACTTTTACCCTCACATCTGAATGCAAATCATGACGCATACTGATGTGCAATGGTGTAAATATCTGAAAAGCTAATATAGCTGTGGTAAACAAAGAATTAATTATAAATGCTGAAGCCTCCGAAGTAAACATCGCACTCCTGGAGGAAAAGGTATTGGTAGAACTCAATAAGGAAAAGACCAATAACAGTTTTGCTGTTGGCGACGTATACCTGGGCCGCATTAAGAAAATAATGCCCGGGCTTAATGCCGCGTTTGTAGATGTAGGATACGAAAAAGATGCATTCCTGCATTACCTCGACCTGGGTCCGCAAATAAACTCGTTTCAGAAATATACCCGTAATGCGCTGACTGGCAAAGATGCCCAGATCATGATGCAGGAGATTGAATGCGAACCTGATATTGAAAAAACAGGTAAGATTTCACAGGTGCTTTCGCCGAACCAGCAAATACTGGTTCAGATTGCAAAAGAACCGATTTCTACAAAGGGTCCGCGTATTTCATCCGAAATTTCGTTTGCCGGCCGTTACCTGGTGCTGGTTCCTTTCAGTAACAGGCTTTCAATTTCCCAGAAAATCAAAAGCGCCGAAGAACGTAATCGTCTGAAAAGACTGATTTCGAGCATTCGCCCTAAAAATTACGGCGTTATTATCCGTACGGTTGCCGAAGGCAAACGTGTGGCTGATCTGGATGCCGATCTGAACGCCCTGGTTCAGAAATGGGAATCGGTAGCTCAAAAAATGTATGGTGCCAAACCACCGCAGAAAATTGTCAGTGAACTCGACCGCACATCAGCAATCCTTCGCGATATGCTGAACGAATCCTTCAACAATATTCATGTTGATGATCCGAATGTAGCCGAGGAAGTGAAAAACTATATCCGTACCATTTCTCCGGATAAAGTTGACATTGTAAAAGTATATAAAGGTAAAATTCCTATTTTCGATAATTTCGGTATCGACAAGCAGATCAAGAATTCCTTTGGGAAGATTGTTACCATTAAAAGTGGTGTTTACCTGATTATTGAACATACCGAAGCACTTCACGTTATTGACGTAAACAGCGGTCACAAAGTAAACAGCGACAGCAGCCAGGAGGAAAATGCTCTTTCGGTGAACCTTGAGGCTGCTACTGAGATCGCCCGTCAATTGCGTTTGCGTGATATGGGCGGCATTATTGTAGTCGATTTTATTGATATGCATGAAGGCACCAACCGCCGGAAACTGTATCAGCGACTTAAGGACGAAATGGCTAAGGATAATGCCAAGCATACTATCCTGCCTCCAAGTAAATTCGGATTGGTTCAGGTAACACGGCAGCGTGTACGTCCAGAAACCAATGTAGCTATTCTTGAAAAGTGCCCTTCATGCGGAGGTACAGGTGAGATTAAACCAAGTATTCTGCTTACCGACGAAATCGAAAATAATATACAGTACCTCCTGCAGGATCAGAATGAAGAATACCTGATGATAAACCTTCATCCATTTGTATTCGCGTTTTTGAAACAAGGTGGGTTATTCCGTTCCATTCAATGGAAATGGTATTTTAAATATAAAAAGTGGATCAACCTAACACCGGTAAATTCTTACCAGCTGACAGATTACAGGTTTTTAAATAAAAACCAGGACGAAATTAAGATGTAAATAAAAGCGGCTCCTTTCGGGAGCCGTTTTTATTGCTGGTATTTTTCAAGAATTAATCGCTTTCTTTTGATTTTTTGGTTGTGAGATCACAATATTATATCGTCCCTGACGGGACTTTTTTCATATTAATTTTACTTTCTACCAATATCTTGTCCTTACGGGACAGGGCAGTGGAGTAAAATAAAATAATTTATTCTTCTAACGATTTCTTTAATGAACGGCAGTCCCGTTAGGGACTGAATATTGGTAGAAAAATAGTTATATCAGGTTTTAAGTCCCGTCAGGGACGAAATATTAACAAGGATTTTTTATCAATATTAATTAATCGGATAGTAATAATTTGTTGCAGCTTTATTGCTGCTTTTTCACAAAAGCAACCTCGTACTCCATCGTAATCTGAATATTAGCCTTCGGCTTCAGCGCCGACACCATCTTAGCACGTGTCCCCCTTTGGAGGTTGAGCGAAGCCGAAACCCCAAAGGGGGAACAAGGGGGATTGCTTAAATCCGTATTTGTCACTAATAAAATCAAAAATTACAGCTTGTCAATAATCCTCAGGTTTAACTAACCCGGACGTGATATCTAAAAAGTTGTCGAAATTTACCTGGTAACAAATTTAACCCCGTATTCCATCGTAATCAGAATATCCGCCTTAGGCTTCAGCGCCTGAACCATCTGGTGTTCCTGCTCAAGAACTGCCATACGGTATTCATTCTGCGGTTCCTTGCCACGAACAACCTGAGCTTTTTTGGTTTCGTGATAGGTGAGTTCAATGAAAATACTCAGGTCGATACCTTCTGTTTTAATGGCATACAAACCATCAACCACAATCATATCAACTGTTGAATAATCGGTTGTAAGCTGATCAACCTGCTCGGTAACCAGGTCCACACAAGGTCCGGTGGATACTTTGCCGGTTTTAAACTCAGCAATATTCCGGTTAATGGTATCCCAGTCATATTCGCTATACCCGACCACATTCTGAATCCCGTTTTCCTTGCGCCATTCGGTGCGAAGGAGCGGAAGAATGCGATAATAATTGTCGATATGAATGGGTTTGGCAAAAATACCGTGCTTGCGCAGACCTTTGGCAATTACATGTGCCAACTCCGATTTCCCTGAGCCGGATTCACCCGAAATACCGATCATCATTTTCGGTTTACGGTTGGCAAGAATTTGCTCAATAATGATTTCACCTGCTTTCTGGTGTTTTTCGGTAATCAACAATACGTCACCTAACATGGTTTTTATTTTTTAAGAGTTATTTTTATTTTTATCGCAGAGTGCATTGAGAATATGGCGCAGAGGTATGCAAAGTTTTTTATTCATTTCTCCACGTTCTTTGCGAAAATTCCTTTGCGTTCAGTTCGGCTGGCTCACTGCATCGCTTTGCGGTTAAGAAAATTATTGCAATGGTGCAAAGTTATATTCAATTACTCAAAGTTCAATTTAGAATGTGAAAAGACAGTCAATTTCTTTGGTTAAATTGAGTTTTTTGCCGTTAACAAGAATTATTGATTCTTTATCTGCATTCACAACAAGCTGCGTTTTTGTAATAGTCATGTTGAAACGGGTTCCTTTGAAGCTGATTCCAAAACTCAGTGATTCCCATGCTTCAGGCATTGAAGGTTGTACGGATAAATATTCCTGGTCGAACGAAATACCGGCAAAAGTGCTTAGCGCAATCAGAACGGTTCCTGCCATTACACCGGCATGAATGCCTTCGGCTGTAGTTCCGCCCTGTATATCCACAAAGTCGCTGGCTAAAGCATCGGAATAAAGGTTCCAGCTCATTTCCCTGTTCCCTGCAATGGAAGCCAGCCTGGCATGTACAATCCGGCTCAGTGTCGAGCCATGCGAGGTGCGGCCAAAGTAATACTCAAGGTTTCGTTGCAGGTAATCTGCAGGTAATTTATATCCCAGACCCGTTATCAAGCTATCAACTTCATCCTTTTCGAGGTTATAAAAAGTCATCAGCATATCTGCCTGTTTGGAAACTTTGAATTCGTCCGGTGTTAAACCTTCCGCTTTCAGAATGCGGTCCATACGGTAAATATTACCGTATTTCTTTTTATAATATTCCCAGTCGAGTTCTTTGAGATTGAAATAGCCTTCGTATTGTGCAATGATGCCCTCTTCATTTATATCGAGGAACAGTTTTTTTGCTATTTCATTCCACGAATCAAGTTCTGCCTTTTTGAATCCAAGCTTTTCAAATTCATCCAATCCATTTTGACCATACGAGTCCAGGATAAGAGCCGCCTTCCGGAACGCCCAGGCTGTCATAAGGTTAGTGTAGGCATTGTTATTTAAACCACCTTCTGTGGCATCGGGATACAGCTCATGAAATTCATCGGGTCCCATTACCTTTGTGAGATCGTAACGCTGACGGTTCTCGTTCCAATAGCATTTGCTTGCCCAGAAACGGCATATCTCCAGAAATACTTCAGTCCCATACGATTTCATAAAATCGTGATCCTCGGTAATCTGGTAATATTGCCAGACATCAAATGCCACGGCCAGCGAAACATGGCGCTGCAATGAACTGTGATCCACATCCCATTGACCATTAAGCGGATTCAGATGTATAACCTGGGTTTCCTCACGCCCGTCGGATCCGCTTTGCCAGGCGAACATTGCTCCCGAATACCCGTATTCATTGGCGTATTCCTTCGATTTTCCGAGCCTGCGGTAGCGATACATCAGCATGGATTTTGCTACTTCAGGAAGATTGATGTCATAAAGCGGCAGGATAAAGAGTTCATCCCAGAAAATATGCCCGCGATAGGCTTCTCCATGCAATCCGCGAGCGGTGACGCTGGCATCGATGTCGCTGTTATGCGGCGACATGCTTACCATCAGGTGATAAAGGTGAAGCCGGAGCAGTTTTTGTGAAAAGCGGTCACCGGTTACCTGCATATCGACTTTATCCCAGATTTTATCCCAGGCTAAAGTACTTTCAGCAAGAAGCGTATCAAACTCGCCGGCGAAGGTATCCAATTTAGTTTTTGCTGAGGATAAAGGATCAGTTACATCATCTTTTTTCGAAGTGTAGATGGCGACTTTTTTAACAAGAGTTACCGTTTCATCCTTTTGCAGATCAAATGACGCTTTGCTGTAAACAGCGGATGGAGAGATGGAATGATACAGTTCAACATCCGAAGAAATGCCATCCTGGAAGAAAAAATGATCTGACGCTTCGGCAATCCGGATTTCCGATTGAGTAGTGGAAACAACAACATATTGCCTGTCTCTGTCAGCTCCCTGATCAACCGGTTTCAGGTGGTGCTGGTTGAGGGATTTGTACCGTTCGACACCGTCATTGATAATGGCACCGTTGATTCCCGTTTTAATGGTGATTTTACCGCTGTAATTAAGAGGTTTAACTGAATATTGCATGGCAGATAAATGCGGATCGGCCATGGAGGTAAACCTTTTGGATTCAATCAGGGTTTCATTTCCGTTTTTATCTTTAACCTGGAGTGAACGGGTAAGCAAACCTGTTTTAAAATCAAGTTTACGTTGAATAGAACTTATTTCAGTAGTATTAATATCAAACCATTTTCCATCGTTGATACAAAAAGTAACCGGAAGCCAGTTGGGTGAATTGACAAAATCTTCGTTCCATACATCTCTGCCTGCAATTGGAGTGCTCAGGCGGTTGTAAAGCCCGGCAATATACGTGCCTGGATAATTTATTGTGTTGGCATCGCATTCGTCCATGGCACCACGGGTACCTGAATATCCGTTTCCGATGGTAAGCAGGGCTTCGCGTGTGCGTTCCTTATTTGGTTCGTATGTATTATAGGTTATATTCCAGCCGTCGGCTTCTATTCCGTTCCGGAACCACTCATTCAGTGCTTGGAGTGATGTTTCCGAGATATCTTCCAAAACGATGTCGGCCCCATTAATAAGCAGTTCATTTTTATTTTCTTCGCGGGCTAAACCCAGAACAAGTCCGAAATTTCCTGCCTTTCCTGCTGCAACACCCGATGTAGCGTCTTCAACCACAATAGCATTATGCGGTTTTACACCCAGGTTGGCGGCTGCGGTTGTAAAAATATCAGGTTCGGGTTTTCCTTTAAGTCCTAACTCTACCGATACAACACCGTCAACGCGTGTTTCGATAAGCGGCATCAAACCGGCAGCTTCCAGAACGGCTTCACAGTTTTTACTCGATGATGCCACACCAATCTTAATTCCTTCTTTCTTCAGATCGTGCATCATCTGGACTGTGGATTCATAAACGCTCACTCCATCGCGTTTCAATACTTCGTTAAAGGTGATATTTTTCCGGTTTCCTAATCCGCATACGGTTTCCAGTTCAACTACATCCGAAGGATCTCCAAACGGGATATGAATTCCACGCGATTCGAGAAATGACTTTACTCCTTCGTAGCGTGGTTTGCCATCTACGTAAGGCAGGTAATCATCCTTTTGTGTGAATTCCTTAAAAGGCTCACCAAACTCTTTTTCGCGCTGACGAAGGTAGTCGTCGAACATTTTTTTCCAGGCATGGCTATGAACCAGTGCTGTGCGGGTGATAACACCGTCGAGATCGAAAATTACGGCTTCGAAAAGATATTTTGGGGGCATAAAGCGATGGATATTTTAATTAATAATTAACACAAAACACAAAATGAAAAATGATAAAGTTTGTTTCCTGTATGCTTCAGTCTGCTAAACTGAATTAAAGAATTACTTTTTTATTTAGTGTTTAATGTTATATGTTTTTCATTCCTTTTCAGATTTGATTAAAAGATCAGGAGATCTTTATCCAGTCGAACTCATACGGTTCAATAGTCAGAGGAGTGATGCTACTAAAAGCATCGGCACAGTTCTCTGCAAATGGAGGTAATTTGATGTTCACAACTCCATCCGTCATATTATGAATGATCAGCCATTTCTCTTTTTCAAAAGTGCGGATAAAAGAAAGCAGGCTTCCGCTTTCGCTTCCTGGAAGTGTAATAAATTCAATGCTTCCACGGCCAAATGTTTTGTGCTGATTACGAATGTGCAGCATCAGCTTAAGTTTATTGTAAATATGACTGCTGAAACTTTCAGGATTCTCGAGGTTGAGAGCTAATTCGTCCCAGTCAATCTTTCCGCGTACCAGGAAACGGGTATCATCTTTACCCGTCAGGCGTATCATCTCATTGTAGTAAGCTTCGTCGTTATATTTTCCGAATTCGTCGCCGTAATAAATAACGGGTGTTCCGGGAAGTGTCAGAATTATGGAATAGGCTAATAAAATACGTCTTTCGTCACGCTGCATAAGCTCGGAAAGGCGGGCGGAGATACCTTCGCCCAGGCGGAAGTCCCATTCGGGTTTCAGGCAATATTGCTTATGAAGGTATTTGCGTTCTTCTTCGGTAACATAAACCAGTTCCAGGCTAAGCTCGTCGTGGCAGCGAAGGAAGGTGAACCATTGCCCGCTAGGGGGCAGTTCGGGAGTAAATGCTTTTGAAAGCGTTTCTTCAACAGGCTTGCCGCTTTGCAGGGCAATGGATTTGAAGATGCGCGGCATAAGGGGGAAATGATAGGCAGCATGGCATTCGTCGCCATTGCCCATATATTCCACAACCTGGGCGGGTTGCTGGCAGGCTTCAGCCAATAGGAGGGAGCCTGGTTTAATATAATCAAGTATCGCCCTGAAAAACTTAACTACCAGGTGAGTTTTCGGTAAGTTTTCGCATTCCGTGCCTTCTTCTTTCCAGATATAAGGAGTTGCGTCAGCCCTGAAACCATCAACCCCGGCATTTTGCCAGAACAGCAGAATCTTGCATATTTCGAGTAAAACCTGGGGGTTTTTGTAATTTAAATCGGGTTGGAAATTAAAAAACCGGTGGAAATAATATTCATCCCCTTTCTTTTCCCAGTTTGATGATTCAATTCCTTTAAAAATTATCCTGGCATCTTTGTACAAATCCACGTTATCGGACCAGATATAGTAATCTCTGAACGGATTATCTTTTGATTTGGATGCTTCGACAAACCAGGGATGTTCATCAGAAGTGTGATTCATTGAAATATCAAAAATCACTTTAATCCCTTTACCGTGAGCGGCTGCAAGGAATTGCCGGAAAACGTTCTGATCATTCGTTTTTCCAGACTTATCGAGTAATTCAGATCTTATATTTTTATAATCACTGATATCAAATCCTGCGTCACGCATCGGTGAATCAAGCACCGGTAAGAGCCAGATGCAATTTATACCCAGATCGTGCAGGTAATCAAGCTTCTGTGTCAGACCGGCAAAATCATTATTAAACAGGTCAGCATAGAGCGAATATACAACAGCGTCTTTGTACCAATCGGCCTGGGAATCAGTCTTATCGTTTTTATCGAAACTGAGTTCTATAGTCAGGAGAAAGTTTTCCAGAATATTTGTTGGTACTCCGGGATATAACTTTTCCCAGTAATCAAACAATTGCTTGCGGAAATGGGGCATGGCAAGATTTTGAGTAACCTCGGTTAATTAATGATCAGATATGTAGGAAGAATAATCTGTAACAGAACAGCAAAAATATATGGCAGACAGATCATCCCGTAGCAAGTTTCTTCAAAAGAGACGCACGAAATCTGATTTAAACAGAAAATTATAATGCAGCTTTTAAACAAAATAATTCGTCCTGATTGATCAGAATTCCGAATTATTCTCTAAGAAGTTCTTAAAAGATTACCCCTTAACAAGACTACAAGGGAAGTTACATCCAATCAGTTGTAACTTCCCTTGCAGATAATGTGTTTTAATTATTGCTTAACTACTGTAGCAACAAAAGTTACAGGATTAAGGGTAACTTTATATGTCCCGTCAACATTTCCCGGAACGCCTAAGTTTTTCCCACCTGCAGACAAAGCAGCTGTGAAACCATCCGCTGCATAATTATCAGCAGTACCATCTCCTGTACCTTTACCTCCCAGGTTGAGATCCCAGGCTTGGTTTGCCCTGAATTTGAACGATTTAGCACCACCGCTTGATACCAGTGTTACAGTTGCTGTCCAAACCTTATTCGTTGCGTCATAAGACAGAGGAGTGTCTGTTGACCATCCACCTGGTGTAGCGTCACCGATCAAACCCCAGCTTAATGTGCTGTAAGTATAAGCTTGAGCATGGCTCAGATCTAAAGTAATAATATAATCTGATTCAAAAGTTACAGGAATATTATTGTTGTCTTTAGTATCCAGTTTGCCATCATGATTTACACTACCGTAATTAATATCCCATGCGTTATTCGCCCTGAATTTGAATGCTGCACCTGCTTTCAAATGCGCAGGCCCTGACCAAGTTTGAGAAGTTGGGCTATACGTCAACGGAGTTGAATTATCCCATCCGCCATCAGTTGCGTCGCCAATAACACCCCATGTAGTAGCTACAATAGTGTATGTTAACGCGGCAGGATTGGCTTTTATTTGATAATAAACCGGGCCGGTAGCTAATATGTTACCTGCATTGTTATCAGTGCTAAATGTTCCTGCAGTCGCTCCCGGGCCGTAATTTGTTCCAGTCCAATCGGCTAGTGAAGTGCATTTCCAGTTGTTACTTGCCTGGGCCATATATACATACCCCTCAAGAATATTAGGTACATCTGGAGAATTCATAAGGATTGGTGAATTTGCAGGATCCCAGTTTTTGTATGTACTACCCGGATAGCTTAATGAAAGATAATCTCCAGGAACATGCCAGATCAGAATATCAGCCAGTGTTAAAAATGAAATATCGGCACCGTAAGCAGTACCTGCACTGTTTGTAGCATAAGCACGTACATGGTAGGTGGTGTTTTTTGTTAAACCGGTTAGATTACTTACAAAAGCACCTGTACCCGTTCCACCGGCAATAACAGTACCTTCAACTGTAGGATCGGCAGTCAAACCCCATGCCAGACCGCGGGCAGTAATTGTGCCACCCCCATCATAGGTAACTTCGCCTCCTGATGTGGCAGAAATTTTAGTGATAAGGGAAACTGCGGCAGTTGTAACAACCGGTTTATCGATCAAAGTGGTAAATGATTGTTCAGGACCGTACCCTGTACCCGCGCTATTGGTAGCATACGCGCGTACGTAATATTTGGTATTTCCCTTCAGGTTGGTAAGCGCACTGAAATAAGGGCCGGTTGCTTTTCCATCAGAAGTTTTACTGTCAGCAATCGTTGGTGCAGGATTTGTACCAAAGCATACACCCTGCACTGTTACAAGAGCGCCGCCATCAACCAGAACCATTCCTCCAGTGGAAGCAGAATTGCCGGTAATCTCCGTAATTGCGTCAGTGAGCAGAGTAGGAACAACCGGTAAAGTAGTAAAAGTAAATTCTTCACCATATATTGTAACTCCGTTTGCATCCGTAGCATAAGCACGTACATAATAAGTGGTCGCGTATGCGAGTCCGCTCATGGGAACGTTAAAGGTTGCCCCGGTGTTAGCCCCGGTGTAAATAGCTATGGAGCTAGCTATGCTGGGAGCGGGTGCTGTATTATAGCATACACCTCTTTCGACAAAACCATCTCCCTGGGCAATTACAAAACCAACCACTGTTGCACCATCCGATGTAACACTTAGTAATTGGGCAGTTGAGAGCTTGGGAGCTAATTTTACATCCTGATCATCCTTAGTACAGGCAGTAAAAAAGATTACCGCGGTAAAAAGGACGGCCAATATTCTATATATAGACTTTCTTTTCATGGATTTATTTTTAATGTGTTTCGATTAGGAACTGATTTAATGATTATAGCTGATTTGCAAAGTATCTGGTTCACTGTGTTTATGTAAAAAATTACTTTAAATAGACACAGCGAACCAGTTGTTACAGGCAAATTAGTTTTTAGTAATGGTAAATGTACCAGTTTCAGGAGCCGCGAATTTGGTAATGGTTAAACGGATGTTATAATTGCCAGCGGCAACTGCGATATTAGCACCATTATGTTCCAGTGCGGTTTTATCTGCATTCCATCCTAAATTCCATGCCCAGCCATCATTATATCTGAATTTGATTTCACCATCTATCAAATCAACATTGTTGATATACCAGGTTCCTGTTTTGGAATCATAATCCATTTTTGTATCCGGTGAATTCCATGCATTCGGAGTGGCTGATCCGATTAAGCCGATCTCGAATTGAGTCAATTTATAGGTAAGAGCCTTGGTATCAGCAACAACATAGTTATAACCGTTTACTCCCGGAATTATATCTGCGCCATTCACTGCAAGCACTCCACCATTGTCACCATAACTGATGTTGGCTTCAGGGTCATACAGCTTAAACGGTTTTGTAATATCAAGTTTTAGGATACCGGCATATTGGCCATCGCCTAAAGCTGATTCTATCTTAAGATCTCCATCTAAACCAATTAAATTCAGACGGGGCAGGCCATAAGGTTTAACGTCAGCAGATATAACAGAAGAGCTGTAAACCAATGGAGCAACTCCAGTACCTACATCTGCAACCAGAACGGACCGTATACGGAAATCGGCTGAAGTTACTTTGTCAGCTTCAAAAGATCTAAGTAAAATTCCGTTAAGGTCACTTACCGTAATTTTAAAAGCAAAATCCTTTGTAGCGGACATTATAGAGGTAACATGTACAAAGTTATCTCCTGTAGGACAGGCTTCCAGAAAGTAAGTAACGGAAGCCTGGAATCCGACTTCAACAGGAGTGCCTACAAATGTAAGCGTGTCTGTTCCATTTAGCCTTGAGAGACTTAATTCGGGCACAGTTGTAAGTGCTGGTGCAGTTGGGCTGGCCAAAATAACTACCATAGTTTCATCCTTTTTGCAACTGGACAAAAAACCGATCAACCCAATGACAGTTAAATATATGATTAAATTTTTCTTCATGGTTTAAAAAGTTTAAAGGATTAATATCCTGGGGTTGGTATTATGTTAGGATTAGCAGACAATTCATCACCAGGAATAGGGAACACATTCAGGTGTTTATCGGTATTGGTGCCATTAATTGCGCCACCTTTCCATGCCCAGTTGTAATTGCCGTCAGTGAATTTGCCAAAACGAACCAGGTCGGTACGTCTTTGAGCTTCGTAATAAAATTCGCGTCCGCGTTCAGCCAATAGGAAATCAGCTGTAAGTTTATCAGCCGTAATATTGCCGATTGTGCCTCCAAAAGCCCTTGCCCTGACAGCATTAACCTGATCAATAGCACTTGCATCACCTAGCCTGAATTTTGATTCTGCGAGCATCAGCAAAGCATCAGCGTAACGGAAGATCGGGAAATCGGTACTGGCAAAGGCAGTGCTGTAATTAGCGGCCTGGGAACCATCTGTATTCTTAGCAGTAAATTTATAAACACCTATGCCGTAATCACCACTGGATGAAGCACTTGGAATATCAACCTGTTTTTTAACCTTACATAATACACGTGTGTCCTTACATTGAACAAACATGGTGTCGGTAGTCCAAGGAATAGGATTACCACCGTATACAGCTGTTGTATCACCTAAGAGTGTGAAAAGGAATTGCTTTTTAGTCCTGTTTCCGTTCCAGTTGGTGTTTGATGTAAGACCATGAAAATCTTCGGCCCTGATATACCTTGCATCGCTGCTTGATTCTATAATAAAAGTAGTACCGGTATAACCTTGTGTATTGACACCATCATAAGCAAATGCAAAAATCATTTCAGGGTTGTTGGCTGCGTCATTGTCGGCGCTAAAATTCTGGCGATATTTGGTAGCTAAAGAATACTTACCACTAGTGATAACTTGATTGCAATAGTATTTGCAGCTATCATATTTAGGAGTTCCTGTATATACTTCAGCATTGAGGTAAACTCTTGCGAGTAACATCCAGCAGGCAGCCTGATCAGCCTGAGGATACGAAAATCCGGGCTCTCCAAGTTTGGTTTCTATATCCTTTAATTCGGATACAACGTAGTTAAACAATTTAGCCCTACCTACAGTAAAATCAGGATCTAATTGTTTTGGGAATACTTTCCCAACAGCGTCAGCTTCGGTTGTAAAAGCTGGATTTCCAAAGAGGTCCATGCTCCATGCGTAAGCCAGAGCTCTTAAATAACGGGCTTCAGCGTTGTAACGCATCATTGTGGGATCGGTATTTCCGGCTGAATTCCTGATAAATTCATTCGCATAGGTTACGCTTAAACTTAGCCGTTGATATAAGGCGGTAAGGAAAGGATTTTGTTTCGACCAGGTTTGGGTATTCAAGTCAGCAATACCTACATCGCCCCATGCGCAGATAGCTTCATCGGTAGTTATTTCCTGAAGATTCCAGAGTGCCCTGGTTGTTGTAAAGAAGTTGCCATCGGAAGCAGAAATATCATCGCCACCATTAGCGCCCTGACCTGAGATTGTGAAACTGGCATATACTTTTGCCAATGCTTGCTTCATGTAAGCAGGATCATCATTTAAGTTGCCTGCCAGAATTTTATTTGGGTCTACTGGGGTAACATCCAAATCCTTCACGCATGATGAAATCATCAATGATGAAAGTAAAATTCCCATTATTATTATTTTGTTCATATCTGTTTAGATTTTAGATGATTAGTAGGAAAAACTTACACCAAGCATAAAAGTACGAGGCCTTGGGTAAAAATTGTTGTCAATTCCACCAGAAACTTCAGGGTCAAGACCCGTGTATTTTGTTACAGTAAGCACGTTCTGAACAGTGAAGCTTACGCGGGCATTTAATTTATTTACGATGTTGTCGAATTTATAACCGCAACTCAGGTTGTCCAGTTTAAAGAACGAAGCATTTTCAACAAAATAGTCGCTTGTAAGCTGACGCTTCACAAAGTTTGTATTACTTAAACTTGTAGGTTCATTACTCCAGTATCCGTTTGTGTACATTTGATCATACGAAGCTCCGGCTGCAACTGCGTTGAAAACATAGTTTCCTATACTTGCGCGGGAAGAACCGGAAAGATCAAAGTTTTTATAGGTAAACCGCAACGAAAATCCCATCAGGTAATCCGGAGCGGGATTATGGTAAATATATTTATCCGCATTATCTCCATTTACAGTGCCGCCTTCTCCTGAAAGGTCAACGTAAACACCTTCAATCGGATTACCGTTTGCGTCATATACCTGTTTGTTCAGGAAGAATGAATACGCGGGATAACCCACTTTGGTAATCTGTTTCTGGCCACTGAATGCGTCACCATAATAGATTGCGTAAGTTGGATCATCATTCATATTCAGTTTAGTGATTTCATTTACATTGTAACTTAAATTGAATCCGAAACTCAGGTACATATCCTGTTTGGAAATGGGGACAAGGTTTAATGAAACTTCAGCTCCCTTATTCTCAAGGCTACCAACATTTGTTAACAGGGTATTGGAGAAGTTACTGCCACTTGGCACATTAACGGTGTTTAGCAAATCATCGGTAACGCGTTTATAGACTTCGAAATTTCCAGTAATTCGGTTATCGGCGAAACCAAAATCCAAACCAATATTCTGGGTGGTTGTTTGTTCCCATTTAATGTTAGGATCGTAGGCACTTGGACGTAAAGTAGGAATGTAAACGCCGTCAATTATATAATAACTGGCAGGTGAAGAAGTAATATAGGTTGCCTGGGCAGGATAGTCATTTCCAATATCCTGTTGTCCGGTTACCCCCCAGCCAATGCGTAATTTCAATTCAGAAATGGCTTTAACATCTTTCAGGAAAGATTCTTCTTTAATTTTCCATCCAAAAGCGGCTGATGGGAATAGACCCCAGCGGTTATCTTTTGAGAAACGTGAAGAACCGTCGTCACGAAGGGTAAAGGTGAGTAAATACCTGTCCATAAGAGTGTAGTTTAAACGTCCGAAGAATGAAACAAGGTAGCTCTCAGTTACGAAGGGAGCTACATCTACCTGTGCTGTTTCACCAAATACGTGATAGCCTGTAGTATAGCTATCGCCTTCGCGTTTGAAATGTTGCCATGAATAACCGGCTGTTAAGTCAATTTTACTCCTGATAGCGCTTAGATCTTTTACGTAGTTCAGGTAAAAATCAAGCAGGTTATTATAGTTTGTACCGCTGTAACTATTTATTTTCCCCAAATAAGGAGAAGTAAGCCTGTTCGGTGAGGTATATGATCTGTTATTGTGTCCTTCACCATTTGTATAATCAGTAGCCATGTTTAAGTTGGCGTGTAGATCAGGAATAAAAGGGATTTTATAATTAAGCTGAAGGTTACCGATAACTCTCTTAACTATCGCCTTGTTATCAGCTTCCATAAGCTGTTCAACAGGGTTAGGTGTGCCAAGATTTGCTCCGTAATTAGGCCATTGATAATAACCGTTGGAGAGCATATTCCCGTCCTTAACAAGCTGGGTTGGATCCATACGGGTAGCAGAACCCAAAGCTCCTGCATCACCATAATTTTGGTTGGTATTCATCCCTTTAAGATTGATACTGACTTTCAGGCTTTTGTTAAATAGAGTAGGATCAAGACTAAGAGATGCGGTAGTTCTTTGCATATCTGTATTCTTCATTATACCATTCTGGTCAGTGAAACCTAAGGAAACCCTGTACGGTAATGCTTTATAGGCACCGGATAAACTCAGGTTGTGATCCTGGGAAACAGCTGTGCGGAAAATTTCCTTCTGCCAGTTGGTATTCTGACTGCCAAGTTTAGCGTAGCTATCAATACTGTTAATGCCAACCTGATCCTGGGCAATTTGCCTGAGCTCATCGCCGGAATACACATTCAAAAAATCAATTGCACTGGCAATGGAAGTATTACCGTCGTAGGTGAGTTTCATTTTACCGCCTACCTGGCCTTTTTTGGTAACAATAAGAATTACACCATTCGATGCTCTTGATCCATAAATGGCGGTTGCCGAAGCATCTTTCAGAACAGTAAATGTTTCGATGTCGTTAGGATTAACAAACGAAAGGAAGTTTGAGCTGCCGGCAACACCATTGTTGTCGATCGGAACTCCGTCAATAATGATCAAAGGGTCGTTAGAAGCATTCAGTGATGAACCTCCGCGAATACGGATTGTTGCGCCGCTACCCGGAGCACCTCCTGAATTAGTAATCACAACACCGGCACTTTTACCAACCAGCAAATCCTGCGGCGAGGTAATGGCACCCTTGTTGAAATCCTTACTGCTTGTTACACTGATCGATCCTGTTGCGTCGGATTTTTTAACCTGTCCGTACCCGATTACAACTACCTGCTCGAGAGTGGTGGATGATTGCTGAAGTTTTACATTCACTTCACGTTGGTTGGTAATTGTTACCTCCTGTGTATCGTACCCGATAAAAGAGAAAACCAGGATATTTCCCGAATTTACTTTTAGCGAATACTTTCCATCCAGGTCGGTAAGCGCACCGGTTGTAGTGCCTTTTACCATTACTGTAGCGCCGGGAAGGGAATTGCCATCCGCAGCGTCTGAAATTTTCCCTGATACCTGAAATTCCTGGGCAAATGCCTGAAAGGCAAATGTGCAGGCAACAAACAGTAGCAGGATCCTGAAAGAGATTAAATTTTTCTTCATAGATCTGACTTTCATGTTATTGAACAATTGGTTAATTATTGGTTGATTTGTTGATTATTATTCGAGGGGTAAATTCATTTATTAGTAATCGCTGCTATAAAATTAATGCATTTTTATTCAAAAATTAAGGATTGGATTAAAATTTAGGTTGTGAAAAAAATAAACTACTAAAGTACAACTTTTTAAACACATGTTCGGAACAACAGCGCAAAGCTAAAAAAAGAAAACTATGATTCTAAACTTATTATCCTCTTTTTTAGCGATTTCCGCAAATATTTTCATGAAATCGTTTTCGCAAACGTTTGCGCTGACTTAACAATTTGTTAATTTCTTTTTAACATTTTTTATGAAGGGGCAAATTTAGTAAAATACTGATTATCAGGGAGTCTTATTGTTAATTTGACACTAACCCAAAACAGGAAATTATATGACACAGCTGTTGAAATTAATTATACCTTTATCTGGAATTTTAGCGGTTAGTTTGAGGAAAAGGGGCTATTTGAAGGTGCAATGGGATTGTGGAATTTAGTGCTGGGAGTCGGGAGTCAGAAGTCGGAAGTCAGAAGTCGGGAGTCGGGAGTTGGAAGACAGAAGACGGGAGTCGGAAGAAGGAAGTTGGAAGTCGGAAGACGGAAGTCGGAAGAAGGGAGGCAAAAGACTGAATACAAAAGACGAGAGTCGGAAGTTTGGAGCTCAAAGTTAAAAAGAAACAGGCCTCAGTAAGCAGTTACCATTCTAATAAATATAGTTTACATCAGAAAGCTCAAAAGCTAATTAATACACAAAGAGTTAAATATTGCGGGTAAGATTAAGTTTGAACTCTTCCAGCTTCCGACTTCCGTCTTCCGACAAAAAAACATAAGCCAATTAGTAGAAGATCCAGGAATATGAAATCAACACAATTAACCATTAAGGATATAGCACGAAGCTTAAACGTTTCAATATCAACAGTTTCGCGTGCTCTGAAAGACCATCCTGATATCAGCCAGGAAACCAAGGACCTTGTTCGCAACTATGCAGAAAAATTCAATTACAGGCCTAACGTATTGGCTCTCAGTCTTCGGCGGCAACGGAGTTACTCCATCGGGCTGATTATCCCGGCTATTGTTCATCATTTTTTCTCTTCGGTTATCAGTGGCATTGAAGAACTTGCTCATAAGGAAGGCTATAACCTGATTATATGCCAGTCGAACGAAAATCAATACCGTGAAATGATTAACCTGCAAACACTGATTGATCACAGGGTGGATGGTATCCTGGTTTCGCTGAGTAAGACAACCCAATCATTCGAGCATTTCAGCGAAGCCCTCAATAGTGGTATGCCCATTGTTTTCTTCGACAGGGTTTGCGAACAACTTGAAGCGGATAAAGTTATCACCGATGATTACGAAGGAGGACGTATTGCTACCGAATACCTTATTAATAAAGGCTGCAAAAACATTATTCACCTGGCAGCGCCTCAAAACCTGGTGATTGGCCGCGAAAGGCGGAACGGGTATTGCGACGCGTTACGCAAAGCCGGTATCGAAGTTCGCGAGGACAGGATACTGAAATGCGATACACGTGAAGAAGTGCAAACCCTGCGCCACCACATTCTAAACCTGGCACCGGATATTGACGGCATATTTGTTGTAAACGACAGCACAGCTATTGCCGTAATACAGGTATTACAGCAAAATGGTTTCAGGATACCTGAAGATATTTCAGTAATTGGATATGGCGACGGGCCGAACGCTTCCATTATAAAGCCGGAACTCACCACCGTAATTCAGAAAGGCTATGAAATGGGGCGCGAAAGCGTAAAATTACTCTTGCTACGTTTAAATAACCCGGCAGCGGATATTAATTACCAGACGAAAGTATTTAAACCGACGTTGAAAATACGGCAATCGGCGTGATGATTGTTTGAATTTGAGGTGCACTCAACTAAGAAGGGGCGAAGGGAGAGGGGCGACAAAGCGAGGGCGGCAAAGCGACACTGCTTTTATAAAGAAATCTGTTTTTTAGCCGACTTCTGACTTCCGACTTCCAGCCAATGAAATAATCCACAAATACAGGTAATAAAACCTTATTGCATTATCACTTTCCGTATCACCTGCTGGTTTCCAATCCTGACTTTAAGAATATGGATTCCTTTTCCTTTTGGTGTCCAGGGCATTTGAAGGTGAGTATTGATTTTTCCCGAAAATACTTTCTCTGTTTCACTGCCTGACAAGGTGAAATCCTCTATTTCACAAGGTGCTGACCCGGTAAACAAAATCTTTATGGTACATACATCCGAAACAGGATTTGGTGAAACAACCACTGAGAAAGGATCCTTTTGTGTCTCAAAAATCCCGTAAGATTCAGTGAATTTATCTGACAGATACACCCGGTATTCACCTGGTTTAAAAATCAGGTTATAATTTAAATCGGTAACTACGAGTGAGTCGCCCGAAATATAATCATACCATATACCTGTACGCGGGAAGCCTGGAGAAACATTAGTGCTTACCACATCAAAGTTGCCAAGTATAACTGCAGACTTATCACCCGAGGTGAGATATATCTTTTTAACTGGTTCTGAAACATTAAGCTGGAAATCGGCAGTGCTGAAAAGCGGGTACTTCTTTTTCAGGGTAATCAATTTAGAATATTCTGTGTACAGTTGAACGCGTTCCGCCTTGCTCATGTAATCCCAGCGCGGAGGTTTACTGGCAAGCCTGTCCGGGGTTCCATCCGCGTCATAGTTTATGGAATAATCGTAACCTCGTTCACCAAACTGCCAGACCATCTTCGGGCCGGGAATGGTAAGGAAAAATGTCGCGGTTAACGCAGCCCTCTTCAGAGCTGTAGCTGTATCTGTAATAAAATAACTTCCGCTTGACCTTCCGGCAGTGATGCAGGAATACATCTGGCGTTCCTCGTCATGGCTTTCCATATAGGAAATGAGGTGAGGCTTTGACCATCCCCTTGAAAGATAAGAGCCCTGGACAAAGTTGCTGTTGGCTATTACTCCCTTGGCAGCTTCATTATAATTATAGTTCATATTTCCCCATAGCATAATGCCGAAATTGGACAGTACTTTCTCTTCGCTGTTATCAGACAAGTGTTCAAAAATAACATAAGCATTTGGGTTTCTTTTCCACATTTCAGTTGCCATTCGTTCCAGTATAGCAATACGGGAAGCATCGTAAGCCCATCCATCGCCTACTGTGTTGGTAAATCCTTTTGTAAAATCGAAACGGAAACCATCGAGATGAAACTCACTCATCCAGTAAGAAGTAATACTGTCGACCAGTTTTTTTGTATCCGCGCTTTCGTGATTAAAGTCGCTTCCCCAGCTATAGCTTGTATTCGGTGAAGTGACATTGTACCAGGGATTGTTGGCGGCAGGCCGCGAATTGGCCGCGTCCCAATAAAGCATAACAAGTGGTGATGTTCCATAAGAATGATTGAGGACCATATCACCTATTACAGCAATGCCCAGCTGATGGCATGTATCGACCAGTTGTTTTAATTTATCCTGGTTTCCGTAATATTTATCAACGGCGAAATAATAATTCGGGTTGTAACCCCAACTTAGATTTCCCTCGAACTCATTAACAGGCATTAGTTCAATGGCATTTATACCTAAGGTATGCAGGTAACCGATTGTATCGATAACCGACTGGAAGGTGTGTTTATCAGTAAAATCACGAACCAGTAATTCATAAATTACCAGGTTGGTTTTTGCCGGAGGCGTATAGGTCGCAGTACTCCAGCTATAAGGTTTTTGCGCGGTTTGGAATACGGTCGCAATTCCGGAAGTTTTACCCAATGGGTATTTAATTAAGCCGGGATAAGTATCGGCAGAAATATACTGATCATTCGGATCACTTACTTTTTGGGCATATGGATCGCCAATGCGGATGGTATTATCGACCAGGTATTGATAAATGTATTCTTTTCCCGAAACCAGACCATCTATTTTTAACCAATATCTTTTTCCGTCTGTTGTGCGGTTCATATACGAGGATTGATCAGGAATCCAGTTGTTGAAATCACCTATCACATAAGCAAACGACTTGAATGGAGCATACAGGCATAAAAGCACTGAAGTTTCACTCAGGTAATTAATCCCGTCCTTCATGCCAGCCGGCAGATCAGCAACAGGAACAGCAGGACGAACAAAATAATAAAATGAGTCGGCAACCATCGCCGTGGTGGTTTTTGCAATTGCTTTTACAAGGTGTTGCCCGTAAACGGATGCCGTAACAGATGTACTGATCTGGTTTGTATTGGTTGCCGCAACTTTTAAACCATCAACATACAATAGGGTAGAATCAGCAAACAAGGAAGAAACACTTACAGGTATGGTTTGATTAAGATCGACGAAGATAAAATTATCGGTAGGATTGGTTATGCTTACACTCAAACTTGAAGGGTAAACGTCATAAAAAATATCGTCTCCGGCTTCAGTTTTGCCTGTTTTGGTTCCATCGGAACTGCGGAAAACAAACGCCAGTTTCTGAATCACTTCATTGGCAGGCACATTATAAAAGCTGCGGATCGATGGACTGATAAGCAATTTCCACTTATTATTACCCAGAGAAGTAAGTTTACAGGCATCAATGTTCACAGGCCAGTCTGCTTTCACATATTTCCAGTCCGAGGAGCTTGTACTCAGATTCGTGATCACACCGGCGTGAGCATAAATATCAGCTGTATATCCAAGTAATCCGGCATTCCCCAGGGATGCGTCAAAAATTACCTCTACACTGTCTTGGTCAGTTGGCAAAGCGGGTGTTACAGTGATAACCTGGCTGAAACCATTGGTTACCAGCAGAGCGAAAATACTGATAAGAAAGTAAAGCTTTTTCATAGGGAGGAGGATTAAGAAGAGGACAAATTTAACGTATTTTGTTTCAGGTAGTATAATTTATCCGACAACACCATGCTGATGCCTGGTAACAGATGTTAAAACCAGGGAATCTAAAAAGGGATTCTTCTAAGGGTGAAGAGCGTGTTTTGTGTATTGTGTCAGGCTGTTAATCAGCTTTTTTCAGTACGACGGCTGATAAAGATTTCATGACTATTGAATTGCCGGTAACTTTTTTATGGGTCAGTAAATCTATCCAATTCGAACCAGGAGGCAGGGCAAAACCTTGCGAACTTGCCTCCAGATTGAAGATAACGATTATCTCATCCTTAGCATCGGAACGTTTGTAGGCAAGTTTTTTGCCTTCGGCTGCCAGGAATGTAATATCACCGGTAGCCAGCACAGGGTTGCTTTTACGGATACTGATCAGTTTCTTATAGAAATTGAATTGTATCTGGTTAAAGGCAACTTTATCGTAAGCTTTTTTACCTGCTTGAATATTGTTCCTTGTTTCCGGCTCAAATTTATACTCTTTCCACATCAATGGCTTGCGGCAATTGGGATCATCTGCGCCCCACATTCCCATTTCCTCCCCATTCCATATCTGGGGCGCTCCGATACTTGTAAAAAGATGAACCAGGTATAATTGCAGGCGTTTGTAAGATTCAGCATCAGGCTTGCCGGTTTTATAATCCTTATTTTCATTAGGATTCGCTTGAAACTTATACTTGTTCGGATTGTAAAAATCGCTTAACAGGCGCGGAGTATCGTGAGTCGATGAAGTATTCATCATGGCATACCTGTTTGCCGGCAGCAGTCGGTTCCACTGAAACTGGAGGCTGTCCTTAAATTGCATTGCGGTGATTTCATTACTGGTTTTGGCAAAGAAGTATCGTGCAGGGCGATAGGAATGGTAAAACATAACAGCATCAAAAACATCGCCGCTAGTAAAAGGAACAGGATCCATAAATTGGTTGGGCCATTGTTCCCACCAAATTTCTCCTATAAGGTAAGCCTCAGGTTGTACTGTACGCACGAATTTGCGGTAATCGCGCCAGAATCCCAGCCCGATATGGTCAGCAACATCAAGCCGGAAGCCATCAATGCCCTTGGTTGCATCTCCATCCGGAGCCAGCCATCGTTTTGAAACCGAAAAAATATGCTGCTTTGCGCCTTCATTTATATTTCCTTCGTAGGCGTGACCAGTCTTGCGCTCGGTTGTAAGATCCACCTTTTTAATTTCAGGCAAGTATTGGTTTCCAAGCCATCCTTCATATTTAAATTCACTTTCGGGTGTTGCAGGGTTGTCGAAAGTGGTAACATTGTACCAATCCTTAAATTCGGATTTTGACTGATTTTTCGCAATATCATCAAAAGCCCAGAAGGAAGTTCCCGTGTGGTTCCACGAGTAATCCATAATAATTTTCATGCCGCGTTTATGCGCCTCTTCAATTACTTTGAGGAACATTTTATCAGCCGAGGTCCATTTCCATGTCGCGGGATCGTTAGGCTTTTCTGAAGCAATAAGCTTGTTATCTCCAACCGGATCAGGGCCAAAATTCACATCCACATGATTATAATTCCGGGCATCGTATTTGTGTAAGGATGGCGCATCATTAATGGGATTAAAGAAGAGAGCCGTTACGCCCAGATCCTGCAGATAATCCATTTTGTCCAGAACACCCTGCAAATCGCCGCCATAACGGCGATACTGAACCGCGTCGTTGAATGATTTCCCGGATTTTACGGCCCAGTCTTCCTGATGGTACCAGTCGTGAGTCCAGGGTGTGATTGACCAGCCGGACGGAGTTTGAATCTTCATAAAAGGAACATCCATATTTTCCGGTTTAGGATCATTGGATTTATCTCCGTTGTTGAAACGCTCAACAAAAATCTGGTACCAGATTACATTTTTTGCCCAGGCAGGTGGTTCGTTAAATGGAGAAGGCGTTTTTTGAGCTTTTACCAAAGGCAATGAAAAAGTCAAAACCAGGAGAAGAATACCTATTTGCTTCATAATTTGTGATTTTTGAAATGTATTTACAATCAATGTGAAATGAATATTATTTTCCTAACAGAAAAACAGCAGGTACGCTGAATCGTTTGTTCCATGCTTTTTCTGAATGATTTTCGCCCGGGAATTCGCTGGTAACCCAGTCTTTAGATGTATAGCCTTTTGCTTTCATAATTTCATCCGCTTTCATCTGGAAAGGTTTATACCAGGCATCCATGGTTTCGCTGCCATAATCGAAATAAATCCTGTTATTAACAGGCAAAGGTAAGTAATCCTGCAGGTATTTTAAAAATGCAGATGGAACCGGGTTGTTTTCAACGGAAAATGTTCCCGGCCAATGAGTGGAAAGGCAGGCGGCGCCTCCAAAAACCTGCGGATATTCACAAATGGCATACATCGAAATCAACCCGCCCATGCTGGACCCTGCAATAAAAGTGTTTGGCTGATCTTTCAATGTTGAAAATGTGCTGTCGATAAACGGTTTTAATTCGTTGACGATAAACTTAAGATAATTGTCGGAAATAGGTCCACCTTCCATTAACAGGATTTTATTTTCACCTACTGTAATGTTGAGCAGATCCGTTTTTTCTGAATCCGATAAATAGTCAAGTGCTTTCTGAGGGAAATATTCAACATGCCTTTTCGGGGTATTCCATATTCCGACAACAATACAATCTTTAATTTTCTTCTCTTTTATAAGTTCGCCAAGGGTTTCATCAATCCCCCATTCCTGGTGGTTCCAGTTGATGGTGCTGTCAAAAAGCATTTGTCCGTCGTGCATGTATAAAACCGCGTATTTTTCACCTAAATTGTAGCCATCGGGAAGCCACACATCAATGTTGCGGGAACCGACATGTATTGATGGGAAATCCTGAAAACGTCTTATCGTTCCGAAAGCAGTCTGGACCTGTTTTTTAAAAGTTTGCTGCCTCAGAATTGTTGCTCCCAAGGGCAGCAAGGTTACCTCTTCACTCTTTTGTGTTTTTTTATTTACCAAAGAGGTTTTCAGTTCGATGCTATTCCAGATGTTTTTGGCTCCTTCCACCGGTCTGACTTTAATTCCCGGGGTTTTTACGCAGGAGAATCTATATTTTACCAGGTTAACAGGTTCATATCCGTAGTCTTTAAAATCACCTATAGGAAACGTTTTGGTGATTATTTCGCGGCTCTCGATGGGTAAAGCAAACACAAGCGCTCCATAGGTGAAATAATATTCCTTGTTCAGGTCCTGCTGTATTTCGGGTTCAGCGCTTAGCTCAAGTTTGATGGTTTCAGTATTACGCCAGGTTTTTCTGATTGTAATATATCCGTCTTCAAGGGTGTACTTGCAATTCAATTTGAAGTTGCCGGTCCAATCAGGTTTCCTGATTTTAAGACTGAAAGAAACGGGCTTTTTAACTGTAACCTGGTATTCGATTGTATTCTCAAAAGGATATGAAGTATTTTCAGAAATCTGAACATCCACTCCTTTAATGCTTGTCTGAACTTCACAAGGGCCCGGCAGAACTGCCAGAATTCCGTCGCTAACTTTCATCCACATCGATCTGACAAAATATGGAGTGATACGACCTGCATTAGGCGCACAGCAAACAGCCACATCCTGGTGCGCCGGTGAATACTTGTAACGGGTCTGATTGCGGCCAGGCTCAGTTTCGCCGTTTTTTGTTCCCAGCATCTCATAGGAATTATCGGTCTTCAGGTAAGCAATGCACGATTGATCAGGATTGCGCGAGCCTTGTGCCGCATTGTAGAAAATTCTTTCGATTTCGCCGGCATTTTCGGCATTGCCGCTTTTTTGAAACAAAACGGAATAACTATCCATTAATTCCTCAAGCGAACAGTATTCGTAGCCGGTGTGCGTGGCATCTGCCACTCTGGCGCCAATCCATTCGTCGCCAATAGCTCCGCCGGTTGAGGTGGTGCATTTTTGAATCCTGGAAACGTAAACTTTCAGTGCATTTTTAAGTTCCTCATTCCCGGATGCATAAGCAGCCACGATCAGTGGGCGCAAATGTTCGTATGTGTGAGCACCATGCGACTGAAGTTTGTACGTCGAATCCAGGATATTTGTGAGCTGAACATCTTTTTCCGAAGAATAGTTTTTGGAAAAATTCAAATATAAAAACAAGGCATACTCCTGGTATTTTTTATCCTCTGTGAGCTGGTACATCCGGTCAAGGATATCCGTGAACATGAGTCCGTGTGCAACTCCACCCGAAAACTCTTTGCCAACATTAAAAGGATCGGATTGGTTGACGGGATAATTCTGCATTACATTATCCACCGCTTTCACAAGCGCATTCCACACTTTCGGGTCCCGGGTATATTCATACCAGGCCAGCAAACCACGGTACAGCGTGGTTTTCGACCAAAGCTCGCCATTTTCAGAATGGAACTTATAGCGTAATTCTTTATCGTAAATGCCAAGGTAACCGTCTTTATCCTGGGTTGCCAGGATCAGGTCAATATATTTCTGTGCTTTTTCGATGCCTTGTTTATCATCCAGTAAGAGCACATTCCGTATATATCCATCCCACCAGTTCGATTGCGTTTCGGAGTTCCACCATTTGTATTGCTCATCGCCTTCGGCATCGCCCGATTTCAGGTTGCCCAGATCTTTGGTTTTACTGTTTTTATGAATTCTTCCTTCGCCATAAATCGGATCATTGATCAGGTCAGGAACAAGTTTGTCCAGGTTCCCGACGAATCCTTCAACATCCTTCTGCATCTGGGTTTTGATCCAGCCGGCAGGTTTGATTTCTCCGAAATTCAGGAACTGGTATTTTTCAGCCATTGGCTTTTGAGCGTTAATCGTATAAGTAGCAAGTATTAAAGTGCTTATCATGACAAGATTCTTCATAATTCGTTTGTTTTAATTCATTTCAGAAATAGGATTTTTGTAACTAATAAGTCTGATTATAATGTTTTTTTGCCACAGATTACACGGATTACACAGATTTTAAACTGCTTTTAGCAGTTTTTCAATTAATTTCAATTAAAAATGATGAATAATTGTCTGTGAAATCTGTGTTATCTGTGGC
>CAIRMR010000095.1 GCA_903879715.1 uncultured Bacteroidales bacterium
TTCCGCCGCCGGTTCCGGTATCCATCTGAATGCCTTCCTGCATAAACATCATAGCACCAACTTCAGCGCGAACGCCTTCAGCAGGATCAAGCTCAATTTCAACGATTTGCATGTCGTCGCCATGGATTTTGTAGTCGATTATGTCTGCCATAGGGGTAGGGTTTGGTTAATAGAAAATAGTAAATGGAATATGGTGGAAGAAAAAATGTTTATGGAAAATAGTAAATGGGAAATGGTTTATGTAAGGTTTTAAAAAGACTATTTCCAATTTTCCATTAACCATTAACTGCTTTCAACATGCAAATCTATTAAAAATGATTCAACAACACTTTTAAATTCCAAAATTATAGATTACTTTTGCACCATCAAACCAACATGGTGGTATTAGCTCAGCTGGTTAGAGCGCCGGATTGTGGTTCCGGAGGTCGTGGGTTCGAACCCCATATTCCACCCTAAATGAAAGGCTGTCTTCGGATGGCCTTTTTTTGTGTCTGCACATCCCGAAGGGTGTCTGACACAAAAAAAATAACCACGGAGACACAGATTACACAGAGAGACACGGAGGAGGTATTGAATACCCTATTCTCTGTGTTCCTCCATGTTCTCCGTGCCTCTGTGGTTTAATAATCCACGAAGAAAGCACAAAAAAAACCGGCTCTTGGCCGGTCTTAATTCTTTTAGTTTTCCTGAAACTCCCAATATTCATCAACACTTTCTGATGTTTTCTGATCCCAGTAAGCGGGAGAAACTTTTTTACTATCAGGTGTTTTTAGCACTAATTCGTAAACTGCTATAACCGGGTTAAAAACCAAATCGGTTACACCAATCGTAAACAGGGTAGGTGCATCTTCAATTTCTTTTTTGTCTTCGGTAACGATAACTTCAAACTTATTGAATTCCAAAAGATTTTTCAGAAATTCAACTCTTGCGGAAGCAGCTCCTTTTTCAACGATAGTACACCGTTGTCCGTTGAGTTCTTCAACTATATGTTTTGCTTTTAGTGGCATGGGATCAGGTTTAAAACTATTTTTTTCAGAATTCTCTTTTTATTTACGATTTACGAAGTACGATTTACGATTTTTGTCGATATACTAACATCAAACATCTAAAATCCGAAACCCGACATCCGACATTAATTCACAATGGCAAACGTTACAGCATCAATAAATTCGTATACCTGGCTCCAGAATCCGATAACAAAGATACCAAGTGCACAGGCGAACAATCCGATTTTAGTCATGGTATCGCTGTTGAAAAAGGCAATAGGCTCATCGTTCTTATTGATAAACATGGCTTTAACTACCAATAAGTAGTAGTATAAGGAAATGGTAGCATTAAGAACAGCTATAAAAACCAGCCAGTAATACCCGCCGGACGCTGCTGAAGTGAACAGGAAGAATTTACCAAAGAAACCGGCAACAGGAGGAATACCAGCAAGTGAAAATACGCTGAGCGTCATAAGCAGACTCAGTTTTGGATTGGTAGCATAAAGTCCGTCGTAATCATCCATGCTTTCTTTACCTGTTTTAGCCGAAATAGCCGAAATAACGCCGAAAGCACCGAGGTTGGAGAAAATATAAACCAAAACAAAGTATACAGTTGCGGTCATTCCAATTTTATTGCCGCCAATAATACCAAGCATAATAAAACCTGCCTGTGCGATACTTGAGAAAGCAAGGAAGCGTTTCATGTTTTTCTGCCTGAGGGCAAAAAGGTTACCGATGGTCATAGTCATTACAGCAATCAGGTAAACTATATCTTTCCACAGGTAAGCGATGGAGTGAAATACCGTGTACATCACCATAATAAGGATAAATGCCGATGCACCTTTCGAGATAACAGAAAAATAGGATGTTACATTCACCGGTGAACCTTCATAAACGTCAGCAGTCCACAGGTGGAAAGGTACCAGCGAAATCTTGAATGCCATACCGGTAAAGAAGAAAATAAATGCCAGTACCTGCATAGGGGTATTGGAATAAAGCGCTCCTACAGTATCGAAGTAGATTGATCCGGTTGAACCATAAATCAATGAAAGTCCGAAAAGGAGAATCCCAGACGAAAGTGCCGAAGATAAAATAAGTTTGATGCCTGCCTCTGCTGAACGTGTCTGGTGATGTGTATATGCCGCCAATGCTGCCATAGGAATGGTTGCAAGTTCTAAACCCAGGTAAAGCATCAGGAAGTCGCCTGAAGAAATCATAAAATTCATGCCCACAAGCGTCGAAAGCAAAAGGATAAAGAATTCGCTGATTTTTTCACCGTTTTCTTCTTTATTAAGCCAGGTTGTGCTTTGAAATAGAATGATCAGTACACCCACATTGAGGATATTCTTCATCAGGATGGTTAAACCGTCGGTATGATACATTCCACCGAAAAGTACCCCGGTTTGTGCAGGAAGGAAACCAACCACGGTATGTATGAAGAATAATCCAATGGCAATCGGGATAATCCGGTGTTTCTGACTTTGTTTCAGGTTCAGATCGATAATGAGAACTAATAATACTAACGCTGTCAGTATTAACTCGTGCCGCATTGTCAAGAAATCGTATATGCTCATAATGAGTATCTAAAGTGTGATTAATTCAATGGATTAAAAGAGACCGGCAACCGTTGCTACTCCGTTTATTTTTTCAACGATTGGTCCTAAGCTGAAGTTGATCATATTCGACAACCAGAGCGGAGCCATACCAATAGCTGCAATGGCAATCAGAAGAGTTAAGGTTGAAAGTCTTTCGAACCACATGGCGTCTTTAAGGTGCAGGAAGTGATCGTTCTTAATAGGTCCGAAAAGCAAGGTTCCAACAACTCTTAAAATATATACAGCAGTGATTACGATCGAAGAAGCTGCAACAATTGTCAAGACTCTGTGGAACGTATCTGTGTGCTGGAAAGATCCAACAAAAATGGTCATTTCAGCCACAAAACCGCTTAAACCGGGAAGACCTAAAGAAGCTAAACCAGCGATTACATAAACAACTCCAAGGAAAGGCATTACTTTCATCAGGCCGCCCATTTCATTAATCAATCGGGTATGTGTACGGCCGTAGATCATGCCGATCAGGGCAAAGAAAAGGGCTGTCATTAAACCGTGTGAGATCATTTGGATAACCGCACCGTTCATCGCTGTCTGGTTCATCATTAAGATTGCGAAAAGAACTAATCCGCAATGGCTAACTGAAGAGTATGCGTTAATGTATTTTAAATCTTTCTGAACAACAGCTCCGAATGCGCCGTAAACAACGCTGATACCGGTTAAAATAAGGAAAATCCAGGCTTGTTCGTGGGCTGCTTCAGGCATCAGGTAAATGGCAACGCGGAAAACACCATAACCTCCAAGTTTCATAAGGACCCCTGCGTGAAGCATCGAAACCGCGGTAGGAGCGGAGGCATGACCGTCGGGCGACCATGTGTGGAAAGGGAATAAAGCGCCAAGAACACCAAAGCCGATAAAGGCAAACGGGAAAAGGAAGCGCTGCATTTCAATAGGGATATGATTCTTAGCGATTTCCAACAGGTTAAAAGTAAGCTGGCTTCCTGCGGGTGCTGAGTAGAAATAGATACCCAAAATGGCTACGAACAACAATGCTGATCCTGCCATAAGCATAAGTGTAAGCTTCATGGCTGAGTACTCTTTCGGACCTGAACCCCAGAGACCAATCAACAGGTACATCGGTATAACGGCGAGTTCATAAAACAGGAACATGGTAAAAATATCCAGTGAGATAAAGAAACCAAATACCCCTGAGGCCAGCAGAATCAATGAAATAAAGAATTCCCTGTACAGAAAATCAACCATCCATGAAGCAAAAATACCCGCGAAAACCACAATTGAGGTAAGCGCAATCATGGCAACCGAAATTCCATCCACACCAATGGTATAATGGATATTCAATGTCGGGAACCATACCGCATCGTAGTAAAACAACATGGCATCCATGTTTCCTGCATTTCGCTCAGAGAGATAAAGATAAACCAGGATTCCGGCCAGGATAAGTTGAATTCCCATGCCAACGGCGCTCACGATGCGGGTTTGCTTCATATTGCTCGTAAACATTATGGCAATGATGGTGAGTAAAGGAATAAGAATAAATAAGCTGAGTATGTTCATGTTACGTATCTTGCAGTTTTAAATTGAATTTCTTTTCAATCAGTTTAATTAAAAATTCCACAGGTAAACAAATATCAAAACCAGCGCAATTGCACCGCTTACAAAAACGTAACCGTATTGTTGCAGTCTGCCCGACTGGAATCCTTTTATCAGGTTGGATGTGTTATCAACTGTACGTGCTACCAGGTTCATAAATCCATCAACAATATGCCTGTCGAACCATGCAACAGGTTGTGAAATAAACCTGAAAATGATCTTTTTTGTAACAAACAAATAAACTTCATCCATGTAGAATTTATGATATGCCCACTTATAACCGTTTCCAAAAACTCCGGCAAGTTTATCAGGTAAACCATTTGCTTTCATATACATAGCTGTTGCGCCTCCGATTCCCAGTAATGCAATTAAAACTGAAGGAATTGCAATGCTCCAATCCAGGTGTGATTCAAATGGCATACCATCCGAAGTTACAAGTGCATGGAAAGGAAGGAAACCAGCAAATACAGCTCCGAATGCCAATATCATTAAAGGAATGGTCATTACGTAAGGAGCTTCGTGTGGTGTGTGATGGTAATGTGTTGCTTTGCCCCAAAAGATGCTGAAATAAAGGCGGAACATATAGAAAGCTGTTAAACCGGCTACCAGGTATTCAATTGAGAATAGTATTTTATTGTGATGCCATGCGGCAACCATGATTTCGTCCTTGCTCCAGAAACCGGATAAAGGAGGAATACCTGCGATTGTGATACAAGCGATCAAGAAAGTGGCATGCGTGATTGGTAAATATTTGCGAAGACCGCCCATGTCCTTCATATCATTGCTATGAACAGCATGAATAATTGCGCCGGCTCCAAGGAATAATAACGCCTTGAACATAGCATGTGTGAACAAATGGAAGTTACCAGCCATAAAACCAAGACCATCGTGCCCTCCATAACCTGAAACACCGAGAGCAAGCATCATATAACCGATCTGCGACATGGTTGAATAAGCAAGCACACGTTTTATATCTGTCTGTGTACAGGCAATAATTGCCGCAAACAGGGACGAAATACCTCCGACCCAGGCAACAACCGTAAGCGCATCAGGTGCTCCGAGTGCATAAACAGGGAAAAGACGTGCTACCAGGTAAACTCCGGCAACAACCATGGTTGCAGCATGTATAAGTGCTGAAACAGGTGTCGGGCCTTCCATAGCATCCGGTAACCAGACATGTAAAGGAAACATAGCTGATTTTCCGGCACCGCCCATAAAAATGAAGATCAGCGACCAGGTTAGAACCGACATTCCCATAAATGCTGCTCCGCCAGGCATTGTAATTGCCGGTCCAGTTGGGCTAGTAAGAAGTTGGAAATCAAATGTTCCGGTGTTGAATGACAGGATCAGGATACCAATTAGGAATCCAAGATCGGCAAAACGTGTAACAATAAAAGCTTTTTTCGAAGCGGCAACTGCACTTGGTTTTTCATAATAAAAACCAATCAAAAGGAAAGATGAAACCCCTACAAGTTCCCAGAAAATATACATCTGGAAAATATTGGTAGCTAAAACCAAACCAAGCATTGAGAAACTGAACAGCGAAAGAAACGCAAAGAACCTGTGGTATCCGCGTTCGCCTTTCATATAACCGATACTGTAAATATGCACCATCAATGAAACTGTGGTGATAACGATCAGCATCATAACTGAAATCGGATCAATTAAAGCACCGATATTGATGGTAAGTTTATCGGTTAAATGAAGCCAGGTGATTTCGAAGGCTTTTATTGATTTGTAACCGATTACTCCAATATGATCGGTCCAGAAATAACGAATGGCAGTGATATACGAAAGTATAGCTGCTATTGCTAAGCCGGAAGTACCAATAAGTCCTGAAACAATAGGTTTCATTTTGTGCCCCGTGAGTCCTATAAATATAAACAGCAAAAAAGGAATCAGTGGAATAAGTAATGTATACGTGTAGTCGACCATATCTTGTTAATATGTCAGTGATTAATGCTTTTAATTAGAATTTCATTTGATCAACATTATCAACATCAATCGACCTGAAATTGCGGTAGATATTGATAATGATAGCTATCGCAACGGCAGCTTCGGCAGCGGCAATGGCAATAATGATCAGGGTGAAGAAATGCCCTTGCAGATTCTGTGGGTACAGGTATTTGTTGAATGTAACAAAGTTTATATTTACCGAGTTAAGTATCAGCTCTATTGACATGAGCATGGTTATCAGGTTTTTACGGGTAAGAAACCCATAAATTCCGATAAAAAACATCAGTGTGCTGATGATCAGAAAATATTGAATTGGGATGGATCCGGTCATGGGATTTACAATTTACGATTGACGAGGTACAAATGACGATTAACTATTTTCTATTAACGATGAACTATTTACTTCTTCTCTTTCGTAGCTATAATTCCGTCTTTTTCCTTCCGGGCAACAATGATTGCACCGATAAGGGCAGCAAGCAATAGTATTGATATAACTTCGAAAGGTAAAGCAAAGCCATCGCGTTCATACGAAATCAAAGCATTACCTACATCAGTAACAGTAGATGTTTGAGCCGGCAAAGCCGATGGAACAAAAGTGAATCTCAGTATTGTCAAAAGTGTTAACAATGCTCCTGCGCCAACTGCAAGTGCTGACAACAGGCTTTGCTTCCTGTCGGCCATTATTGCTTTTTCACTGATATGGCTGGTAAGCAATACTGAAAAAATTATCAGCACCACAATGCCGCCGGCATATACCGTAAGCTGCACTGCGGCAAGGAAGGTATATTCGAGCATGAAATATATAGCAGCGGTTGAAATGAGTACAAACAAAAGGTACACTGCGGCACGCAATATTTTCCGGCTTGTAACGGTGAGAACCGAAAAAACCAGGATCATTCCGGCCAGAAGGTAAAACATTATTTCACTATTCATTGTATTTTACTATTTAGATTTATAGAGGCTCTTTTGGGATGTTGTATTGTTACAATGGTCATTCAATTGTTGAGGACAGCGTTTTGTGAGTGTTTGAGTTGTACTAGTTGTCATTCAATGGTCATTCAGTTGTTGTTGGTTGAGTGTTTTGAGATTCTGAGTTTATTTAGTGATCATTCACTTGTTGTTCCTGGTGGCTTCGACTCCGCTCAGCCTGACAAAAATTGTCGTTTTGAGCTATACTATTTTCCATTTTCTATTAACCATTAACTATTTCCTTTTAACCATTAACTATTTCCTTTTAACGATTAACTATTTTCTTTTAACGATTAACTATTCCTTAATTCCCTCCATGATCTTCGATCCCGGCAGGTTCAATACTTTTGTAAATGAGGAGCGATCCCAATGTGCGTGTTCAAATTTCTGTCCCATTACGATTGCGTCTGAAGGACAAGCTCTTACACATAAATTGCAGAAGGTGCACATTCCCAGGTGATAGATATGCTGGTCGATGATGCGTTTCTTTTTGCCTTCTTCGTTCACGATGCTTTTGCTGATGATCTCGATTGATCCGTTAGGACAAGCGTTTTCGCATAGACCGCAACCGGTGCATTTGTGTTCATTGTTGTCGTTGTGCGGCATAATTACTTCCCCACGGAAGCGATCGTACATAACGAGTGTATCGCGGTTTTCGGGATATTGCTGGGTAACATTTTTCCAGGGAGTAAAAAAGTACTTTGCAGTAACTTTCATACCTGTCAGCAATGTCCAGACGCCACTAAAAATTTCGGCTATATAATTGAAGAATGATTTCATTTGTTTATGTTAATGTTATCAGTTTCAGAATTTTACCAGTGCCAGCCCAATAATACCATGGTTGCCATCAAAAGGATGTTAAACAGGTTTATAGGCAGAAGGTATTTCCATTCGAGTGTAAGAATCTGGTCGATACGTAAGCGTGGGAATGTCCATTTGAACCACATGATCAGGAAAATAATTCCAAATACTTTCAGGAAAAACCAAACGAGTCCCGGAATAAAATCCATGACATTGTTGAATGCTGCCCAATCTCCGAAGTGAAATGGCATCCAGCCTCCGAGAAAAACGATGGTAGCCATTGCAGCAACAATAAAGAGGTTGATATATTCAGCCAGGAAGAAGAAGGCAAATTTGATACCGGAATATTCAGTATGGAATCCGGCAGTAAGTTCTGATTCAGCTTCTGCAAGGTCAAAAGGACCACGGTTGGTTTCGGCAGTACCGGCAATTACAAAAACTGTAAATGCGATAAGTGCAGGGATATGTCCTTTAAAAAGGAACCATCCGCCACGCTGAAGTTCTACAATTTCGGAAACCTGCATGGTTCCGGCAAGGATTACCATGGTAATAAGTGACATACCAACCGAAAGTTCATAACTCACAATCTGAGCACCACTACGCATACCGCCAATAAGTGAATATTTGTTGTTACTGGCCCAACCGGCAAGCAAAACACCAATTACTCCAACTGAAGAAACAGCTGTTACGAAAAAGATACCTATGTCGAAATCGAGTGATTGCAGTCCCGGTGCAAACGGTATAACTGAAATAGTCAGGAAAGGCACAATGATAACAATGAAAGGAGCCAGGTTATAAAGGAATTTATCAACACTCTTAGGTGTGATCAACTCTTTCATAAGCAACTTAATAAAGTCGGCTATAGTTTGTAATAATCCCCAGGGACCAACACGCATCGGGCCCAGACGTTGCTGGAATGCTGCACAAACTTTGCGCTCGGCATACACCAGGAACAGTCCGAAAACGGCTATAAACAGGAGGTATAAAACTCCGATTATGGTCCATTCAATGATTGTTGTAAGTAATGGGGAAACGTTTTCAATCAATGCCTGGTGAATGGATTGAGTGATAGGCGTAAAATCGTATTTTTCGAATGCCATTATGAAATGGGTTTATCAGATTTTTAACTTATTCAGTTTTGTTCTGGAATTTACTTTACAGAATTCTATTTTTGGATCAGGTTTTGTTATTTTTTTGTTTTGTACCCCTCTGTCCGCCTGAGGCGGACATCTCCCAGTGGGGGAGAACCTTACGACAGATTTTTACTTATTATTTGAGATATTTGTAAGAACAAACAATTTTCTATTTTCTATTAACCATTAACTTATAACGATTAACTTCTACCTTACCTGTCAATATCAGGAATAACCAAATCGAAAGTGGCCATAATAGCTACAAGGTCGGCGATTTTCCATCCTTTGGCTATATGGTTGATAGTGAAAAGGTTCGAGAATCCTGGTGATCGGAATTTTACGCGGTAAGGATTTTTCTTTCCATCACTTACTATATACACACCGAATTCGCCACGGGCTGATTCAACACGCTGGTAAAATTCTCCTTCAGGTAATTTGATAACACCTTTCATTTTCACCGCAAAGTCACCTTCTGGAATATTGTCGATCAGTTGCTCGATAATATTCATTGATTCCCACATTTCGTCCATCCTTACTTTCCAACGCATAAAGGAGTCGCCATCGGTGCCCATTTTTTCGTCGAACTTAATATAAGGATAAGCGCTGTACGGATGATGTTTACGAACGTCGCAGCTGAAACCGGAAGCACGGCCTGTAGGACCGGTTACGCCAAAAGCAATTGCATCTTCTTTTGATAAAACGCCAACTCCTTTGGTACGGTTCTGGAAAATGATATTATCGGTAAGCAACTTATCGTATTCTGGTAATTTCTTCCTGAATTTTGTGATAAATGCTTTTACGCTTTTCTGGAAATTAGGATGTATATCAAACATCACACCGCCGGGAACACTGTAATTCAGGGTGAGACGGGCACCGCAGGTTTCTTCGAAAATATCAAGGATATCCTCACGGTCGCGAAGACCGTAAAAGAAAGCTGTCAGCGCGCCAAGGTCCATACCTGATGCACACCACCACAACTGGTGCGAAGCCAGCCGCTGCAATTCGTCAAAAATGGTACGAATGTATTTAACGCGTTCAGGTACTTCAACCTGCAGCGCATTTTCGACACAAAGACAAACAGCCTCATTATTCATATGAGCCGACAGGTAATCCATACGGTCGGTAAGATGAACAATCTGGGGGTAGGAGAGGGCTTCGGTCATCTTTTCGATGCCGCTGTGAATGTAGCCGATATGCGGTTCTACATTATGCACAATTTCGCCTTCGAGCCTGGTAAGTAAACGCAGAACACCGTGTGTACTCGGGTGCTGAGGACCTATATTAACAAGATACTCGTCAGCCTTGATCTCGTCGGTAACTATATATTTTTCACTGAATTCGGCCATAACTATCTTTCTACAACGTGAATATCATCATGAAAATCTTTGCGAAGCGGGTGTCCCCAGGTGTCGTCGAGGAAATAACGACGGAGATTTGGATGGTTGTTAAATCTAATTCCCAGCAAATCATAGATTTCGCATTCGTGGAATTCGGCAGTTGGCCAGATATCCGCAACGGTATCCAAGGTTGCTGTTTCCCTGTTTTCGGTATTGGCTTTTACAACCATGAAGTGCCTGTGAGCAGTGGATTCAAGATGGTAAACTACCTGGATAAATGTCGGGTAATCAACTCCGGTTTCGCAAACCAGGTAATCGAATGCCAGGCTGCTGTCGGATTTGATGTTTTGCATAAACGCATGCAGTTTGTCGTGGGCAACAGTAATTTCAGGATACTGGCTGCCTTGTTTCACGACTGCATCCGGGTTTGCAGATGTAAGCTGTTCTATAAGTTGTTCGTTTGTCATGGCCTGAATATTTTCGGAAAGGGCTAAGTTCGCTTCGTCGTTCCTCCTCGCGATACTGTGCCCTTTTTCCTATTTCTTGATCTGCTTCTTGAAGTTTTTCTCTCTTTTGATTTTTTTCTGCAACTGCAGGAAAGCATACAAAAGTGCTTCGGGACGAGGCGGGCAGCCGGGTACATATATATCTACAGGAATCACGTGGTCGGCTCCTTTTACAATAGAATAGGAATTGTAATAGAAAGGTCCGCCGGATACCGCGCAGGCTCCCATTGCAATTACATATTTAGGATCTGCAATCTGATCGTACAAACGTTTTAAAACAGGAGCCATCTTATAATTGATGGAACCCGAAATAATGATCATATCAGCCTGGCGTGGGGTAGCGCGGGCTACTTCGTAACCAAAACGAGCCATATCATGCCTCGAAGCGCCTACTGCCATAAATTCGATGGCACAACAACGTGTACCGAAAGTTAAGGGCCAGACTGAATTGGACCTGGCCCAATTAACAAGTGCGTCAAGCTGTGTGAGTATTATGCTGCCTCCCTCGTATGAATCCAGAATCGGGAAGTCGTTTTTCTCAAATTCTTTTTTTGATGTTATTCCCATTTCAATGCGTGTTTTTTCCAGCCATATAAAAGGCCAAGACCTAAAATGAAGAAAAAGATTAAAATTTCAACGTAAGCGGTTATTCCGCCGTTCTTCATTACCACTGCCCATGGGAAAACAAAAACGGTTTCCACATCGAAAATCAGGAAGATAATTGCAAACAGGTAATAGCCTACTGTGTATTGTAACCAGGAGCCTCCGATGGTTTCAATACCGCATTCGTAAGGCTCGAATTTGGCTGGGTTATAGGATGTTGGCGGTACAAAACTGGAGAAAAGCATAGCTCCTCCCACCAGTACCACGGCAACAATAAAGAAAAGCACTAAAGCGCTGCTATCCATATTTTAACTTTATTTGTGACGGTTTCGAGGCCGCAAAAGTATTGAATTGTTATTATTATATATGTACAAAAATTGATATAGCAGTAATTTAGAATTTCTCTAAATTAAGTAACAGCATTCTTAAATAGGTCGATCGATTCGCAATCTGCTGAAAATGTGCAGTTAATAATTTTTCATTTTAACCAAAACGGACCGGTTCAGATGAATTTATTTAGGTAAAATACGGAAAAAAGTTATCAACCGGGGGAAATGTTGATAAGTGGGAGGAATGTATAATTCTAATTTCCCATTGTTTTCTTTATCGCCTCGACCGATCCGATTATACATTTATCACTTTGAAACAATTGCATCGTATTAAAACTCTCAACCCATTCCTTATTTATCATAAGCCGGATTATTTTATTCTGCGAGGGAAGCTCTTCCTTTGGAAAAATGGCAATAAGGTATTTGTTACTGATGGGCAGGTAGTAAGCGTTTTCAATATCAAAATGCATGGTTCTCATTTTCTGCATATTAATGGCAAGAACAGGATTATCAGAAGTGATAAATTCGCTGCCATCGGCTATTTTATACACATTAATGCAATCAAACTGCTTTGCCTCGATAAGCTTGAGCGCGACTTTAAGCTGGGTTATAATTAAAGGAATACGCGTTATATTTTTATGGCTGACTTCCAGTTCTTCAAGTGTTTTATTTTGAAAACCTACCTGCGCACCTTTTGAATTGAAATAATGATCCACTTTAAATTGATTCCTCAGTTGGTCTATCTTGTTTGTATCCCCGTCAGCATGATAACCCAACAGGTCGGTCCACTTTTTTGTCTTATAAAACATGGTTACAACTGCCGAAACAATCGCTTTCTTCAGTTCATCCGTGATTTCCAGAATTTTGTCATCAGTCAGTACTGAAAATAGCTTATCGTAATGATTTTCAAAAATATCCGTATAAATGTCTTCCAGTTTTTGTTTTGATTTATGATTTCCATCAGGCTTTGAAATATGATTTTCAGCACAGATATCACTGATTTTACTTTCAATAATCGTATCGTAAGCCTCAACTTTTTTAAGGATATTCACATAGTAATCCTCATTCTTCCAGGTGGCGAAATTCTTCAGATACGTTTTTGGAACAAAATGATGCTTCTTGGTTTCAGCTTTCTTCATAGGATTACTTTAGGAGCCTGATAGATACAACGTTTTACAAGGAAAACAATCATTTGATGCATAAATCTGAAAATAGTTACAGGACATGATACAATTAATTCTGAATGAAAACCCGGTTTTTAAACGAGCAATAATAACGTTTGATTATTGTGATGTAAATATAAGTATAAAAGTGAGAGATTCTCTTTTTTTTATTTCTTGAAAACCTTCCTTGCGGCATGCTTTAGCCGCAATGATCCTCAAACGTCATTGGAAAAAAGTACAAATTAAAGTAGTCGGTTTTATTTTTTAGCCAGCGCTTCCGCAATTGCTTTTTCAGCCAACGGTCCCATTACTTTATAACCAGCAAGGTTGGGATGCACGCCATCTCCTGATAACGCAGCTTTAAATCCTTGCCTTTCATCCACTGTGGATGAAAAATAATCAAGGTAAATGCAACCGTTTTTATCCGCGTAATCTTTTATCATCTTATTCAGGCTGATAATTTTTCCGGCAGGCTGAAGTCCCGGTTTCCATGGATAATCAAAAACCGGCAGCACCGAACTTAGCACCACTTTAATACCGTTTGCCTTTGCCATTTCGCTCATGCCCATAATATTATCCATGATCATTTCAAGCGTGGTTGGACCGGTATTCCCGGCGATATCATTGGTTCCGGCCAGGATAACCACAACGGCAGGTTTCAGCGCAATAACATCTGCATGAAAACGCACCAGCATTTGTGGAGTGGTTTGCCCGCTTATTCCGCGGCCGATGTATGGTTTTCCGGCAAAAAAGACAGAATCTACATAAACCCATCCATCGGTAATGGAATTACCCATAAAAACTACACGGTTTTCACCTTTTGCAGGTGGAGCCAGTTTTTCATTGGCAGCACGGTAACGCTCGAAATTGGCCCAGTCCTGAGCGAAAAGGGAAGATCCTGCGAAAAGAGAGGTGAGGAGGGCGATGATTTTCATGGATTTCATTGTTGTTTTGGGTTTTTGGGTGGTTATGGATGGTTAAGAGGAGGGGCGAAGGGCGACAAGGCGAAGTGAGAATTGGAGATTGAGCGAAAAGAGAAACTTTGGTAGAGCTGAGAAAAGTTATTGAAAATTGTTTATTTTTTGATTTAAGAACAAGGAACATCGATTTTTGATTTAAGAAGTTGCATCACATTAAAATTCAAATCAAAAATTTTAGATCGTTAATCCTTGTTCTTAAATCATTTTATTAAATAAAAGTCAGAGGTTCTAACTAACTCTCAAACAAAAGGTTCCTGCTGGCTGAGGCAATGGAAACTTCCGAGGCCCCAGATGATATCGGTTGAATCTATGCCAACAACTTCTCTCGAAGGAAAACATTGCTGTATAATCTGCAAAGCTTTGTCATCATTTTTACTATGAAAAATCGGGACAATAACCGACTTGTTTGCGATGTAAAAATTGGCATACGAGCAGGGTAGTCGCTGGCCTTCGTAAACCAGTTTATCCGGCATAGGAAGTTCAATGATATTCAGTTGTTTGCCATTGAGTAAACGCATTTGCTGAAGTTGCTTTAGATTATGCTGCAACAGCTTGTAGTTTTCATCGGTTGCGTTTCCTTCAATTACAGTTACAACAGTGTCTTCATTTACAAAACGAACCGTATCATCCACGTGACCGTCAGTATCATCACCTACAATGCCTTCATCAATCCATAGGATCTGGTCCACCCCATAATAATTGAAAAGATATTCTTCTATCTGTGACTGGTTGAGATGCGGATTTCGGTTCGGATTTAAAAGGCAGGACCTGGATGTTAACAGAGTTCCTTTCCCGTTGAATTCAACGGAGCCGCCTTCCATCACAATTCCGGGATAATAAACCGGGATGTTCAATTGTTTTCCAATAAGTGTTGGGATTACATCGTCCAGACCGAAAGGCGGATATTTATTTCCCCAGGCATTATAGCCCCAATCCACAATAACTTTCTTCTGTGTGGCATCAGGATTAATCAGAAAAGCCGGTCCGTGATCACGGCACCAGGCATCGTTGGTTGGATTCAAGAAGAATTCAACTTTCGATAAATCGACATCAGCCTTTTGCAAATGACTAACAGCTATGGCATTCATGGCTTCATCTGCTATATTGATGCAGACTATTTCACTTTTGGTGAGTTCTTTAATAAACAGCGAATAGGATGGGAAAATAGTCTCGATTTTCCCCGGCCAGGTATCAACGTTATGTGGCCAGCTTAACCAAGTTGCCGAATGCAAAGCAAACTCGGCGGGAAATTTATATCCCAATTCTTTGGGTGTAGGGTGTTCGAGAATCATTTGAATAAGGAGTGGTTTTATAATTAGCTATTCTGCTGTAAAAATTTCGAGAATAGCCAGTATTTGTTGTTTTAATAGTAAAGCTATATGAGTTGTGGACTGTTCGGCAGAACTTATGAAAACGCTTCGCGATATGCGTAGTGGTTAACTGTAAACCATAACAGCCTGTCCCAATTTTTTGGGGAATAAATGTAAAGGCTAAGAAGTTTCAAAAATATTTCAAAACTCCCCGATTGTTATAGACTTTGTTGGCGAACAGCGTTTAATTCTCACAAAAAAAAGTCTATCAGGAAGCCACTTCCTTATGCGGAGTAATCTTTTTGACCTTCTTTTTTTGCTGTTCCTTTCTCATTTTGATGTAAGCACTAAATTCCTTGCGCTCTTCTTCTGTCCAAGGTTTGTCAATAACTGTGAAATCAACATTTTTAGGTTCCCTGATTAGTCCCATCGCTATTTTTTAAAGTATTGATTAATTAATCTGTTTGCAGCAGGAGTTTCAATTATCATTTTCGTTCCCTTATAATGAGTTGCAAATAATGTCTCCTGGTAATGTCGAACCAAAACTGTCTTAGCATCAAAAGCGAGATAGCCGTCATAGCCTTTATCGAAAGAAAGTTTACAAGCAAAAGCAACTAAATTGCCAGGGACACCTGTGTAAATTTTCGTCTTTCCCTTGTTGAATTTTGCGCTTTCAATCAAGTGCATATAGATATGGTCACCAAGGTCACTTATACTAATTAAACCTTGAATGATTTTTGGATTATTTCTAATTACAAGTTTGTATGTTTCCCGGTCATTAAGTTTTAACTGCTCTTGCCAATTAAATTGCCAAACTGCTTTGTTTATTTGTTTGGTGTCATTACTATAAAGTTGAAAAATGTCTGTGTCAAAAACATCACCTGAAGCCGAATTCTCAATGGAATTGGTTAATTTGTCGATCTCAATATCAACTAATATTTTCTCAGGTCTTTTCACTTATCAAAGGTACAAAATATCTGCCAACCTACCACCAGCCAAAAGGATAAAAGCTTCATGTTTGAGCAGTGTTCAACGCATGCAACCGACTCAAGAATATCACCAAGATAAACAAGAATGTAGCGTTTTATCTTTAGACTGAAAGCGTAATTTCGTCTTGTAATAAATATTTCCTGATTCTTGGTTTTAAAGCAGAACGTTCAATCAAATCTACTTTTGTCTGTAGTATTTCTTCAAGTTCAAGTTTGATCCTTGCGAAAGTCAGCAGGCTTATAGGTTGTATAACGTCGATAACAATATCAATGTCACTTTTTGATGTTTGTTGACCTCTGGCAACTGAACCTACAACTGAAGCTGAAAGTATACCATACTTACGCAACAAAGGCATAGTCTTTTGACTGATTTCCGGAATGGTTAGGTTCATGTTACAAAGATAAATATTTATGAGTAGGAATATTGAGTAGCTATTTCCCAAAAATCTATAGTCGGAAAGTTAGTCTTCGTCAATATAGCGTTTGGTTATTGGCTGATATGAATCAATTCTTCTGTCACGTAAAAAAGGCCAATGTGTCCGGTATCGATCTGTTTCATTTAAATCCAGTTCCTGAATATGTAGCTCTTCGTTATCATGTGAAGCTTCATAGAGCAACGTTCCGAAAGGATTGCTCACAAACGATCCGCCCCAGAATTTCATGGCTCCATTCTGTTCCATCCCGACACGGTTAACACTAACCACATGTACTGCATTGGCTACCGCATGGCTACGCTGAATTGTTTGCCAGGCATTGTGCTGTTCAATATTAGTGACTTCATCCTGCGAAGTGGCCCAACCGATGGCAGTCGGGTAAAACAGGATTTCAGCTCCCATCAGCGAAGTGATTCGGGCTGCTTCCGGATACCATTGATCCCAGCAAATAAGGATTCCGATGGTAGCGAATTTCGTTTTAAAAATTTTATAACCAAGATCGCCGGGCGTGAAATAAAACTTTTCGTAGAACGACGGGTCATCGGGAATATGCATTTTGCGGTATTTGCCAAGGTAAGTTCCATCGGCATCCAATACGGCAGTGGTATTGTGGTATAAACCCTGTGCGCGTTTTTCAAATAAAGATGCAATGATCACAATTCCAAGTTCTTTGGCAAGATCACCTAATGTATTTGTTATGGAACCCGGGATGGTTTCAGCCAGCAGGAAATTGTCGTAATTCTCTTCGTTGCAAAAATACAGTGAAGTGAAAAGTTCCTGGAAGCAAACAATCTGAGCGCCCTGGGCAGCAGCTTCCCTGGCTTTATCAATTGCTTTTTGCAGGTTACCTTCTTTACCCGATGTGCAACTCATTTGCACCAGCGCAACTTTAACTTTAGGCATGATAATAAATTGAGAAGTTAATTTCTTGATATTTTATCGCGGCTCAAATGTACAAAAAAGCTGCAATTATGCTTGTTCTGAAAGGTTGTTGTAAATACTTCTTTGTAAACCAAGCGATTATAAATTTTGTTTATGTTCCAGAATTACCCGTCCGGTTATTTCTCCTTTTAAAATCTTTTCTATACTTAAATGAATTTCATCCAATCCTACAGTTTTTGTTTCAATACATTGAAAATCAGGCTTCCATTCGTTTGCAAGATTCTGCCATAACTTCAATCTCAAAGGCATGGGTGTGGTGGCTGAATTTACTCCCAGCAGATTAACTCCGTTTAAAATAAACGGAAAAACGCTGGTATTAAGCAAGGGAGAAGCCACGTTTCCGCAACTGGCAACATTGCCATGCGATTTAAGTGATTTCAGGATGGTTGCCAGTGTATTTCCTCCAACAGTATCAATAGCAGCGGCCCATTGCGGGCGTAATAGCATCCGACCCGACTGATCATCAACTTCTGTTCGGCTAATAATTGTTTGTGCTCCTAATTTTTTAAGATACTCGTGCTGATCCGTCTTGCCGCTTGAAGCCGTGACATTAAATCCCAGTTTTGCCGCAATTGCAACGGAAATACTTCCAACACCACCGCTTGCTCCGGTAACAAGTAATGGTCCATCTTCAGGTTTTTGTCCACAACGTATAAGATGATGTATCGAAAGTGCGGCTGTGAAACCGGCAGTTCCAAGGATCATGCTTTCTTTATGGCTTAATCCGGGAGGCAATGTAACCACCCATTCAGCAGGGAGATTGATATATTCACCAAACCCTCCTGCAGTATTCATTCCTAGGTCGTAACCGGTAACAATTACCTGGTCGCCAGGCTGAAATTTACCGGAATTGCTTTCAACTACTGTTCCGGCTGCATCAATACCCGGTGTGTGAGGATAACGGCGGGTAACACCCTTATTCCCGGTGGCTGACAGCGCATCTTTATAATTCAGGGATGAATAGGAGACTTTGATAAGAACTTCGTTTTGCGGAAGATCATCTGTAGATCGTTGGATAATTTGGCTTTTAAAGGAACCGTCAGATTCTTCAGTTACCCAATATGCATTGAAAGGGATATTTTTCATTGGAGAGATTTTTTACCACGGAGGCACAGAGAACATGGAGAAACACAGAGAAAATACTGCAATATTATTTTTATGCAAAGTAACGGCGGAACTACAAAAAAGATTTCGTTATTTATGTTTTTCCGTGTTTCATCAGTGAAATCTGTGTCTCCGTGGTTTTCAATAGTCAGATAATAAATTCCAAACAATTAATTATCAGTAAGATACGAAATTTGGTCTTTGCGTCTTAAAATATTGACATTCTGTGCTTTAACACTTTGCGTCCTTGCGGTTAATAAAAAATTACCGGAGTATTGTGGTTTTAACATGCTGGTTAAATATTTAACTTATTTGTACTTCGAAAACCAATACTGTCCTAAACGTTTTGTAATTGAAGTAAAGGTATAAATATATCAGGGTTTTAGGTTTCAATTTATTCGTTTTCAGAAAAGAACCCCTTGTATCAGGTTTTGCGTTTTATCTATACCCACATCTTCTTCAAA
>CAIRMR010000096.1 GCA_903879715.1 uncultured Bacteroidales bacterium
CAAGCTTCACAAAGCTCGTTTCCTGACAGTGCGTCGGGCGGTCTTCAACCTGAACGGCAAATTGGGTTGTAAGGTTCTTTCATCCTTATAGGTATTTGTTTTAATAAACGCACGCCTCGTGGCGCACCAGATTACGCAGATAAAACTGCTTTCGGCAGGATTAATTAAATGAAACCTGAACATAAAAATGAATATTATCTGTGAAATCCGCGAAATCTGTGGCATATATTAGTTTGTCAAAGCTTCAAATAAATTGATCAGGTATTAAAGTAATAATAACCGAATATTACGAGAATACCTCTCTCATTTTAATCTTCCCACAAAAGTATAAAAACAAAAGCAACTCTCCATGCCTGAAGAGTTGCCTGCTGTTTATCTTAAATTCTTTATAATATTATAGAAAGAACTGATAACTTCCTAATATTCCCAGAGGTTCTGTTCGAAGTTGAAAAGGTCTTCCTTGATACGTTCTGATTCAAGTATAGCATCCATACCTGTGGCGTACTCCGAAATCTTTCTATCGTATTGATTATCTACTTTATAAACATAGCTGCTAAACATACGTTTCCAGAAAAAATCATCATAAGTGAGCTTTGCCGCGCCGTTAAACCGGTTAAACACTTCTGATTTAGCTAATATTGGACGGGCTTCAGGGAAATAAATCCAGAAAAGCGCTTTCTGTCCACGATACGTTCCATCTTCGTTAAACACATCAATTATCGGGCAAATACCTATGACGCGCACTTCCAGCATCGAACGCTGCTTATCGAAAAACCAGTCTTCTTTAAGTCTGAGTTTCTTAATATCAGTAGTATTTAATTTTTTAGTAATTACCGTATCGTAAAAATCGTAAGGAGGATAAGAGCGTTGTAATTGCATAGAATCAGCTTTCTCCACTTTCGACATCAGTTCTTTGAATGACATTGGTGATATAAACTCGTCAGTTGGAGATGACGCATCATATGCTGTAAGGCTCCCTTCCTTAATAGCATCCATCATAATAGTCATAAAGCTACGCCAGTTGTTGTGCGGAGTTTCAGGATAATACATGGGTTGGTTCATTTTTTCGCGCATATCAATAACCCGCCATATACGTTTTTCCCAAACATAATCAGCATTTCTGATCCAGGGATACGCAATAGGTTTCTTATCTATCTTCTCAGTTCTGTCAACAACACCATCGCGGGGAGGTGTGTTTAATATTTGCTGCGCTTTGCTGCTAACAGCAATGAAGAGCAACAGTATGGCTATAATCAGGATATTCTTTTTCATCAGTTTAAAAACTTATGATTTATTGAAGTGTAAGTACAATAGAGTTCAATTTACGTGTTTTACCATCAGGACCTTTGGCAAAGATGTCTTCCAGAATTATTTTATCACCCCGGCGTGCTCCTTTTATAAATTCCTTCATCTGAGGTGTCAGACTATTATTATTACTGGTATAGTCCTGAATATCACCTTTACGATTGCCTGAAAATTTAAAAGTTGTAACCACAAAATTCAGGTTAAACTCAAAGTCTGCTGGCATACGGGGAATAATGGCTCCTGATGCAATCACAAGATCCTTACTTACTGCACCGCCATTGGTATTGGCAATAAAGGCTTCAGGACTTGGAACATTCTTAACACGATATTCCACCGCGCCCATACTTTTCATGCGGTCACCAAGTTTAGCACTTACTGATACTGAAGCTTTACCAACAGTAGCAGGCCTGACTACCCATTCACCGCCATTACGTGCAATAGAACCATTGGTAATGCTTGCATTGATCTGATCAGGGGATACACCACCGGCAGAAATCATGACCGGGTTATCAACACCAATATAGAAAACATTCATTTTAGTTGCCGATACGGATAATGAAGGAGGAGCAACAATATAATCAAATGTTACCTTTGTTGCCACTATGGTACCATCAGGTTTCTTCATATTAACAATTCCTGGTATAGATTTTTGTCCAGGAGAGGTAGCCGGGAGTGATACTTTTATTACACCATCCTGGCTTGTTCTAAGTCCACCAATATTTGCTGTAAACTCCTGTTTGGAATCGCGGGCTGTAACAAATACTTCAGCTTCGTAATTTTCGCCCATAAATACATACTGGCTTTTAGGTACTACAGTAGCACCGACCTGGTCAATCTTAAAGTCGGTTGCGCCAATCTTACTTCTCAGGTGCGTAACAACATCCAGTTCAGCATTTTGTACTTCCGCAACCAGTTTATTTAAAATTGTAACATCAGCTGCCAGAATAGTGTGGTAAAAATTATGCATTTCCCAGTTTTGTTCCTTATGGTCGGCATCATAAAAAGGTCCTTTAAGATCAAGACCTAATTTGATATTAGAACGATCAGCCGCATCTACCAGATTGATAAGATCCGCTTTGAATTTAGCAATTTTATTCTTCATTTCGCCGGCTTTCCCTTTCGATCCATCGCTTGATCCACCGATAAAATATACGGTTGTTTCATCATATTTATCTTTGGAGCCCATGAGGTAAAGAGGTTTTACTTTTGCTGAATCCAGAGGGATTCTTTCGGACTTGGCAATTGCTTCATATTTCACATTATTGATATACGCTTTCATCTCGTCAGAAAGCTGGCGTGCCTGTTTAGCTTTTTCCCAATATGCACCAACTTTGTCAGGTTCATTTTGGAATTGTCGTTCGAAACTTTGATAAAAATCCGTTGTTTTGCTGTTGAAAGTCTTGTTGGTAGTTTCCATACTTTCGTTCACTACCAGAAAAGCATTCAGAATCTCAACAGACACATTGAGTGCCAGTAAGGCCGTTAGGACCAGGTACATCATCCCGATCATTTTTTGCCTTGGCGTCTCCTTATATCCAGCCATATTTAAGCGTTTTCAGTGTTGTGTTATTTAGTTAAATTGTTGGATAACAGGTTATTTAACAAGATTTACATTCATAGCAGTAAGCATATTACCGTAAACCTGGTTGAGAGCACTTACACGCTTGGTAAGCTGATCTATTTCCTGCTGATATTTGCTCATATTCGAAGAGGATTCATTCATACTGTTGAGGAATGAACCAACAGTAGACCTGAGCTGGTTGGTGGTTTCAATCTGCTCATTGGAACTCCTCAGCTGCACTTCATAAATAGTATTTAAAGCGGCCAGGTTACCCGAAATTTTCTGTAGCTGGTCATTGTAAGCTTTACTGTCGATTGCACTGAAGTTTAACATTTCGGCAGATTTACTTAATAATTCGGCAGAGATATTATATTTTTCAGATAATCTGTTTGCCGATTCAGTGGCTGAAGCCATACTATTGGAGAATGTTTCGGTAGCTGTCATTTCCTTTTTAATAGCCGACGATACTTCGGTATACACTGTTGCCAGATCACCTGCTGAAGCTGCGGCAGATTTTATACTTGTTGAAAAATCCCCAACAGATACGGCATCCTGTTGAAGAACATCGCTAACTCTTTTATAGGATGAGGATAATTCACCGGCTGATTTACCAGCGTCTTTTACATTTTTAACAAAATCCTCAGTAGCAACAGCCGTACTGGTAACATCTGACATTTTGCTTACATTCTCGCTCATTTTCCGCATTCCGTCGCCCAGGCTTTCAATAAGTTCCGGACCTATTTTTGCTTTGGAAAGCATATCATCAAGATCCTGTGTAACAGTTTTGCCTGATGCAGTCCTTTTGATAGAACCTGGGGTCCCTGGTTTGCCTTCGTGATACATTCCGGCTAATTCAGGATATACAAGGCTCCAATCGGGTTCAACATGCGGGTTTTCAAATGCCGAAAAGAAAAAGATAATTGCTTCGGTTGATAAACCCAGCATAAGCATCTCATTTGCATATGGTAAGTGTATAATTTTGAATAGTGCTCCCATAATTACAACAGCAGCGCCTATACCATACAACTTTGCCATAAAGTTTTTATACCCTTTACTACTTACGAAACTTGAAAAACTCATGATGAAATATATTGAAGTGATTAATGACATTTACTGAGTATTAATAAACTAACACTCAAAAAGTAACATTTGATTTTAGTTATAAATCCTTGAAGCTCTGGCAGGATTATCGTCTTTCTGGCGTCCCATAAAGTCCTGAACACAGCGGAAGCCAATATAACATTTGGACGAATCCTGGTATTCGTAAGCACGGGTCGATACCTGCAGGTAATAAGCTATATCTTTCCATGAACCTCCGCGTACAAGTTTACGTTTCATTAAAGGAGGATCATCGTCTTTAGCATTATACATATAAGTAGGGTTCATATCCCAGGTAAACTGGCTGGCTGATTCGTCGTATGCGTCGGCACACCATTCGGATACATTCCCTGACATATCATAAAGGCCGAAATCATTAGCAGGATAATGTGCTACGATAATAGTACGTGCGCCACCATCATCAGCATAATTTCCACGCAATGGTTTAAAGTTGGCCAGGAAACAACCTTTGTCGTTCCTTGTGTAAGGTCCACCCCATGGGTACGGACTCATTGTATTACCTCCGCGAGCAGCCCATTCCCATTCAGCTTCAGTAGGAAGCCGGAATTCATTAGGAATTGCAGTTTTCTTTTGTTGCAGGAAGGATTCCAGTAATCGTGTACGCCAAACACAGAATGCACTGGCTTGTTTCCAGCTTACTCCGATTACAGGATAGTTATCATAGGCCGGATGCCAGAAATAACGCTGTGCAACAGGGTCATTGTAACTGTATGCATAATCGTGAAGCCATGAAAGTGTATCAGGATATACATTGATAACTTCCTTGCGTACATAAACCGAACGATCTTTCATCCCTTGCGGACGGTTTGCAAAGTTTGCATTTTTCGTATCCCCGGACTGTGAATAGTCTTTTTTGGATGCTGCAAGCAAATCTATATAGTAGTACTCGTAAAAGAGTTTACGTGTGTCTATTTCTTTTTTCCTGTAAAATCTTTCATTTTCAGGCAGGAACATAGGTTCCAACGCATCACGGTTTTCTTCGGTATCCCATTCCAGCTCAGCTTCCCAGTTGAGGTACGGAGGATCATAGACTTCACCTGTTTTTTTGTTTTCCGAAATCAGGAATTCATCGGGATTTATTTCACCAAGGATCCGGCGGGCAAGAGAATCTTTCACCCAATAAACGAACTGACGGTATTCGTTATTGGTAATTTCAGTTTCGTCCATGTAAAATGCCGTTACCGTTATGGTACGTGGATTGTTCAGATGCGCGTAGGGCACATCCTGATCTCCCGTTCCCATTGTATAACTTCCCAGTGGCACATATGCCATTCCAAAGGGATCGGGCTGATAAAATTTTTCCCGGGATTGAACGCCTATAAGTTCACCATTTCCGCTATTACTGCAGCTGGCAAAAAGTATTGCAATCAGTGAAATGCAAAGCAGTTTTTTCATTGCTGTGTTGTTTGTTTTGAGTCAACTTCTGCCATTAAATACGTAAATTCCAACATTACTTTTAGTTTTTCGATAGTAGAAAACCTGATCTTTCACCCATTGATTTAACTATATTACTAGCAATTGATGACATCATTTCAGTATGCAATTAACGACAAGTTGTATTCTTTATTATCCAAGTCCAAGAAATTTTAATACTGGACTATCTATTTATGTCTTTTTTTACTAAAGGTAACGGGTATTTCTATATCCGGTACGTGTTTTTTCCCGTTCTAACTTAAATCTGTATCGAACCATAATCTCGTGACTACCCGTAGCAGCCACCTTACTTGTAGGAACATCATAAGCATAACCGATCTCAATATCCTTGTAAGCTACTCCTACCATCAGTGAAACAGCATCATTAATACGATAGCCTAACCCTCCCCATACTTTATTATTGTACTTAGCCATAAGATTAAAGTCGGTTTGTATAATATTTCCATCCGATTTCAGAAAGACTGAAGGTGTAAATACATATCCCTGGAAAGCAGGAAGCGTAATATCATAACCACCAGTAAAATAATAATGACGCACGTTTTGGTAAAGAATTATACCCGTGGAAGTTGTAGGCGATTTTTTAGTCTGAAAAACCTGGGTCGAAGAAAGTCCGATATAATAACGTGGTTTTTTCAGAAACAAGCCTACTGACATATCGCTGATCATAACACCATCTGAAGTAAGCCCTGAAAGAACCGGGTCGGTATCAACTCCATCAGTTGCAATAAATTTTTCCTTACTTATTGATTTATTATTAAAGTTAGCATTAACGCCTATTCCTAACTTGCCATTGCCTATGTTAAGATGATAGGCATAGCCTAATTTGAGCAGCATATTTTTAGTAAAAGCTTCTTTGTCCTGTGCTATTCCCACTCCTATTCCACCGCGCAGAAATTTAACCGGTGCTTCCGCGTTTAATAAAAAGGTTTCAGGCGAAACTTTATTACCCTGACCATCTTTGAACCCAACCCATTGTTCGCGGAAAATACCTGTTACCGTAACGCCATCACTTAAACCGTAAGAACCCGGATTTACAAATGCATGATTGAACATATTATGCGTAACCTGAGGATCCTGCTGCGCTCTAACTCCGACTGTAAACGCCAGTAACAGAAAAACAATAAAGACTAAACGCATAGATGGTCTTGAATGCATAGGTATGTTGAAAAAACGTGCTAAAGTAATAAAAAAAAAGGTTTAGCCACCATTTAACCAAGAAATCATTCAATTTGTTTTTAACAAAAGAAAGTTATTTTAATGCTTAACGGAAATAACATAGTGCATCATTGTTTATTAGTGATAAATGAATCCAATTAAACACGTGTTTTGATCTGAAAATAATTTTCCGAAATTACAATTCCGATGGTTGTTCGAATTATTTGTCAAGGGAAATTGTGCTAAATGAGAGCTCATGGCTGGCTAAAAAACAATAGGATAAATTTATTTATAATAGTGTTGGTATCCCGAAATATCTGACGAAATTTGCATGCTCATTAAAATAATAGAATTTTAAAGTTAAAATATTGATTTTATGGACTTTCGGCCTGAGAAAATATTCTCAAAAAAATGGTTTATCAGCTACAGCCTCATTGTTATTGGTTCAATAATACTGGCAGCTGGATTTGTTTTCTTCATTTCACCTTATAAAATCGTTCCCGGTGGAGTTTACGGTATTGCTATCGTAATTCATTATATGACTGAAGGAATGTTCTCGTGGGCACCTTCGGGGCTGCCAATCGGTTTAATGGGGCTTATAATGAATATTCCACTTACTATTATAGGTGTTAAAATATTAGGCCCAAGGTTTGGAGTTAAAACCGTTGTAGGATTTGTGCTCACTTCGGTATTTATGGATCTGATTACTTATATGTTTGGCGAAGCTCCGCTGGTTGCTGGAGATGCGCTGTTGTCGTCTATTTTCGGAGGAGTATTGGTAGGTTTAGGGCTTGGACTTATATTTAAGTCAAAAGCAACTTCTGGCGGATCGGATATTGTTGCGATGATACTTGCAAAATATACTAAAATGCCACTCGGACAACTGATGATTTATGTAGATTCGGGAATTGTACTAATTGGGCTGGTAGTTTTCGCTGATTGGAAAATACCTTTATACTCCTGGATTGTAATTTATGTTACCGGCAAAACCATTGATATTGTATTGCAGGGAATGAGTGTAGATAAAACGCTGTTTATTATTTCCGATAAATTTGTTGAAATCCGCGACCGTATTATCAATGACCTGCATCGGGGCGGAACGTATATTCCCGGGAAAGGCATGTATAATGGCTCTGATAAAACTATAATCTTTACTGTTGTTAACCGTCGTGAGATGGCACTACTCCAGGAGTATATCCATGAAATTGACCCGACTGCCTTCCTTACTGTACTCGAAGCCAATGAGATACTGGGGGAAGGGTTTAAATCGCTGAAAGAAAAGCTAGAGGATTAGGGGGTTGGAGTTGGGGGTTAGGGAATCAGTCATTCAGTGGTCATTCAATGGTCATTCAGTTGTCATTCAATGGTCATTAAGTGGTCATTCAGTGGTCATTCAATAGTTGTTTTGGGGTTTGAGGTATGGGGTTTTGGGACTCAGTCATTCAGTTGTCATTCAATGGTCATTCAATTGTTATTTTGGTAAATGGGTTGGGATCGCAGGATTTGGGACTTGGATTTTGGGACTTGGATTTTGAGATTTGAGATTTTAAATTTAAATGGCAATCAAACTTCTAATTTTAAAAAAAATATCTTGTAATAAGCAAACACCTATGGTTGATACTTCCTTTTTACTAAAAGAAAAACTTTTTTCGCTAAAATGGTTCAAATCCTATGCGCTGATTGCCGTAGGCACATTCCTGGTGGCAGTTGGATATGTACTTTTTATAAGTCCTGATAAAATTGTTCCCGGAGGTATTTATGGTGTTGCCATTATGCTTCACCACCTGCTTGGGACACCTATCGGACTGACAGCACTTGCATTTAATATTCCGCTAACATTAATAGGAATTAAGATCCTGGGACCACGATTTGGTGCCAAAACTGTTGTGGCTTTTGTACTTACATCAGTATATGTTGACACATTATCCTATTTTTATGGATCATCACCTTTGGTTCCGGGCGAAACTCTGGTTTCCTGTATTTTCGGTGGTTTATTCATAGGAATAGGAGTAGCCTTTACATTTAAAGCCAAAGCTACCAGTGGCGGTTCTGATGTGATAGCCATGATTTTGCAGAAATATACACGCATGCCACTGGGTCAACTGATGATGATGGTTGATTCCTCTATTGTAGTGCTTAGTTTTTTTGCATTCGGAGACTGGCGCATCCCATTGTTCAGCTGGATTACCATTTTTGTAATCGGGAAAGTGGTTGATACCGCGATGCATGGATTTTCGTATGATAAAACACTTTTTATTATTTCGGAGAAACATTCGGAAATCCGCGACAGTATAATCAGTGATTTAAAACGCGGCGGAACATTCCTGAATGGTGAAGGCATGTATAAACATGAAAGCAAGCAGATCATTTTCACGGTTGTTAGTCCGCGCGAATTGGTTATGCTTGAGGAATATGTGCATAGAATTGACCCTGAAGCATTTATAGCTGTACTGGATGCGTACGAAATACTTGGGAAAGGATTTAAATCATTAAGTGAAAAAGTGGAAGATAAATAACAGAATATACCGTCAATAAAACATAAATTGAAAATCCCGGACTGCTATTACAGCGATCCGGGATTTTTAATATTATCTTTAATTTCTAACCTTACCTGAATAACTTCACGATATCATTTCCATTTGCAAAGATCAGTAGTGCGAAAAGCAATACCATCCCTGTAATCTGGGCATATTCCATAAATTTATCGCTAGGTTTGCGGCCGGTTATAATCTCATATAGCAGGAACATAACATGCCCGCCATCCAGCGCAGGGATTGGCAGAATATTCAAAACAGCAAGCATCAGGGATAAAAATGCAGTCAGGCTCCAGAAGGATTCCCAATCCCAAACAGATGGGAAAATACTGCCGATGGTGATAAATCCACCAACGGATTCGTAAGCTTTAACTTCGGGATTGAACAGAAGTTTCAGCGATTTGAGGTAATCGGCAGTTTTTTCGTATGCTTTTACCGTTCCTGCCGGGATTGCCTGCAAAATATTGTAGTGATATTCTTTAAATTTAAAATAACCCGCAGGTGTTTTTGGCGCAACTCCAATTAATCCCCTATCCGAAACTTTAACGGCTAATGCAACAGTATCAGATCCACGCAAAACACTGACATTTGCTGTTTCACCTTTATGTTTTTGAACCACTGCTTTGAACTCATCAAAATACAAAGTAGTCTGGCCGTTAATCCCGATAATTTTATCGCCTACTTTCATACCTGCATTTTTAGCTCCCGATCCCGGGGCAAAATCAGCGGCTTCGAATGGTATACGAACACTAATAAAATCAGGCGACTTATGCTTTACAACCTGGGATATCAATTCGCGAGGAATCACAACTTCAACCTTCTGGTTATCACGTTCAACCTGAATAGCCTGAACGTTTTCGAGTATGATTGTAGCAGGAATTCTAAAAAAATCTTCAACTGGTTTGTTATCGAGTGTAAGTATCTTATCACCATTCTGGAGGCCAAGTTTCTGACCAAGTGTGTCTACTGTTATTCCGTATTTTACTTCTGAGTTTGGAAGGTATTGTTCGCCCCACCAGGACAACATAACTACATAAATACCAATGGCTAATAATACGTTTACGGTTACACCGCCAAGCATAATAATCAGTCGTTGCCACGAAGGTTTTGCCCTGAATTCATATGGCTGAGCCGGAAGTTTCATGGCTTCCTTGTCCATGGATTCATCAATCATTCCGGAAATTTTCACATAACCGCCAAGTGGAAGCCAGCCAATACCATATTCGGTATCCCCTTTCTTGAATTTAAACAAAGAAAACCAGGGATCGAAGAAAAGATAGAATTTTTCAACCCTTGTTTTAAAAATACGAGCGGCAAGAAAATGCCCGAACTCATGAAATATCACGAGAATCGATAAACTGAGAAGCAGCTGAACTACTTTTATTAAAATAACCATATAAGGTGTGATCTTAAGATTTTATGAATATTATTCCGTTTGAAACGGAGTGCAAATTTACTGCTTTTTCCTACATGTATTTCAAAGGGAGAAAATTCGATGTTCCGGCTTTGATGAAGTACTGAAATCAAATAAATGTGAATAACTGTTTTTAACCACGGAGGCACGGATTACACAGATGTACACAAAGTTGATTTTTTAGTATTTATTTGTATGAGAATTACTCTTTGTTATCTAAATAAATTCTTCAGACCGCACATATGACTGATAAAAAGATTGTCTGATAGATTTGTGTGAGGATTTTAAAATTCCTCCGTGCTTCTTAGTGCTCTCTGTGCCTCCGTGGTTTAACTTTTTACCTGGGAATTAATAATTATACAGAGATCATTTTCTGAAACTGCCAATAAGTTCTGTTGCAACTTCCCTGGATTCAGTGTCGGTTGCTTCATAATCACTTAACGAAGGGTTATTGATAATACTGACTTTCGACATGCACTGTTCAATAAGCTCCGGGATTTGCAGGAATGTAATTTCTTCGCGCAGAAAAGCGTGAACAGCAACTTCGTCGGCGGCATTCATAATGCACGACATGTTTCCGCCCACACGAATTGCCTCATAAGCAAGGTTCAGGCAGCGAAAATTTTCTTTATCGGGTTTCTCAAAAGTAAACTGCAGGCACTGGTCGAAACTGAATTTCGGAAATTGTGACGCAACCCGATGTGGATAAGTAAGCGCGTATTGTATAGGCAAACGCATATCAGGCATTCCCATCTGAGCCTTAATTGAGCCATCAGCAAACTGCACCATGGAGTGAATGATACTCTGCGGATGAACCACAACTTCAATCTGCGGTATATCCATGTTAAACAGCCATTTGGCTTCAATCACTTCGAGGCCTTTGTTCATTAGAGTTGCCGAATCGATAGTGACTTTGCAACCCATATTCCAGTTCGGGTGTTTTAGTGCCTGGTCTTTGGTAACCCGGAGAAGCTGGTCACGTGTCATGCCACGGAAAGGACCACCGGAAGCGGTTAAAATAATTTTTTCGACAGGATTATGAAACTCACCTGCAAGGCATTGAAATATGGCTGAGTGTTCTGAATCGACAGGGTAAATATTAACGCCTTTTTCAAGAGCCAGTTTTGTAACCATTTCTCCCGCAACAACGAGGGTTTCCTTATTGGCAAGCGCAATTGGTTTTCCGGCTTCGATAGCCCGCAGCGTAGGTTTCAGTCCGCTCCAGCCTACCAGGGCAACCAACACCATATCTACGCTCTCCATTTCAACAATCTGTTCCATGGAAGCCGCGCCTGAATACACCTTGATATCATACGGATCCAAAGCTTCGAAAACACGCTGATACATACTTTCGTTGGAAATTACAACGGCATTAGGCATAAATTCCAGTGCCTGCCTGATCAACAACTGGGAGTTTGAATGAGCGGTCAGCACTTCCACATCCAGTTTATCAGGATGTTGCCTGATTACTTCGAGTGCCTGTGTCCCGATTGAACCTGTTGATCCAAGTATGGCAATGCGTCGTTTCAAAAGCGGTAAGGTGTTTGTTCTGTGATTGTTATAGGTAGAAAGTTAAAATCGGCTTCGCTTCCACTCAGCCTGACAAATAGTATTGTGTTAATGATGAAGTAGAAAGATGCAATTTGGTTCGACTAAAAAACTATGTAATCTTTCGGATTTACAGGAATTCCGTTAATCCATAATTCCAGGTGCAAATGAGGACCAGTCGACAATTCGCCTGTTTCGCCAATAATGGCGACGGTTTCGCCTGCATGTACTATATTTCCTTCTTTTTTCAATAACACTGAATTGTGTTTATAGATAGAAATCACATTCCCTGGATGTTGAATTGCAATTACATACCCGGTTTCAACAGTCCAGCCCGAAAAAATGACAGTACCATCCTGAACGGATTTTATTACTTCGTCGCGGGCGGCCACCACATCAACACCAAAATGCTTGCGTAACGGATCAAATTCACTTGTAATAATTCCTTTAACGGGTGAAAAAAAAGTGATATTCCGCATGGTAGATCCTTTTCCAGCCGATTTACCTGACTTTAAAAGGGTATATTTATTCGCGTTATCGTATTCGGTTCTGAGCAGTGAATCCTCCGGCGAATGTTTATCCTTAATATTGCCATAACTTCTCGTTTTGGCTGTATCAGCCGTAGCCATCTCACGCTCATTAGGAATATCGCCACCGAGAACTTTTTTCAGACCTTCGAGGTATTTCTCCTGTGTACGCATGGCAAACGCCACTGAATCGGAACGAAGCTGCAACTCGTAAATACGTCGCTGTAGGGTGACATCGGTATAGCCTGGGATATATTCTTTCAAAGGAGTAAACGCAATAATATAAGTTGTGATAAAGACCAGGATAATCGACATCAGGCCAATAGCAACAAATACATTCAGCCGCGAAAGTTTGAAAGAAATACGCTCTTCGAGTGTTTCTTCATTTAAAAGTACCAGCCTGTATTTATCGCGGATACGCCTCAATAAATACTTCCAGATTTTTGTTCTTTCCGATTTTATATCCATAGTTTTTTAAACCGCACAACAGTATTAATTTGCAAACCTACCTAAAATAAAAAAATTCAGCACGAAAACTGTAAATATAATTTCATAAAAGTACTTAAAATTTGAGTCTAATAGCTGTAATACTGCCCTTTAAAATAATTTGAAAATAATGAATAAGGCAAAAATTGTTTCTGAACTGAAAAATTATTTTAACAAGGATACTTTTTCAATCTAATTTCCGACGGTTACACAACCGTCATAAAAGGCCGTTAACAGGATGTAAAAAAGGTACTTTTCGAATTAAATGTTGTAAATGCAACCTTTTATGAGGAAATTGGGAAAAATGAAATATTTTTGCACTCTTTGAGTTAGTATTGTAGCTTCGCAAATACAAACAGGTAACTAAAAACATATCACCCCTTTGAAATTAAAATTAAGTATCCGTTTTATTTTTTTACCGTTACTTATTGCAGGTATTGCATTATTGTATTCATGTTCCACTAAAAAAAATACATTTACCCGAAGGGTATATCATAATTTATCAACGCATTACAATGTTTACTGGAACGGGAATGAGAGTTTTAAGGCGGGTAAATCTGATCTGGCAGAAAGCGTTGCTGACAATTATAATTTCATTCTGCCTGTTTACAATTTCGGCACAGTTACAGAATCCCGCAAAATCGGTTCCGCTATGGACCGGGCAATCGATAAAGCGGGGATAGCAATCCCGCAACATTCCCTGTTTTTCAAAAATGTGGAACACAACCGATGGATTGATGATTGTTATCTGCTGATCGGCAAGGCACAATTCTACAAACAGGACTACTCTAACTCGCGCCGTACCATGGAGTACCTGGTAAAACAATACGCAGGTACTACCACTGAACTCGAAGCGTCGTTGTGGTATATCCGTACTTACCTTCAGCAAAAACGGTACGATGATGTGGCTTCACAGATTGAACAGTTTGAAACACGATTGGCCAAGCAAAAGCCCCCATATAAAATACGTCGTGAAATCCCCTTGCTTTATGCCGATTATTACCTGGTTTCGGGAAACCTGGCTGCGGCAAAAACAAACCTGAAACAAGGATTAACGCTTACTTCAGATTCAAAACTTAAAGCCAGGATCAACTTTATTCTCGGTCAGATTGCGCAAAAAGAGAAGAATTTCGCTGAAGCCACTGATTATTATACCCAGGTTATTAAAAGTTCAGCCCCTTTCGAAATGGTTTTTAATGCCCGCATTAACCTGGCTAAATCCTTCGATATTAATACCGGCGATAAAGCTGGTCTGGAAAAACAACTCAGGCGAATGTTGAAAGACTCTAAAAATACAGAGTATTTCGACCAGGTATACTATGCGTTATCCGAACTCGCAATCCTTGACCATAACGATTCGCTTGTGATGCACTACCTGAAGCTTTCGGTTGCCACAAGCACAAAGAATAATTATCAAAAGTCATCCTCATCGTTGCAATTGGCGGATATGTTTTTCGCGAAGCAAAATTATGAAATGGCTGCCGCCTATTATGATACCACTTTGCAAACCCTCCCGCTTGAACATCCGGATTTTACAGCTATCAGCTCGAAAACTCTAACCCTTACCGAATTAGTTAAGAACCTGAGAGTTGTTCAATATGAGGATAGTTTACAGAAACTTGCCCGTATGCCTGATGCTGAACTGGCAGTGATAATTCAAAAAATAATTGATAAGGCTGCGAAAGAAGAAGAAGCAAAGAAGGAACTGGAGGAACAACAGCTAAATGAAACAAATATTTTAAGCAATGTTCCGAATATTCGTAACGAAAACATTTCAAGCATAGGATCTGGTGGTTGGTATTTCTATAACACTTCGGCGATAAGTTTCGGATATTCCGAGTTCCTGCGCAAATGGGGCCGCCGGAAACTGGAGGACAACTGGAGGCTTTCCAATAAACGCGCAGTTGCCCAATATGATGATGTAAGTTCTGACCAAACCAAGTCCGGTGATTCATTAACATCATCTAAGAAATCTGACACGCTTAAAGCTTCGACCGATCCTAAAAAACCACAAACCTATATTGCCCGCCTACCTAAAACTCCTGAAGCATTAGCAGAATCCAACAAAGAGATTGCTTCGGCTTTGCTCAACCTGGGTTATATTTATAAGGATGGGTTGAATGATGTACCGCATTCAGTTAAATCGTTTGAAGAACTCACTACCCGTTTCCCTGATTTGAAAGATATAAACCGTATTTATTATCAGTTGTACCTTATCGGGAAGCAAATACCTGATGACGCTTTGGCGAAAAAATACAGTGATATTATTCTGAATCAATATGGAGAGACTGATTATGCACAATTGATAAGGGATCCGGAATACAACAAAGATGTACTTGCCCGTAAAAACCGTGCATCCTCGCTATATGAAGAAACATACCAGGCTTTTAAACGCGGGCAATATCGTATGGTTTTACTCTACAGCAACCAGGCAATAGCTGAATATAAAGATAAAGACCTTATTCCCCGTTTTGAATACCTGCGGGCTCTTTCGCTCGGAAAAACCGTGAGTATTGATACTATGGCTGTTGCTTTGAACAAGCTGGTGTTAGCTGAACCAAATCATCCCATTATACCTTTGGCAAAAGAAATTATTCAAAAATACGATAAAAACCAACCTGCCATTTCCAAATCTAATTCCACTAACACCGAAGCCAGTGTTGCCGATTCATCAAACAAAGCAGTTGCTTCAGGTAACGATCTTTTTATTCAAAGCGGAGATACCTTAGTACCTGATATATACAAACTTAACCTCAGTCAGACCCATTTTTATATCATGATGGTGGATGGGAACAAGGTGAATGTAAATGCTACGAAAACAAGGATATCCGATTTCATTTCGAAGAACTTCAGCGCGGCCAACCTTTCGGTAAACGCAATTGTACTGGATGGCGGCTGGCAGATGATCTCAATCAGCAGTTTCCGCAACAGCCAGGCAGCTATGGATTTTTATAAGGCTATTGGCCAGAATGAGTATGTAATATCTTCACTCAGGCAAGGCGAATACAAGCAAATGATTATCTCGATAGATAACTACCCGATTTTCTACAGGGAGAAAAAATATAACGGTTACTTGAATTTTTTCAGGAAAAACTACCTGAAATAGCAAAAGCTGATTGCTTCAACGAATACATATCGCTGGATAAAACCCTTTCCAACAAGCTTACGCAATTAATTTATAACACTATTTTTTTTACACTTATTAATCTGATTTTCAGCGCCAAAAGCAATACTTAAACCAGAAACTGTTTTCGGATAAACAATATATCATCAAAAGCTTAATTGCAGGTCATCAATAATTACATGTCACTTTAACTTCCTTCAAAAATTCCCTGACAAGGATTTTTTGCTGAACTGAGAATGGAATTATCTTATTAAGTAGCAATAAGAAATGATTGATTCCTCCAGGGATGATCATAAACTTATGTTTTAACATCCCGTCAATTCCTTTCCTTGCAACAAAGTCGGCGCTTTGCTCGGTAATACGTCCAACCTTTCCATGCGAATTGATTCGTGTGTTGGTTGTCGGATTTGTGCGCACTCCATTCGGACACAAAACTGAGATGTTCACTCCTGTGCCTTTCAATTCGCAACGCAGTGCTTTGCTGAAATAAAGCACAAATACTTTGCTTGCTGAGTACAGACTTTTGTATGGAATGGGGAAAAATCCGGCCAGGCTGCCTACATTGAGAATAAATGAATCAGAATGAGTTTTTAATACCGGAAGAAATAACCGCGTAAGCATGACAAGTGCCCTGATGTTCACCAGAATCCGGTCATCTATATACTTAAAATCTGATTTTTCGAAAACCGAAGCCCCTGCAACTCCCGCATCGTTTATTAAAATATTAATATCCAATCCTTTACTTTGAGTCCAGGTATAAACTTCTTTTGGCGCGTCAAGTTTTGACAGGTCAGTTTCAAAATAAACTGTCTTTACCTTGTGTTTTTCTGCAATTTCGTTTGCAACCTGGCTTAATCCTTCATCTGGCAACGAAACAAGGATAAGATTCATTCCCAGGCTTCCGCAATACCAGGCTATAGCTTTACCAATGCCTGAACTCGCGCCGGTAATAAGTGTATAGGTTGGATTTGCCATGGCTCATTTCAGATTTTTCAGCCAATCAATGGTTAAAGCTGCGCCGGTTTTAAAATCAACAGGTTTATAACCAAGTTCTTTTTCTGCCTTAGCACTGGACACTTCGGTGTTGCGCTGGAGTTTGCGTACTATCCCCGGAACTATAAAAGGCTGTAATCCGGAAATTTTGGCAAAAAAAAGCACAATACCTGAAACCATTACTAATAAAGAAAGAGGCAGGTGTACCAGGAAATATTTCTTCCCGGTTAATCTGACTAATTCCCCGAATAAAGTATTGTATGAAATATTCTCTCCTCCAAGCACATATCGTTCACCCGGCTTTCCTTTTTCCATAGCAAGGATATGACCGCTTACAACATCCTCGACAAATGCATAATTCCCTATGTTATTTCCATCGCCGGGTATTACATGCCATTTGCCCTGTATATAGCTTTTTATCATTCGCGTAGTACCGTTGCTATCCCCCAGAACACCCGGGCCATAAACTCGGGTCGGATTTACCATCACGATTTCAGCGCCATTTTCCGCAAGAGTCTTCAATACTTCTTCAAGGATTGCTTTTGAAGATTCATAATCATTAAAATATTTCAGCGGACGCGGCGTAAATTCATCAACGCATGAACCAGGACGAGAGTTGCCCAGAACTCCAGCAGTAGAAGTACAGACGATTTTTTTTACACCTGAAAGCATTCCTGCCCGGATTACATTTACCGTGCCTTCAATATTCTGGCGATAAACTGTTGAACTATCTCTATCCCAAACTTTTGCAAAAGCGGCAGTATGATAAATCTGGATACATCCTTCAATTGCAGGAATAAGGCTGGTATAATTAAGAATATCTCCTTTGAATAATTTGATGTTCGAATGATGTATTATTGACACCTTTCTTTCATCCCGATACAAAGCATGAACCATATGCCCATCGTTGGCAAGCCGTAACGCAAGTCGACTTCCTATAAAACCGGTAGCTCCACTGACAAAAATTTTCATTTCAGGTTAATTTTTTGATAAACATTTGAGGATGGGCACGTAGTGAAAGCCATTCATTCGATAATGCCATAACTATATGTGTAACAACAGCTATCCATATACTGCCGGTTCTGAAAGTTAGATAACAAAGTATTATCCCGAGCGGTATTGCCCCGATAGTTTCTTTGTTGCCTTTAGGCACATGAACAAGCGCGTAAATTGCTACATTTAAAGCAGCTGCAGGCCATAATCCCAACAAACGTACAGAAGCAAAAAACAGGAACCCCCTGAAAAGGAATTCATAGGATAAAAGATATGCTATCCAGCTTAACGCACTAATAATTATCAACTTAACTGACCATACTTCCTTCCTGTTCTGGGGATAAACCGAAAGATTTTCAGGTGTTCCTGAATTAAAATAATTCATTGTAACAATAGCTACTGAAAGAATAATTGTCCAGAAATAGGTTTCCGGAACAGGAGCAATAAGGCCAAAATCCGTTAGATTCTTCGTGCCCGAAAATGCAACGATCAAAAGTGGAATAATCCCGAATATAAAAACACCCAGAAAGCGCTGAAACATTACATACCGGGTTTCTCCTTTCGCCGACTTCAACATTTTTTGTATAAAAGTTGAATCAGGCAAATAGTAGTAAAATATAAATCCCAGTGAGGCAACTATGATTGCCGACGTAAAACAGAATAATTCAGCATAAGCCGGTAGTGGGTTCATATCTAAAACAGAACAGAATAAGTGAAAGTTGAATTTAGAATTAAAGTTACGACAGTTTCGGTCAAACCATATCACTATTTGAATGTTTTTTACCGAAAATCTATAAACTGCTTATATTTAAAAAGGCTTTAAGTAACTTTTTGAACGGAAATAGCTCATAATTCAATTAAAGCACTATTTTTGTTTCCGGTAATCTAAACTTGAATAAACATGTCGAAAATTATGGCAACAGAAACGCCTTCAGTAAATATTATTGGTAACGGGACCGATATAAATGGTAATATTAAATCGAACGGCGATCTTCGCATTGATGGATTTATTAAAGGAACGATACAGGCCACCGGAAAAGTTGTGGTTGGATCAACAGGAAGGGTTGAAGGTGAAATCAGTTGCCAGAATGCGGATATTTCGGGTGATGTAAAAGCACATATAAAGGTTACGGAACTTCTGAGCCTCAAAGCCAATGCTGTTGTAAGCGGCGATATTCTTACCAACAAACTGGCTATTGAGCCTGGAGCCGTATTTACAGGAGCATGTAAAATGGGAAACCATGAAAGTATAAATGGAAAATCAGAACAACCAACCGAAACAAAAGCCTGATCACGAAAAACGGCCGCCGCTCGAAAGCTATGCCCGTTATTCCAGCCTGGCTTTTCAAATGTTCGCGATTATTGGGATAGGTATTTTCGGTGGCTTTAAACTCGACGAATGGCTAAAAATAGGGTTTCCTGTTTTTACCGTGTTGTTCTCTATACTTTCTGTGGCTGCAGCAATTTACACTGCAATTAAAGACCTGATAAAGAAACGGTAACCCAATCCCTGGATCAAATTTTTCAATGAAAAATCCAATTCTGATTTAAACCATGACTTCTTAATAATCATTACCCCATTACATATGAAGGAATTAGTGAACCGGTTTATCCGGAATCTTATTTATTTTACAGCTATTTTAGGCGTTTCATCGCTTGCTGTTTCTTATTTCACTCCCGCATTTATTACAAAATTCTGGCCATTTTTGTTGCTGCTGTTTGCCGGGATCACCCTCACTTTAGTTTCGCTATTGATAAACGCGAGTGAGAAAAAATTCAGCAGGTTTACAAATACATTTATGATCGCCAGTGTGTTAAAAATCCTTATCCTGTTAATTATTATTGGCGGGTACTCATTCCGGTTCAGGGATGATGCTATACGGTTCTCTGTCACTTTATTAGTATTTTATATTCTGTATCTCTTATTCGAAATTTTCTGGCTGATGAAACTTCAGAATTCGGATAAAAAAGAATAACCGCTTATAGATACCATACCCATTTTAATCTTCTTACTTTTCTTGCAACCAAAATAACTAATTCAGATTTATTATCCCACCATGATTCCCCGTGTCAAAATCTGTTGCATCAGCAGTATCGAAGAAGCCCGGATTGCCATTGAAGCCGGGGCATCAGCCATTGGATTGGTTGGACAAATGCCAAGCGGGCCGGGAGTTATCAGTGATGAATTAATCTTCCAAATCGCTAAAACTGTCCCCCCTCCTATCGGAACCTTCCTGTTAACGAGTGAAACTTCGGTTAAAGAAATTATAAAACATCACCAACGCACGCTAACCAATACCATTCAACTTGTTGATGCGCTTACAACCGGAACCTATAGTGAACTTCAAAATGCTCTTCCAGGCATAAAACTGGTACAGGTTATCCATGTACTTGACGAACGATCAGTTGACGAAGCCATTGAAATTTCAGAACACGTACATGCCATCTTACTCGACAGCGGAAATCCGAATTTACAAGTCAAGGAACTTGGAGGAACCGGTCGCATTCACAATTGGAAGCTTAGCCGTAAAATCAGGGATAGTATTTCGATTCCGGTATTCCTGGCCGGGGGGCTGAAAGCAGAAAATATCAGGCAGGCACTTGAGGAAGTTCAGCCATTTGGAATTGATTTATGCAGTGGGGTGAGAACAAACGGAAAACTGGACAGGGGAAAACTTGATAGGTTTATGCTTGAGGTATTGAAATAGTTATTCGTTATTCGTTAATCGTTAATCGTCCTTACCCCTTACTCCTTACACCTTACTCCTTATTTAATCATTCAAAAGTGCCGCCAGAATTAATTTTGTTTAATTTATTTTTCTTATTCTTAAACACTTTAAACTATCCGGTGTTTAATGTTGTATCAATTCAATATTGTACTTTTACAGTTTAAAATCAGTATTCATGATTTATATTACCCGCCGCGAACGTTTTAATGCGGCACACAGGCTTTTCAAGCCGGAATACAGCGATGAACAGAACCTTCAGGTATTTGGCAAATGCTCAAACCCAAACTGGCATGGGCACAATTATACACTGTTTGTGACAGTAAAAGGCGATGTAAATCCGGCTACCGGTTTCCTTGTAAACCTCAAAGACCTCAGCGCAATAATTGATCAGCGTGTGATTGAAAAACTTGACCACCGTAATATCAACCTGGAAGTTGATTTTATGTACGGGAAATTAGCTTCAACCGAAAACCTGGCAATCGGTATATGGAATGAATTATCTGAACCAATTGCGGCAATGGGAGCAGCACTACACAGCATCAAACTTTACGAAACCGAAAACAACTTTGTTGAATACCTCGGCAGTTAAAAAAAGGAATTCTTTATAATTCCGGGAAATTCCCTTGGAGCCTTTTAACCATTTTCCATTAACAATTAAATTTTTCTCAATACAAACATACCATGAGCAGCGATATAGTAAAACCCATGTTGATTGAAAATAACATGGATGATTACGAACTGAAAGACGGATACGAAAAGCGCGATATCTATAATATGACCACAATTAAGGATCTTGCATTTCATTATCGTGAGATCCTGAGGCTAATTGGCGAGAATCCTTCACGCGAAGGCCTTGAAAAAACGCCTGAACGTGTTGCCAAAGCCATGCAGTTCCTTACTCACGGCTATGACCTTGATCCGGAGGAAATTTTGCGTTCGGCCATGTTCAACGAAGATTACAAGCAAATGGTAATCGTGAAAGACATTGAGTTGTATTCGATGTGCGAACACCATATGATCCCGTTTTTCGGTAAAGCACATGTAGCCTATATTCCTAACGGACGAATTGTTGGACTGAGTAAAATTCCACGTGTGGTTGATGCTTTTGCGCGACGCCTTCAGGTCCAGGAACGCCTTACAACACAGATAAAGGACGCAATCAACAATACCATGAAACCTTTAGGTGTGGCTGTTGTAATTGAAGCACAGCATATGTGTATGAGTATGCGTGGCATCCAGAAACAGAATTCAGTTACAACAACTTCTGATTTTACAGGAGCATTTTTAGTAGATAAAACCAGGGCAGAGTTTATACATTTAATCGGATCAAGGTTACACTAATAGTTTTATGAGATCCTATTAGAAAATATGCAAGATTATTAACTTATAGGCAATGACTATGACTTTTTGTTTCTGAAAGCTCAAAAATGTTAAAACAAGCTAATTCAAAAATCATTTCACAAAGAATGTTTAATTTTGCTTTCTCAAACTAAAAAATTCTATCAAAATGTTTAATCAGAATCAATACAATACATTCACTGACGTACAGGTTCAGGATGAAAGCACAGTTCGTTCATTTATGGCGGGAGTATTTACATGGATGTTTATCGCTTTGGCAATTACCGCCGGAATTTCCTATTACGTTTCAATAACGCCTGAAATCATGCAGCTTATGGTTACAGAAACAGGTCTTTCGATTTTCGGATGGGTTGTGATGCTGGCGCCAATCGGGTTTGTGCTGCTTATGTCATTCAGGTTTCAGAAACTAAGTGCCATGTCGCTTACCTTACTGTTTGTTGTTTATTCAGTGCTTGTAGGATTAAGCCTGAGTTTTATATTCCTTGTGTACACTATGGGTTCCATTGCCACTACATTCGTGGTAACGTCACTTACATTCGGGGTAATGGCTGTTGCCGGATATACTACCAAAACTGACCTCACGAAATTTGGAAGTATCCTGATGATGGGGCTTGTAGGAATTATTATTGCAACAGTGGTGAATTTCTTCCTTAAAAGTGATTCCATGCAATACGTGATCAGTTTTATTGGTGTACTTGTATTTACCGGACTCACTGCTTATGATGTGCAGAAACTCAAGAAAATTGGGAATGAAATGACAGCCGGTGAGGAATCCACACGCAAATATACCATTATGGGTGCATTGTCACTTTACCTTGACTTTATCAACCTGTTTCTCTTTCTGTTACGATTTCTTGGCCGCAGGAATTAATACCGAACAAAGCACTTATTAAGGCCGGCTAATCCGGCCTTTTTATTTGAACAGCCAGCCTGATATGGTGTTTAATTACAGAATGATTACTTTTGCAACTCAAATCAGAAACAAAGATATATGAAAGCATATGTATTTCCCGGACAGGGAGCGCAATTTGTAGGAATGGGCAAGGATCTGTATGACAACCATGCCACGGCGAAAGAAATGTTTGAGAAAGCCAATAAAATTCTTGGTTTCCGCATTACAGACCTTATGTTTGCTGGTACCGATGAAGACCTTCGACAGACCCGTGTTACCCAGCCTGCTATTTTCCTGCATTCAGTAATCCTGGCTGCTACTTTGCCCGATTTTAAACCAGATATGGTTGCAGGACATTCGCTTGGCGAATTTTCGGCACTGGTTACCAGTAAGGCTTTGTCCTTCGAAGATGGCTTGCGCCTGGTATACGCCCGAGCCATGGCTATGCAAAAAGCCTGCGAAGCAGAACCCAGCACCATGGCTGCCATTCTTGGATTGGACGACGCAAAAACGGAAGAAGTTTTAGCCGGAATCGATGAAATAGTCGTACCTGCTAATTATAACAGTCCGGGACAATTGGTTATTTCGGGTTCGATTAAAGGAATTGAAATTGCATGCGAAGCATTGAAAGCTGCCGGTGCCAAACGCGCTCTGCCGTTAAAAGTTGGTGGTGCTTTTCACTCACCACTTATGGAACCTGCCCGTATCGAACTGGCTGCCGCTATCGAAGCAACAACATTCAGTACGCCGGTTTGCCCTGTGTATCAGAATGTAGATGCAAAACCCTATATTAATCCTTCTGAAATTAAAACCAACCTGGTTGCCCAACTAACATCTCCTGTTCGCTGGACTCAGATTGTTCAGAACATGGTTGCCGATGGAGCAACTACTTTCGTTGAAGTTGGTCCGGGCACAGTATTGCAGGGATTGGTTAAAAAAATTGCTCCTGAAGTAGAAGCAATGGGAGTTTAGAGAAATTTTCGAACGCACGAATACCCTGTTTCTGCAAAAAGACAGGGTATTTTTTTTTAAACCTTCTTCCCGTTTATACGTTATTAATCTTTCAAATCATTAGTATTATGACTCTTCCGGAAATCATGCAGCAACTGCAGCAATTGGGGAATGAAAGCACGAAAAGCGTTCTGGTTAAACACGGTGCCCGTGAACCTTTTTTCGGAGTTAAAATAGAAGATCTGAAGAAAATAGTAAAAAAAGCGAAGACAGATTATCCTCTTTCGCTGGAACTATTTAATACTGGCAATTCGGATGCTATGTACCTGGCCGGGTTAATAGCAGATCCGGCTAAAATGTCACGGGAAGATCTGAACGATTGGGTGGAAACAGCCTATTGGTATATGCTTAGTGAATTCACAGTTGCATGGGTTGCTTCCGAAAGTCCTTTTGGTACGGAACTTGCTTTGCAATGGATCGAATCTGATAAGGAAAACATTGCGTCTGCAGGCTGGGCCACGTTGGCAAGCATTGCAGCATGTAAAAATGACGAAGAAATTGATGCCATACTTTATAGGAATTTACTTAAAAGGATCTCAAGTACAATACATTCTGAGAAAAACCGTGTTCGCTCCGCCATGAATAATTTTGTAATTTCTGTTGGCGGATATTGCAAACCATTATCAGAAGACGCAACAAGTATAGCGTCACAGATAGGAAAAGTAAAAGTAGATATGGGAGGCACTGCATGTAAGGTTCCCTTGGCTACTGATTATATTCAAAAGATGCGTGCCAGGAATAAATCCTGGAAAAAGAGAAAATCAGCCAGATGTTAACGTGCCTGATGATACTTGATTAGTGCTAATCTTTCGATAGTACCAATTCTATGGCAGTCAATTCATCCGAGCTAAACTTAGTGTTGCCCAATGCGCCCAAATTATTTTCGAGCTGCGGAACCGAACTGGCACCGATTAATACAGAAGTAACCCGTTTATCTTTCAATAACCATGTAATGGCCATTTGCGACAGACTTTGTCCTCGGGTATTCGCAATTTCGTTTAACTTTTTAATTTGAGGCAACATCAGTATTACACGATCTTCATTTAAAAAAATGTGTTTTGCAGCCCGTGAATCAGAAGGAATTCCGTTAAGGTAGCGATCAGTAAGCAAGCCCTGGGCCAGTGGCGAAAAAGTAATACAACCCATTCCATCCTGCTCAAGTACATCCATTAATCCATCTTCGGCCCAACGGTTAAACATGCTGTACGAAGGCTGGTGAATCAGGCAGGGAGTTCCCATCTGTTTAAGAATTTCCGCTGCTTTGTGAGTAAGTTCGGCCGGGTAGTTGGAAATACCGACATACAAAGCTTTGCCTTGTTTCACAATTAAATCGAGCGCTGCCATGGTTTCTTCGAGTGGCGTATCCGGATCGGGACGATGGCTGTAAAAAATATCCACATAATCCAGTTTCATGCGCTTCAGGCTCTGATCGAGGCTCGAAACCAGGTATTTCTTCGATCCCCATTCGCCATAAGGTCCATCCCACATCAGGTACCCAGCTTTGGTTGAAATAATCATCTCATCGCGGTATGGACGAAGATCATTTTGCATCATTCTGCCGAAATTTTCTTCCGCGGAACCGGGAGGAGGACCGTAATTATTGGCAAGATCAAAATGCGTAATTCCACAATCAAAAGCTTTCAATACAATCTGCCGGGAAACCTCGAAGCGGTCCACATGCCCGAAATTATGCCATAACCCAAGAGAAATCTCAGGTAGTTTGATTCCACTTTTCCCGCAACGACGGTATTTCATTTGCTCGTAACGTGTTGATTGTGCGAGAAATTCCATGATTGTCGGACTTTAAAAATAGCTTTAAATATTAATTGTTGTTCCCCTAACTTCAGTTCGGCACTACTTATAAAATTTTGTGAATTGCGGCTAGTTTTAAAATTTACGAACCAATCCATCTTTAAGTTCATAAACCACATTACTCTCCGGGCATATAGCTTTTCCGTCCTTGTCAAATTTCAGTTTGTGACCATATTCGCTCATCCATCCGGTTTGCCGGGCAGGATTCCCGACAACTAAAGCATACGATGGAACAGTCCTGATAACGACAGCTCCGGCGCCAATAAAGCAAAACTCGCCTAATTCGATACCACATACAATGGTAGCATTTGCGCCAATAGTAGCACCTTTTCTGACGAATGTACGCGCATATTCATTCTTCCGGTTAACGGCACTGCGTGGATTTATCACATTGGTAAAAACCATAGAAGGACCTAGAAACACATCATCTTCGCAAACAACACCGGTATAAATAGAAACGTTATTCTGAATTTTTACGTTCTTACCTAAAACAACATCGGGCGAAACAACTACATTTTGACCGATATTGCAGCCTTCGCCGATGATACAACCCGGCATTATGTGCGAAAAATGCCATATCCTGGTGCCGTTCCCAATAGTACATCCCTCGTCGATAACCGCAGAGGAATGAGCAAAATATCCTTTTTCGATCATAATTAATTTATTTTTCTTGTAGATTTCCCTGGCGTTTCACTTAATTTTTCATGCACTTAATTTCTTATAAATTTTCCTGATATCGAAAGACAACTTACAATATACGCCATTGATAACATTCCAATTTATAAACCTTAATTTCTTCATTCCCATCCCTGTAAAACGCTGACAGGTCTTACAGACGCTTTCAGGTTTACTATTTGCCTATTTCCTTGCAATTTCCAAATACTCCAACAAAGAAGAAGTAATATAATTCAGCTGTTCTTCGTCCATCTCAGTATGCATTGGCAATGAGACTACTGTAGAACACAATTTTTCTGTAACAGGAAAATCACCGGGCTGGTAACGTGGATCCAGATAGGCCTTCTGCAGATGGATTGGCACCGGGTAATAAATCATAGCCGGTATATCTTTTGTAGCCATGAACTCAGGCAGTTTATTACGATCAACTCCATTAACAAGTAAGGTATATTGGTGGAAAACATGGGTTGACCGGCTGAAACGAGCTGGAATAGTTAATTCAGGCTGATCTTTAAATGCTTTATCGTAAGCTGCTGCAACCTGCTGACGGGCTTCGGCATACTCATCAAGATGCTTTAGCTTTACATTAAGCACAGCAGCTTGTATGCTATCCAAACGACTGTTAACACCAATATCATCATGATAATAACGTACAGTCATTCCATGATTAACTATTGAACGGAGCTTAGTAGCAAGCTGATCATCATTGGTAAAGATAGCACCGCCATCGCCATAACACCCAAGGTTCTTTGAAGGGAAAAATGACGTACAGCCAACGTGTCCGATAGTTCCTGATTTTTTCCATTCACCTGCAGCATTCTGGTAATCAGAACCTATAGACTGGCAAGCGTCTTCAATCACAAACAAATTATGTTTTTTCGCTATCTCCATGATGGCATCCATATCGGCAGTCTGACCGAAAAGATGAACAGGAACTATAGCTTTTGTACGTGGTGTGATGGCATTTAAAATAGCTTCGGGGCTGATATTAAATGTATCAGGCTCAACATCCACAAGCACAGGAGTAAGTCCAAGTACAGCAACTACTTCGGCGGTTGCTATAAATGTAAAGGAAGGTGCAATTACTTCGTCACCAGGCTTTAAACCTAACGCCATCATACTTATCTGCAGTGCATCCGTGCCATTGGCACATGGAATTACATGTTTTACACCAAGGTATTTTTCGAGTGCCGTCTGGAACTCCTTTACAGCCGGACCATTGATAAACGAAGTGGTGTTGATTACATCACTTATTGATTTGTCAATCTCAGGTTTAATCTTTTCGTATTGCGACTTAAGGTCGACCATGGATATTTTCCGCATTATCTGAAATAGTTACAATTGTTAATACTATTTTGCAAAGATATTTATTGTAAGCATGTATTCAAGATTTGAATCGATTAATTGCAAAAAAAAAGATAAGAAATTTCAGCTTTGAGAAATAAATCCGAAACCAACCGACCGCTTCGTTGGATTTGTATCTTTGCATTTGGAATCAAGGATATAACACTATAGTTTTTTTTGATGTCAGTATCTTGGTCAGGATGTTTCTGATTTCGAAAAATAAAAACTATTTGTGATTCTATTTAACAGATTAACAACCGATTACTGAGTCATGCAGCAAATTTATTCCTTTCTGATTGTATGCTACGGCCTTTCCATCCGCGTTGCTTCTGTTTTTAATAAAAAAGCAGCCTTATGGATTAAAGGCAGGCAACAATACTGGACCATTCTCGATAAAAAAGTTGCTGTGGCTCCTTTCAGTTTACCCGGCAGAAAACTTGCCTGGTTTCATTGTGCTTCACTTGGAGAATTCGAACAGGGCCGCCCGATAATCGAGACTTTCAAACAACAGCATCCTGAATATCTTATTCTGCTTACCTTTTACAGTCCTTCGGGTTACGAAGTACGGAAGACGTATTCCGGCGCTGACCTTGTGCTTTACCTTCCACTTGACACAAAATCTAATGTTAAGCGGTTTGTCGAAACCATTAAACCGGACATCGTTTTCTATATAAAATACGAGTTTTGGTTTAATTTCCTGAGTTATCTCCAATCGAAAAAAATACCCACTTTCCTGGTTTCGGCTGTTTTCAGGCCTGATCAGCATTTTTTCAAAGGGTATGCTGAATGGCCCAGGAAAATCCTTCAGGGATTTACAACGATTTTCGTTCAGAATGAAGACTCTAAGGAGCTTTTACAATTCATTGGAATTGAAAATGCTGAAGTTAGTGGTGATACTCGTTTCGACCGGGTTGTAGCTGTGGCGGCAAAACCTAAAACAATTGATATTGCAAAGGCATTTTCATTAAATCATAAGGTTTTAGTTGCCGGTAGCACATGGCCTGCCGATGAGGACCTTATTTTTAAACTGATTTATCAGAACAAGCATAAAATGCGCTTTATAATTGCTCCGCACGAAATAAGTGCTGATCATATCAGTTCGCTGATGCAGAGGGCGGGAAAAACGGCTGTGCAATTTTCGAAAACAAATATTGAAAAAGTCAAAAATGCTGAGATTTTAGTTGTAGATTCAATTGGTATGCTTTCCCAATTGTATCAGTATGGAACACTTGCATACATCGGTGGCGGTTTTGGTGTAGGAATACACAATATCCTGGAAGCTTCTGCATTCGGGTTGCCTGTATTTATGGGTCCAAACTATCATAAATTTAATGAAGCAAAGGAATTAGCTGAACTTGGAGGCGCTTTTGAAGTAACCAAACCCGACGAATTGATTAAAAAAGTCAATATACTTCTCAATAATAAAGCAGAACTATCTCATGCCATATCAGTTAACAAAACCTATGTTACAAACGGATGTGGTGCAACAGAAATCGTGCTGAAACGAGTGAATGAGGTGATTTCACCTAAAAATAAATAATGCCGCCTTTTTTAAGGCACAAGCCCCAAATTTCAAATCCCAAATTCCAATATCTAAGACCCAAAATTCCTGGGAACAAGGATATCTGTCCCTTGGGATTTAAGACTTGGAATTTGACTTTTGGAATTTTGTCAGGATGAATCCATTATCCCTAAAGCAAAATTGATTAGGGAAACAACAAAGGTTGAAACTGTTGATTACGAAGTTGAGGTTCAAATCCGGCTTCCTTTATTGCGTGTTGAATTCCGGTTTCGTCAAAAGTATAATTTGCGCCTGCAACACTTACAACATTTTCTTCAATCATTATAGAGCCAAAATCATTGGCGCCTCCGTGCAGGCAGAGCTGGGCTGTATCCTTACCAACAGTGAGCCAGGAAGCTTGTATATTCGGGATGTTCGGCAGCATTAACCTGCTGATTGCAATTGTTCGGATGTAATCTTCAGCTGTAACTGAATTTGTAATACCATGCAGTTTTTTGAGCGAAGTCCCTTCGTCCTGAAAAGGCCATGGAATAAACGATATAAACCCGGTTGCACCTTCCGGTTTTTCATCCTGAACATTTCGCATATAAATCATGTGTTGGATTCGTTCTTCCATCGTTTCGATGTGACCAAACATCATAGTAGCAGAAGTAGAGAGACCCAGCTTGTGAGCTTCCCGCATAACATTGAGCCATTCCTCTACTGTGCATTTATTGCGTGAAATTTTACCCCGAACCCTGTCGGAAAGGATTTCGGCACCGGCACCAGGCAAACTATCAAGTCCTGCTGCAATAAGCTGTACAAGGGTTTCGCGGAAACTGATACCTTCGAGCTGCGAAATATGCACAACTTCAGGCGGTCCAAGCGCATGAAGTTTAAGTTTTGGATACAGGCCTTTTAACTGACGGAACAAACCTGTGTAGAAATCGAGGCCAAGTTTCGGGTGCATGCCACCCTGGAAAAGAAGCTGTTCACCACCACGGGCAAAAAGTTCGTCAATCTTTTCCTTGTACTGCTCTATCGTAGTGATGTATGCTTCCTTGTGATTGGCTCCCCTGTAAAAATTGCAGAACTGGCATCCTGACACACAAACATTGGTGTAATTCACATTACGGTCGATAAGCCAGGTAACCTTTTTATCAGGATGAAGCCTGTTGCGCACCTGGTTGGCGGCAAACATCAGCTCTGATGTTGAAGCTTTAAGATATAATGTAAGTCCTTCATCCAGTGTAAGATGAGTACCTTGTATTGCTTTCTGAAGTAGTTCTAGATATGCCATAATGTGATATTGTGGCAAAAGTAGACATTTTAGAATTTAATATCAGAAGAAAAGAAGTAAAAACCACAGAGGCACAGAGGGCACAGAGGAACACTGAGGGAAAGTAAAAATCAATGAATTGATAAATTAAGTCAAAGACAATATTAAACCACTAAGTCACTAAGTGCATTAAGAAACACTAAGAAAAAATCTCCGTGAACCTCTGTGTAATCCGTGTCTCCGTGGTAAATAAATTATTCCTCAATCTCTTTTTTCTCTTTAAAAACATCATAATCCAGCACTTTCAATTTCCATCCATCTTCCATTTTGCAGCGTTTATTCCGTAACAGGTAAGATGTAGTTCCAAGCACGATGAAGGATCCGGTAACTATTGGTATTGTATTATCAACCAAGGGCGTGTCACCATTAATTGCCCTGTTAAATACACTTCCTGCCGCATAAACTCCGCCGGCCAGGTACATCATTCGCCAGGCACCATTTAAGAAGGGCCGGATGATGTTTACTTCTTTGACTTTTTCCAATTGATATGTAAAATTTTTATTTATGGTCAGCACGGAATCGTCTATATAGGTAAGCTCACCGCTTACAGCAAATTCAGGCTCCCCGGTCCGGATAATAATCTTGTCGCCGGAGTGATAAAGGAATCGTTTTGTTTTACCCGGTTTCTGCAGCAACAATACTTTCTGCGCATCCACGGTATGACAAATTAAAACTAATAATCCTGTCAACAATAAGATTAAACGTGCTTTCATAACTAAATTTATTGGTACCGTTAAAATTAAACAAATTAGTTTAAACTTAGACGGTTAAAAAGTCAAAAAACTATAAACTTAACATATACCTCCGCCCTGTTAAGGGATTGATATTTTTACGACATTTGTACACAAATCAGGAATCCCGGTATGAAGGCCAAATTTAATTTTATTCTAATTTTACTTGCAATATGGCTTTTCCAGGGATGTAAAAGTATTACAGGAGATAAGATAAAAGTTCATGGAAACTTCACCAATTTGCCTGAAACCTGGCTGTATATTTACCAGGTTCTGCCGGAAAGTCAACCCTTGATCGATTCGGTAAGTACTGATGCGTCAGGCAATTTCAGCATAACCTTCCCTGTTAAAAATGCCGGTTTTTACTTATTGAAACGAAACGCGGATAATGAAATCACTTTGATTATTTCGCCTGGTGAAAATATCTTGCTTACAGGAAACGGTAATTCACTCCGAAACACGTATACGGTTGAAGGGTCAAAAGACTCGAAGTTGTATTCCGAATACAACCAGTTCACTGCCACTAACCTTACTAAAGTAGATTCATTATCCCGGATTTTTGCTGAAAGCCAGTCAAACCCTGATTTTATTCATATCAAGAAACAACTGGATTCCACATATCTCGGAATTTTCAACAATCAGAAAGAAAAGGTTGTATCCTTTGTGAATAACCATCCGAATTCACTCACATCATTGCTTGTAATTTCCAGTAATTTCGGTCCAAACCCGCTTTTATCCGAGCAATCTTATCCCGAATTATTTTTGAAACTTGACAGCGCATTGTTTCAAGCTTATCCTGAAAACAGCCTTGTAAATACATTTCATTTGCGCGTGCTTGATTTTAAAGTTGAAATGGCTGATGCCAGAGAACATGACAAAATCCTGAAAGCGGGAATGCCGGCTCCTGAGATTTCACTGCCCAACGCAGCCGGGAAAGAGATTAAACTTTCATCCACGCATGGAAAACTTACCCTGGTTTACTTCTGGAGTAGCTGGAATGCGCTTTGCAGGCAAACCAATATGAATCTCGCCAGTATTTATACAACATATCATGACCGTGGTTTTGAGATTTACGCAGTGTCAATTGATTCAGATACTGATCTTTGGAAGAAATCGTATATGCTCGACAAAGCTTACTGGGTACAGGTAAATGATCCCAAAGGTCTTGAATCCGGCTATTGCAGAACATACGCTGTTAAGGCAATTCCAATGCTGATCCTTGTTGGAAAAGATGGAAATATAATTGCGCGTGACCCGGTATTTGGAGATTTGTCAGGTTTGATTAAGAAGAACCTTTAATGTCGGATTGCGGATTGTGGATTGTGGATTTCCACGCTCCTTACTTATAACTTATAACTCAAATTTCATTCTCAAATGCAGCCCACTAAAACAAACATATACTTTGCAAGCGATTTTCACCTTGGCATTCCCGACAGGATTAGCAGCCTGGTACGCGAAAAACGACTTATCCGGTGGCTTGATATGGTTCAAAAAGATGCCGAAGCCATCTACCTGATGGGCGACCTTTTCGACTTCTGGTTCGAATACAAAACCGTAGTGCCTAAAGGATATACCCGATTATTCAGCAAGCTTGCCGAGATTACCGAAAAGGGCATCCCTGTACATTTTTTCAAAGGGAACCATGATTTCTGGGCATTCAATTACCTGAATGAGGAATCGGGAGTTACTATCCATGACGACTTCATTAATATTGAATTAAAAGGAAAGAAGTTTTTTCTCGCTCATGGCGATGGACTTGGTCCCGGTGATCATGGCTATAAATTTCTTAAAAAAATATTCCTTTCGAAATTCAACCAATTCCTGTTCCGCTGGCTTCACCCTGATATAGGGACAAAAATGGGACTTTACTTTTCACGTGGTAGCCGTATCTCGAATATGATCAAACAGGATAAAGATGAAAACTTTTTCCTGCATGACCAGGAATTCCTCCTGGTATTTTCACGCGAAATGGCAGCTAAAAATCCTGATACCGATTACTTTGTTTTTGGACACCGTCACGTTCCTACAAATATTAAAGTCTCCGATAAAGCCAGCTGTATAATCCTGGGGGATTGGGTAAAACATTTCTCTTACGGAAAATTCGATGGTGATACTTTTGAGATAAAGTATTTTGAAGAATAAGAAACTTACACATAAAACATTAATGCTCAATTAGTGCATGCAAATAAGAAATCTGATTGAAAAGCACATAACAACTAATAAAAAACAATAAAGTTAGGAACATACTATACTTTTTCATTTTGAGTTATGTGTTTAGTGTTATTCGTTCATTTTGTTAAAAACCGATAAGTCATTAAAAAGTCCTGCCTAACTATCAAGATCGCTCACATAACAATTATAAAATCTAACAAATGGAAAATTTAAAAGCATACATCCAGTCCAATTCCCAACGCTATCTCGATGAATTATTCGGTTTAATACGTATACCATCAATCAGTTCCGAAAGCGTCCATAAGGAGGATATGGTTAAAACAGCCCAATATGTCGTTGACTCACTTTTAAAAGCAGGTGCCGATAAAGCTAAAATTATGCCTACTACAGGTCATCCGGTTGTTTATGCCGAGAAGATCATCGATCCTTCAAATCCCACCATCCTGGTTTATGGCCATTATGATGTTATGCCGGTTGATCCGCTCGAACTCTGGACTTCGCCCCCATTTGAGCCGGAAGTACGTGATGGAAAAATATTTGCCCGTGGCGCTGTGGATGATAAAGGACAGCTTTTTATGCAGGTAAAAGCTTTTGAATACCTGGTTCTGACCAATCAGCTAGAGTTCAATGTAAAATGGATGATTGAAGGTGAGGAAGAAATGGGTTCGCCAGCCTTAGGGAAATGGCTCCCCGGCCAGAAGGAGCTTTTAAAAGCCGACCTGATCCTGGTATCCGATACCAGCATGATAGGCTTACATATACCAAGTATTACAGTAGGATTACGTGGTCTTGCCTATATGGAAGTGGAAGTTGCCGGCCCCGACAAAGACCTGCATTCGGGTATTTATGGCGGTGCTGTAGCAAATCCGGCAACAATTCTTGCAAAAATGATTGCTTCGTTGCATGATGAAAATAACCACATTACCATTCCCGGGTTTTACGAAGATGTATTGGAACTTTCAGCCGAAGAACGCGCGGATATGGCCCGCGCGCCTTTTAACCTGGAAGAATACAAGAAAAAACTTGATGTAAAATCGACACATTGCGAAAAAGGATATACCGTTAACGAATGTACCGGCATACGACCTGCATTGGATGTAAACGGAATGTGGAGCGGTTATACCGGTGAAGGATCTAAAACGGTTCTTCCGGCCAAAGCTTTTGCTAAAATCAGCATGCGCCTGGTTCCGCACCAGGACCCGCATAAGATTGCAGAACTTTTTACCCGTTATTTCGAGTCTATTGCTCCGGATAGTGTTAAAGTTACGGTTAAAGAACACCATGGCGGATATCCTTATGTGGCTCCAACCAACACGGCTGCTTACCGCGCAGCGAGTAGAGCTTACGAAACCACTTTCGGAATAAAACCGGTTCCTACCCGAAGCGGTGGAAGCATCCCGATTATCTCAACGTTTGAGCAGGTTTTGGGCGTTAAATCAATCCTGATGGGTTTTGGCCTGGATACAGATGCCGCCCATTCGCCAAACGAAAACTACCACCTCGAATGTTTTTACAAAGGAATTGAAACGATAACCTGGTTTTATAAATACTATGCGGATGAGCTGAAATAAAAGTCATTAAATATTAAAACTAAAAAAACACCCATTCAGCAAAATCTGATTGGGTGTTTTTTTAGCAATTGGGTATATATTTGAAACAGGAAGAATAGGAATAGGTATTTAATTATTCATCTTCTTCCAAATCACTCTGATGCTCGATAATATACCGTTTGACAGCCTCATTTCTGAACTCTGAATGCCTGATCTGCCCGCCGGTTCTGCCTATATACACCATTATTCCCGAGCTTATCAGCGAAAACGCTAATGTTAAAATGATCAGGAGGCGGATGGCCTTATCCTTTTTCCAGATACTGTATAATGAACTGGCAGCCAATAACCCTGCAGTAACCATAAGGTACATGCCCACTGTAGCAATGTTTTCGTGCCTGCTGATAAGGCTTTTAGCTATATCAGGAAATCCTCTCATTAATTCTTCGGCCGGGTTACCTGTCATATAAGCTACAATGGCTATTAAGGCCGCGAAAACAATGGTTCCCAGTCCACTGATTGTAACGCCCTGGTTTTTAAAAATCACTCCGGCAGCCAGTAAAGTTGTACCGATAATCGTCCCAACAATTGGAAAATGATTGATCACCAAATGAATATAAGCCCAGTTCATAAAATTTATTTTTGAAAAAATGACTATCATTAAAACCAGAAACCGATTTCCTTATTTTATATTCAGTAACAAATATAAGTGATTTTTATATTAGACAGAGAGCGACTTGAAGTCGCGTCCTGACTAATAAAAAACGGCTGCAGAATCTCTCCTGCAACCGTTCTTCTTGTTTTCCTAATTCAATTATCTCCTGTTTGGACTAACTGATGATCTGTTTTCGGAATTATTATCGGATTTCCGGCTTTCCTTTACAGTTTGTTTAACTTCCTCTTTAGTCGTTTGCTTTCTATCTGTATTTTCAGTGCGTGAGTTTGACGAAGGTGATGCGTCCTGAGTTCTTTGTTCACGGGTTGGCTGAGCTACAGGAGTTTGCCTTTGTTGCGATTCGCGCGACGAATTGCTGTTTACATTTTCGCGGGCCGGAGCACTTGTTCGGGTCTGAGGGTTTTCCTGACTTTGAACTCTGTTGACGTTTCCAATCGGGCGATTCCCTTCTGTTACAGTAACATTATTTTTGCGATCAGGAGTTTCTCTTTGTGTTTCCATCGATGGACGAGTTGAATTCCTTTCGGGAGAAGCCTGGGATGAATTTCGTTTATCATTTCTGGTTTCCTTGTTTACCGGGCTGTTGCGCTGTTCAGGCTGAGTAGTAGTGCGCTGAGTTTCCTTAGAGTTCCTAACATCCTCATTTATTCTTGAGTTTGGAGCCTGTGTTGAAGTGCGTGGTTCTACTCTTGTTTCCCTGTTTGAATTATCATTACGTTGATATGGTTTCTGAGCATTCGTGCGGGTTTCAGTCCTGTTTTCACGGGTACGGTTTGCTCCGGGATCGTTAGTACGGGCATTGGTTTGTTCAATCTTTCGGCCTGTCCTGGCTTGTTCAACATTGCGGAATTCCGTTGGGCGAACATCCTTGCGATTGGCATCAACTGTCGGACGATAAACATTCAACCTGTTATTGTGAACACTTGTTCTTTCAGGTCTTTGGCTTTCGGTTACCTCCATTCTCCGGACTTTACTTCTGCTGTATCTTTCAACATCATTAACGCGAGGTCCGTTATACCATGTGTTGTGATTATTGTGATTGTTACCATCAACATAGACATTAGTAATGTGAGTGATGCGGTTTACATGTATCGGACGGTCGTAGATATAGTGGTTCCAGTTGTTTGAGCAGAATTGGTTTTGTGGTACAAAGGTCCACCATGGATCGGGAGCATACCAGTTGGATTGTACATAAACATTTGGTCCCATCGGAGCCCAGCCCCAGTAGTTATCATATGAACCCCAGCTAACCCAGGCGGGAGCCCATTCGTAACCGGGAATCCAGGTCCAGCCTAAATAATTATCAAAATCCCAGCGGCCATAGTGGAAGGTTGCCCAGCCCCAGTCGTAACCGGAAGCCCAGGTCCAGCCGTAGTCGGTATAAACCCAGTTACCATTTGAAGAGTATGGCCTGAAAGATTCAGGGTTATCAAAATATGGGCGCCATACATATCCGTTGTCGGGTGAATAAATCCAATCTCCGTAAGGAGAAAGTTGATCGTAAAAAGTCTGTATCGATATGGTTATCTGTGAATTTCTGTATCTGTGTGCCTCAGCACTGAATACTATAACCATCGAAAGGAACAGGAATAAGGATATCTTTTTCATGGCGGTAGAGATTTGTAGCGTTATTTAAAAACCCTTTTATTAACAGTGGTTTCAGACAGTCTGTTATAAAGTGTGATGCAAAGCCCGTGCCATAATCGCAACTATAGAAGTAATTTATCCCGCAAGATGAAAAGATTGGATTTGAAAAAAGCTAAGCTAGCTGGTAATCAGCCAAATAAAAAAACCGGAAGTTGAAAAATACTTCCGGTTTCCAATAAATTTTAATGCAAATTTTATTTTAAATCCTTCTTTTTATTAAAGGCAGCTACTCCATCATCAAGGAATTTAACATAGGAAGCTATATCCAGGTCGTAAGCATGAGGCGTAACCAGGGAATTGCCGTCTCCATCCAGAATCACATAAAACGGCTGGGCATTCTGCCCAAACTTATCAATCTGGATTTCGGCATTTTTCTTTCCCAGCAACTTCACTTCACGACCAGCTTTGTTAGTGTACCATTCATCTTTAGGCATTTCAATCACTTTGTCATCGACATAAAGAGCAGCGATTACAAAATTCTCACGCAATCGTTTCAATACCTGCGGATCGCTCCAAACGCGGTTTTCCATTTCACGGCAGTTGGTGCAGCCGTGGCCGGTAAAGTCAACAAATACAGGCTTATTGAGAACTTTTGACGCTTTCAGAGCTTCGTCGTAATCGAAATATCCTTTCAGTCCATGCGGCAATTTTAATGCCGTATTCAGGTATTTGGGAGTTTCGGCAATATTTCCTTTGCTTTCAGTACCTCCGCTCCCACTGTTATCGCGTACGATAGCTGTTACATCAAAATCCTGGGTTTCCATCGGAGGCAGCCATCCTGAGATTCCTTTTAAAGGCGCGCCCCACAAACCAGGGATCAGGTAGATCACAAACGTGAATGTTGCTATAATAAGCATTAATCGCGGAAACGATCTCACTACAGGATAATCGCTGTCGTGCGGGAACTTGATTTTCCCCAAGAGGTAAAAACCCATCATAGTGAAAATTACGATCCAGAAACCAAGGTAAATTTCGCGATCGAGGATTCCCCAATGGTAGGTTTGGTCAGGAATGTTAAGAAATTTAAGCGCAAATGCAAGTTCAATAAATCCTAATACAACCTTTACTGTATTGAGCCAGCCGCCTGATTTAGGCAGCTTATTGAGCCATTGTGGAAACAAGGCAAACAAAGTAAATGGAATTGCGAAAGCCAGTGAAAATCCAAGCATCCCGATAATCGGCTTAAGTATTTGTCCACCGACTGATTCAACAAGAATGGTTCCTACAATTGGGCCGGTACAGCTAAATGAAACAAGCACCAGTGTAAAAGCCATAAACACCGTGCCGATTGTGCCACCTTTATCCTCGGCCGAAACAGATTTGTTAACCAGCCAGTTCGGCATCGTGATTTCGAAATAGCCAAAGAACGAGGCTCCGAAAATCACAAATATGAGGAAGAAGAGTACATTTGGAATCCAGTGGGTACTGATCCAGTTACTGAATTCAGCTCCGAATAAAACGGCTACAAGGGTTCCGAAAAGTGTATAAATTGCGATGATGGAAAATCCATAAATGGATGCCTGAATCTTTCCGTTGGAACCCGATTTCATAAAGTATGAAACCGTCATTGGAATCATAGGGAAGACACAGGGTGTAAGAATTGCAATTAATCCTGCGCCAAAGGCAAGGATGAAAAACAGCCATAAAGGGGTTTTGCCGTCATCAATAGGCTTGGAATTATCTACTGCTGCGGTAGTTGCTGTTGAATCAGCCTGTGCAGTTACCACTGAATCAGATGTTTTCACCTGAGCAGTATCAGACTTATTTGCCGTAACCTGTGCAATTAACGTTTTTGATCCTGCAAGATCGAAACTAAAAACCTTTGTATCTGAAATGCAGCTTTTATTGTCACAAGCCTGATAATCAATTTCCCCGGTAATTTTCACCGGCTGGTTGCTCAGAATTTTAACTTTTTGTACGAAAACAGCCTGCATCGCAAAATAGCTGACTTTCATTTCGAACATTTCATCGTATTCCTCTAATGGTTTTGACTCAGCAACCTTTCCTAACAATAGAAAGCCTTTGTTTTTATCAAATTTAAAAACAGTGGGTAGCGGTCCATCAGGGGGCAGCTTCTGCGAATATAAATGCCAGGTAGCATCTATTTTAGTTATGAATTGCAATTCAGCAATAGTATCATTGATCCTGTTAGCTTTAAACGACCACTTTACAGGTTCCTGCAATTGCGAAAACGCTGAAACACCAAACAGAAGATTAAGTATAAAAGTCAGCATCAGTGCTTTGCCAACGCGAAAGTTTTTTTTATTCATTGAAATGATAGGATTAGGAAGATCAAAGTAATGCCTTTTTAGGCACAAGGCAAAATTATTAATAATTGAACAAGGCACTACAGCTTTGTAATAGAATTAATTAAGAAAACAATTGAAATTGAACAATTGTTTTATTGACAAATACACGAATTAATACATTTGATTATCCAAAGAGCATGCAACATCCTGAAGATGGCTCGGCTTCAGCAATGTCGTCAGCAGAAATGAGAATATATGCACTTTTAGTTTTAGAAGTAATGCGATAACGATTATCAATTCTTTTTCCAATAACCCAGACAATATCATTTCCTGAAATGAGTAACCAGGTTTTCTCTTTTTCGGCAAGGGAGAACTTCTGGTCGATAAAAAAATCACTCAACTTTTTCCTGCCTTTCAAACCAAGAGGAATAAACCAGTCTCCTTTTTCCCATTTTCGAAGTTGAAGCGGAAATATAAGTTTATCCAGGTCAATGCATGCAATGGATGACTTACCCATCGGAAGATCAATAACCACATCGGTTTCATAGGCACACAGGCTTATCGGTTTTTCCAACTCTGTAATTCCTTTATTTAAAGGATAGATTTCACTTTGAGCCGGCTCTGATGCTAATTCAGTTAATGGCTGGATAATAAAGTTCTCGCGATCACGCAAAAGGCGGTGAGTAGGCGAATAGAAAACTTTCCCGGAGAATGTATCGAGAGAGTGTACAATTTCTTTTACCACTGAAAATGTAAACCCAAAAGGCTTGAGCAATTCGAACAGGTAAGTATCATGAGGCTCGTATTCGTAAACCCAGTCAATCGAAATAAGGATTCCTTCGGCGGTATGCTGAACAAGGTCGGCGGTTATTCCGGCTATATGATTGTGGTAAATGGATTCAACTTCACGGAGATGGCTGATGCTTTCGTTGAGCTTGTAACTGAATTGGGGATTAATTTTATACAGTTCCGAAAGTACATCCAGTCGGAGTTTGTTACGAAGGTATTTTCGGCTTTTATTGGAACTGTCATCGTGCCAGGCAAGATTCATATCCAGCGCAAACGACATGATTTTTTCACGGGTGGTGAACATCAGGGGCCGGATGATTTTTCCTTGTTTTGGCATAATACCGTGCATTCCGCTGATACCGGTGCCCCGCAAAAGATTGATAAAAAAAGTTTCGGCCTGATCGTCCAGATGGTGAGCCGTTGCTACATAACTATATCCATTTTCATTAACGATTTCATCGAACCATGCATAGCGAAGGTCACGCGCAGCCATCTGAATCGAAACTTTGTGATCGGCAGCGTATTGTTTAGTAGTAAAAATTTTGCTGTAGAATGGAACGTCCATCTTACCAGCCAGATTCTTCACAAATGCTTCATCACCATCGGATTCCACTCCTCGTAATCCAAAATTAACATGCGCGATACCGAAATTATACCCGGCATCCTTAAACAGTTGCACCATGACAATTGAATCCACTCCCCCACTCACAGCAAGCAAAACACGATCTGACTGATCGAATAATCCTGAAAATTTAATATACGCTTTGAAAGCCTGTAACATATGTACAAATGTACATTATTTTTTAGATCACAAGCTGCTTATGAAATTTAGAAACTCTCTAAATAGAACAAGGGTTACGACTAGGAATGTCCCCCAATAATAATCCTCATAATTTTAAGATTAAGCACAAAAAAGCGAACAATCTGCCAGGGGAAAAATTTGCGCCAGAAACGCGTATTCCCGGTTGGAACAGGAGGGTATGCTTCGTCTTTATATCCTTTAACTATATTTTTCTTTATCATTTTCAGGAGGAATTAGGCTGTTAGACTGTTAGTGAAATAAAATTACATTTTGAGCTTATTCAGGTATCAACCACCAGAATGGCAAGGCTTTAGCCTTATAAATAAACATAAAATGCAAAACAAGTTTAATCCAATGTCCAGCCAGCCCGGGTTCGCCCATGGTATAGCTTAGATCACGGCCCCATTGAGGAAATTTTTCATAATCAGGCACAACAGGAAAGACGGTCATGGTAGCAGCCATGCCATCGCGTAAGCCATAACCTGACGAAATGATACAAGCGGCACCCATTTTACCCATCGAAGCTTTATGCTTCATCTCTTTGCTGCCTGTTTTAATACGTTCAGCAACATTCAATGCAACAACTTTTCCCATAATCCCTGATGGCATACCTGTGCGGGGCGGTGTCGGGAAAATTGCCAGCCCGTTTTTATTAGTCATAGGTTTCGAAATGGCATGTGGAGGCGCAAACGCTATTCCGGCCGCAAAAATATTATCATACTTAGGATTTTGATAAACTGATGGCCAATCGGCAACTGACCAGTCTTCAAATTCTTTTGGTTTATAATCAGCATCTACTTTCATAAAACCACTGGGTGCGAACAGATCAGATGTGATTTCGGCACCATCTTTGGCAAATGCCTTAATTCCCACTCCGGCAAATGCGGGAATAAGCATGGCAAAATCGAAATCCTGCACATGTATTTCGCCATCAAGTGTCTGGTAATGCGCCTTTCCCTGTTCAAGTTTTGTAATTCCCGCGCGCTTGATCCATTTAATACCATATTCGGAGAGAATGGATTCTGAAAAAATCCGGGTTGAAGTCACATAACCGCCTTTTTTGATAAAAGCGCCACCCATCCCGAAATCACCTACTTCGTATTCGTTGGTGATCCACGTGATCTCAGCCATATCGTTGAGTTTCCGCTTGTTTATTTCAAAAGCCACATTCAAGGCATATTCAAAAGCCGCTCCCTGGCAAGTAGCAGTAGGATGCCCGGTACCAATCAGGAATCGTTGTTTTTCGCCTTTCGCCATTTTATCGAGGGATAGCTGTAGCTTTTCCCATGCATGCCCTGCATGTAAGTATGTGCAAACTGATTCGCTGTAACCTTCAGGGCCCAGACCTTCGGTTGCTCCAAAATTAAGTTTGGGACCGGTAGCATTTATCAGGAAATCATATTCTATTTTATCCGTTTGCCCAAGTTTATAGTGGCCAGTGTACTCAATAGCAACATAGGGTCTTGAAATATCTGTATCGCCTTCGGGAAACAAAGCAGTAGCTTTCGCTTGTTTATAGTCAATACCTAGTTTTTTATAAACAGGCGCTAATTCGAAAGTGACATTCTTTGCGGTCATCTGGCCTATACCTACCCATATATTGGAAGGAATCCACTGGTATTTTGTGTTAGGACTTATAACGATTACCTCATGTTTACGCCCTAGTTTACGTTTTACAATCTGCGCAGCAGTGTGTCCGGCAATACCGGCACCAAGAATTACAACCTTTGACATAATTAACTGATTAAAAACAGATAAAGATATCAATAAATTAAATATAAATAAGCAAGATAAAAAAATAAGATTTTCTGCAAATCAATATTTCTGCCCGCCAGAAATCATTTTACTATAAAAGAAGAAACAAGGCACAAAGAAAAGGTCAAAACTTCATGCGCTTGATTTTCTTTTCATAATAATTTTTTCCTTCTTCAGTACAGATGCCACGGATAAATGTATCAAACATCACATCAAAAAGTACAGAGAATGAAATGCCTTCGTTTGGAAAAAAGTCAGGGTTGTGAATATCGATAAGCCGGCTCATGTATATCCGGGCAACAAGTTCAGTACTCAGATCATGACGGTACATACCCTGTTGCATTCCTATTTCGAAATTTGATTTGATTTTGGCGTTTACAAAACTGATACGCTTTTCGACAAATTTCTGCCGCACTTCAGGAAATCTGGATCGTAAATCAAAAGTTATACTCGGCAAAATATAGTCAAACTTGTCGTTTATCTCTTTGCTTACAACCAATAGGTCATCAATCGAGTTAGTCCCCTCAAAATCAAATTCCGAGAAAATATTTTCCAGATTCTGCTGCTCAAAATTCAAAATTTCCTCCACCAACCCGGCTTCTGAGCCAAAAGTATTCACCAGAGTAGCTATTGGCAGGTTCAGTTCTTTGGCAAGATTCTGAAATGTAAATTCATTCGATTTATAGCCGGAAAGTAATTTCCGTACATCTTCAACCAGAGGAAAGTTGGAATCGCGCATAATTTATAATTGAGTACTGAGCCTGACTTAAGAATAGGAGTGACAAACTTTTTTGAAATGGGCCAAAATGATTTAAAAGGGTAATAAGTCACTAATTAGTTAAAGGAACAAAGAAACTGCTTCCACAACCCTGGTATTTATTCTTAATCAGTTTTGGGGAAAGAAGTATAAACTTACATTCAGCTGCAAATTGGTAAGGCAAAGAATAAAGTTTTAAAATCTATCAGCACCATTCCAGGAAATAATCAGTATGCTCTTTTTTGATTCCCACAAAAGTATGAAAATATTACTTCCATTCGACTGTATGTAAAATCTTAAGCAATATTCTGATATTCATTTATATATACTGGCTTTTCTTTGACAATATTTATTTAGAAAAATTATTGTTTCATTGCCGGCAAGCGCAATCTTTAAGTTAAAATGTTGAAGTAATAACAGAACCAGAAACAAGGACCTTCGGAAATAGGTTTCAGAGAACAATCAATAGTAAAATTCGAATAAGAAGTTTTGCCGTAAATGAAATTAAGCTGTCTGAAATCAACTTCAATAAATGGAGTATATCTTATTAGCTTATTTTGTAATTTAAAGAATTAACAGCGACTGTTGACTAATAACATTACCTTTGTAAATACATAATGAATTCAAAAAGATGACTCTTTCGACCCGTGGAATGAAGATAGGAATACTGACAGCCGGAGGCGATTGCCCTGGTATAAATGCAGCTATACGTGGCGTCGGTAAAACTGCGATTGCGGAATATGGAATGAAAGTGATTGGCATTTCTTCCGGATTCCGGGGGCTGATTGAGAAGGAATATATCGAACTGGAAGAAACACAGCTTTCGGGTATGCTTACGCTGGGAGGCACTATATTGGGTACATCACGCGACAAACCATTTAAAAATGATCCTATTACCGGCGTTAATATGTCGAAGATCATCAAAAAAAATTATAAGGAAATCGGACTTGACGCGCTTGTAGTAATTGGAGGAAACGGCACGCAGAAAACGGCCGCCAAACTTGCGGCTGAAGGCATGAACATCATTGGGCTGCCAAAAACCATTGATAATGATGTGTATGGAACAGATATAACTTTCGGGTTCGATACTGCCGTTAGCATAGCAACTGAAGCTATCGACCGTTTGCACTCAACTGCCAATTCTCACAAACGCATTATGGTTATCGAATTAATGGGACATAACGCAGGTTGGCTGTCACTATATTCGGGTGTTGCCGGTGGTGGTGATGTAATCCTGATTCCGGAAATTCCTTACGACATTGATATTGTAGCCCGTTATCTCGAAAAACGTGCAAAAAACAAGAAACCCTATTCTATCGTAGTGGTGGCTGAAGGTATACAGAAACCGAAAGGAGTGACAGCAGCTGCTTTTATTTCGCAATCGATCAAGGAAAAAACCGGGCTCGAAACCCGTGAAACCATTCTTGGATATGTTCAGCGCGGGGGTTCGCCTACCCCAATGGATCGGATACTGGCAACCCGTTATGGCGCACACGCTGTTGAACTCATTGCCGAAGGCAAATTCGGAGTTATGGTTTGTAAAGATGGCGAAACTATAACCTCAATTCCCCTTGAGCAGGTAGGCGGGAAAACAAAACTTGTTCCTCCGGATCACTCTATTGTTAAGAAATCCAGGAAAATGGGGATATGTTTTGGAGACAGGAAGGTTTAAGTGCTAAAATGTCTGCGGCGTTCAAAAGCTCAAAGGCCGGTGGCGTTCAAAAGTTCAAAGGCCTGCGGCGTTCAAGGGTTTAAGTGACTTCGGCGTTCAAAAGTTCAAAGGCCTGCGGCGTTCAAGGGTTCAAAGGCCTGCGGCGTTCAAGAATTCTGATATTTCATGTTTTTGTCGTAATAAGGATCGAAGTGTGGGTTAAAGTTTTTCAATTAACAATGCCCTATTCCCCTATTTCCCTATTCCCTATTCCCTATTTTCTATTTTCTATTTTCCTATATTCCTTCCCTAGCTTCCATATTTCTTCCGCAAAGTAGATTATATGTTTACTTTTGCGCCCAAATAATTTTCAGAATGAAATTGATTCTCTCTCTTTTAAGTTTCTTACTGATGGTGCAACTTTCAGCCCAGGATACTGCATTTCAGACCTATTACGAAAAATCACAATACCTGGGTACTCCCCGGTATGCCGAAACAATTGAGTTTTGCAAAAAAATAGATAAAGCATCGCCAAAATTAAAATATACAACATTTGGTAAAAGTCCCCAGGGACGGGACCTGCCATTACTGATTGCAGACAAGAATGGCAATTTCACGCCTGATGCGGTTCGCAAAAGCGGGAATGCGGTTTTGCTTATTGAAGCATGCATTCATGCAGGTGAAAGTGATGGGAAAGATGCCGGACTTCTGCTGCTGCGCGACATAGCTGTTTATAAAAAAAATATGCCGCTCCTGGATCATGTTACAATACTTTTCATTCCCATCTTAAATACCGACGGGCACGAACGTTTTGGTCCATATAACCGGATCAACCAGAACGGACCTGAAGAAATGGGCTGGCGGACCACCGCACAAAACCTAAACCTGAACCGCGATTTCCTGAAAGCCGATGCGCCCGAAATGCAGGCCTGGCTTAGATTATACAATGCCTGGTTACCTGAGTTCTTTGTGGATTGCCATGTTACCGACGGAGCTGATTTTCAATATACTATGACCTATGCGCTCGAAACAAAGGGCAATATGGAAAAGAATCTTTCGGCCTGGACGGCTGATGTTTGCGAGCCTTATCTGGTAAGCGAAATGAAAAAATCAGGATACCCTGTTTTCCCTTATGTACAGTTCCGTAACTGGCACGATCCACGCAGCGGATTAACTATAGGGGTTGCTCCACCTATGCTTTCACAAGGTTACACCGCGGTTCAAAACCGACCAGGATTACTTATAGAAACACATATGCTTAAGCCTTATAAAGCAAGAGTTACAAGCACATATAACATGCTTGAGCACACTTTGGAACTGCTCAATAAGGAATTCACAACGCTTCAAACACTCATCTTAAAAGCGGATGAATATTCATCCGGCGAAGTTTTCCGCAAAGAACCCTTTCCTGTTAATTTCGCCGAGTTAAACACTGATAGTACGAAAGTAGAATTCCTGGGATTTGAATATACTATTGATACCAGTGATTTAACTGGCGGATTATGGTTTAAATATAATAACCGGAAACCTACCGTATGGCAGCTAACCATGTTCCCGAATTGCATAGCTGATAAATTTGTAAGCCTCCCGGAAGCATACCTTATCCCGCCGCAATGCAGTTCAATTATTGACGGTTTGCGGTTTCATGGTGTAAAAATGACAAAACTGAATCATGAAGTTACATGCACTGTCAAATCAAGCCGGTTTACCAATATACACTGGCAACAAAGACCATACGAAGGCCATCATAAACTCACTTACGAACTTATTGACACTATTGAGAAGCAAACATTCCCTGCCGGAACAATGATAGTAGATATGAACCAGCGCACGGCAAGAGTTATTGCGCATTTACTGGAGCCTGCGTCGCCTGATTCCTATGCAGCATGGGGCTTTTTCGATAGTTACATGGAACAAAAGGAATATTCCGAATCGTATGTCATGGAAACAATGGCCCGCGAAATGATTCAGAAAAATCCTGCATTAAAGACAGAGTTTGATCAGAAAAAAGCTTCAGATAAAGCATTTGCTTCAGATCCTGATGCTATGCTGAACTGGTTTTACAGTAAATCGGCATATTGGGATAACCAGTTGAATTTATATCCTGTTGGCAGAATAGTTAAGCGAAGTGAAGTAGAAAAGATCAAGCTCTGATCAGGTAAATCGTTGATTAAAAACAGAAGGAAATCGGCAAGGATTCATAACCCTTTTTGTTTAACTATTTATTCTCCAAACCGGCAAATAATCCTGGCATAGTGTCGCCCATTTCCAGTTTTAACAGGATTTCCTTACGCCATAACCCTCCACCATATCCGGTGAGTTTCCCATTGCTGCCAATAACACGGTGGCAGGGAACGATTATATTGATTTTGTTTTTCCCGTTGGCGTTTCCTACAGCACGGATATTGGTTTCGCTGCCGGTCATCCGGGCAAGTTCAAGATAGCTGATGGTTTTTCCGAAAGGGATAAGCTGTAGTTTTTCCCATACTTTCAGCTGAAAATCAGTTCCATGGGGATCAAGTTTCAAATCGAAAGATTTTCTCACACCGGAAAAATACTCCCGCAACTGTTTTACACATTCCCTCAAACATTCCGGCAAAGGTGTTTCCTCACTTTCCGAATCCAGGAAAATTACAGAACGAATGCCATCTTCACTTCCTGAAATCTCTATAATTCCAACCGGGGATTGTATGCGTGCTGATGCTAAGTCCATTCCTAATATTCATTATTATTCAATTGGAAATTTCTTCCTTGCACTTAGTTAAAGGTGATATAAATATCCAGTATTTCGGGTCTGTTGCCAGTACGAACCGGTGGCCCCCAGCCTCCATAACCACTTGACACATAGAAGTGTGAATTCACTTTCTTTTTGAAACCCCAGCTCACCTCATACATAGCTGTTGTAATATAATTGAAAGGCCACAATTGACCATGATGAGTATGTCCGGATAGCTGAAAATCAACTCCGGCATCCGCAACCTGCTGCAGGTTAAACGGCTGGTGGTCCATCATAATCACAGGTAGTAAAAGGTCAACTCCTTCAAGCACTTCTTCGATGCTTTTACGTTCTTTTTTGCTGAATCGTTTCGAATCGCGGTCGTTGCGGCCGGCAAGGTAAAAACTATTACTGATCAGTATCGAAGTATCCCTCAGCATCTTTATGCCATGATCCTGGAGGTATTTCACAGCTGCTTCGGCACCACCAATATATTCATGATTACCGGTAATGGCAAAAACACCCAGCGGAGCTCTGAGTTTCACTAAGGATCGTCCCAGGTCGTTGTGAATAACTGGTGCCAGGTCCTCATCTACAATATCACCGGCAAGCAATATTACATCAGCATGCCGGTCGTTTAACATTTGTACAAGTTTGGCTGTACGCCTCGGGCCAACCAGGGTTCCCATATGAATATCCGAAGCAGCTGCAATATGAAGGGTTTTCATTTGGCCTGCTTTTTTATTAATTTGGATATCAATTCTTTTAATACGAGGATTCAATGCATTGATATGACCAGCCAGAACAACAATTCCGGCAATACCGGTTATAACCAGAAACAAGTATTTTTTAACCTGAACATAGTTATCTGCCAGTATGGCTGGTTGAGGGAAGAAATAAAGTATCAGCCTTATCAGATCGATTACCAGTACTGCCATCAGGAGATAAATCATAAATGCCAGCCAGAACGAACCCACAAAAGAAAAGAAACTGCTGACAGGTGAAATCCAAACGCGCTCCAGAAAACGGCCAATTACGTATGAAGCACTTAAAAACAGAAATATCCAGGGATACCAGCTTTTAATACTTGTTCCCTGAGGTAACGCCTGCATACCCCGGCTGAAGATGTAATAGTTTACAAGGCTATAAATCAGCAATACAATGCTGAAAAAGATAAGAAATTGATATGACTTCATGGTTAAACAGGTAGTGTGTTTATGTCAATAAGTATTCAGGAATCTAAGGTTTCAAAACCTGATTTTTCAGTATGCACGGTGCCACATAAAACAGGAACCTTGTATACATAGCTTTAATCTCAAAACAGTCGGACAAAATTGTTTCCGAAATTTTATTTAACTATACCTTTTTATAAAAGCTGGAATGTATAGCAAATTAACGTTAAAAATTACTAATAATAGATAACTACAGACTCCTAAATTTGTTCAGTCCCCTTTTATTGCTTTGGAATTTGTAAATTTGCAGCTTAAAAACAAAACAGATTGCTTTGAATATGTCATAACGTATTGTCATACAATATCCTTTATAGACTTTCGAAGATTCATGGATTTCATTTTAATTGTACGATGAGAAAATTTTCTATTGCGATCTTATTTATCCTGGCAAGCACGATGGTAGTAAAAGCCCAGCAGGTAATTTATCACCAGACATTTGAAGATACTGCCAACCTGTTTCAGAACTACGTTCTTGCTAATTTTGACAAAGCTGACCCGATAGGCACTGAGTGGGACACACTACGAAACGTTCCCTGGTTTGTAAGTACAGCAGGAACCGTGGGTAATCATGCCGCAATAGCTACCTCGAATTATCTGGGTGATACGGCAGCCAATGACTGGTTTGTAACCCCTGCTATCAGAATAGGGAAGGAATCCACATTATCCTGGAGCAGCTTATCAATAACAAGTGAAAAAACAGACGCTTACCAGGTTTACATTTCAACTACGGAGCAATCTGTTGCCGGTTGCCTCTTCAACGGGGCTGCGGGATCATACACTTCTGATAATTCAACGATGCCAATTCTCAATACATTAGATCTGTCAAAAGCAGGATATGCGGATCAGACAATTTTTATCGGATTCAGGTTAAATACACTATCAGGAGGTGATAAAATTGCGATTGACGATATCAATGTAACCGAGAATTCAACTCAATTTGTAAGTCTGACATTTATTGTTAACATGTCCGAATATATTGCAGACACCCTTTTTAATCCTGCTACGGATACGGTCGACGTAGCAGGAACTTTCAACAATTTTGACGGCAAAAAAAATATTCTTTCCATGGTACCGGGATCAGATTCTGCAATCTATTCAACTACAATAGCTGGATTTCTGGATGGTGACCAACTTGAATTTAAATTTCGCATAAACAGCTCATGGAATGACACTGCCGTTGAATTTCCGTATGGACAACCAAACAGGAACTGGACAGTTGTACATGATCAGTACATATACAGCTGCTTTTATAATGACCTGGCTGTTTCGTTCGGCATAGCCGAAAACAAACTGATGGATCTGGTAACTGTATACCCAAATCCTGCCAAAAGTATAGTTTGGGTTGGGATTCCTAAAAGTATAAAAAAAGTAAGCCTGGTAAATCTTACGGGACAAAAAGTCCTTACCCGAGAATCACTGACGGGAAATATTGTGAATCTCGACATGAGCGGAGTCTCAAAAGGCACCTATATACTGTTGTTCTATACTGATCAGGGGTTTACCGGAAGTAAAAAACTGATTAAAAACTAGTAACTAATACATTGATTCAGGAATAATATCAGGCAGAAATAAATATTCTTACCTGATCTTGCTGCTTTTTCATTCAGCTTGTATAACTTATCTTCGCATCCAAATCTATCCTTTTAATTACATTATCTCATGAGTGAACAAATAAAACATGAATGCGGTATTGCCTTCATCCGGTTATTAAAACCCCTGGAGTATTATTATACAAGGTATGGGACCACACTTTATGGAATTAACAAGTTGCATCTGCTCATGGAAAAGCAACACAACCGGGGCCAGGACGGAGCAGGCGTCGCTAGTATTAAACTCAACATTGAACCCGGAAGCAGGTACATCGACAGAGTAAGATCGAACGCGCCGGCACCTATAGATGATATTTTCAAGCAGATATACAAACCTTACCAGGATCTGCAGAATAAAACCCCGGAAAAATTAAATGATTCGGAATGGCTTAAGAAAAGTATCGCTTTTTACGGAGAAGTTTTTATAGGACACCTCAGATACGGTACTTTCGGCAAAAATAAAATCGAAAACCTGCATCCCGTAGTTCGTTACAACAATTGGATGACACGAAACCTGGTTCTGGCCGGAAACTTTAACATGACCAATGTTGATGAACTTTTTCAAAGGCTCGTCGGATTCGGGCAATATCCGGTAGAAACATCCGACACTGTTACCATACTTGAAAAAATAGGCCACTTCCTCGATGATGCCAATGAAGATCTGTATCGTAAGTTTAAAAAAGAAGGATTTACCAAGCAGCAAAGCACAGAACTGATCGCTAAAAATTTGGATATTAAAGATTTGCTTTCGGAATCATCCGAGCATTGGGATGGCGGATACGCCATTGCCGGTATGTTCGGACATGGAGATGCATTTATTCTGCGCGATCCGAATGGGATACGGCCGGCCTACTGGTACAAGGACGATGAAATAGTAGTTGCAGCTTCAGAACGTCCGGTAATTCAGACTACGATGAATGTATTGTATGATGATGTCCACGAGGTGAAACCAGGCCATGCACTTATTGTCCGCCGCGACGGTGACGTGGAAGAAGTTCAGATCAAAGAACCCGGGCCAAGACGTTCGTGTTCGTTCGAACGGATATATTTCAGCCGTGGCACCGATAAGGATATCTATAACGAACGCAAACAATTAGGTGCTGTACTGACAAAAAACATACTTTCAGAAGTTGGTCACGACCTGGAGAATACTGTTTTCAGTTATATTCCAAATACTGCCGGATCTGCCTTCTATGGTATGGTTGAAGAACTGAATAATGTCTGTGACCTGATAAAGGCCGACAAAATACTTAAAGCCGGTGCAACTATCACAAGGGAAGAACTGCAGGAGATTTTTAAATTAAAACCGCGGGTTGAAAAAGTAGCTGTCAAGGATATTAAACTCCGCACTTTTATAACGCAGGATTCAAAGCGCAACGACCTGGTAGCTCACGTTTACGATGTTACTTACGGAACAGTTCGCAGGGGCACAGATAACCTGGTAGTACTGGATGACTCCATTGTACGTGGCACAACATTGAAACAAAGTATTATCCGGATACTGGACAGGCTGGGGCCAAAGAAGATTGTGGTAGCTTCGTCGGCACCGCAAATCCGTTACCCGGATTGCTACGGCATTGATATGGCTAAAATCACAGACTTTATCGCTTTTAACGCAACCATTGAGTTGTTGAAAGAAACGCATCAAAGTGATATTCTTAACGAAGTGTATCGGAAATGTAAGGCTCAGGAAAAACTACCCAAAGAGCAGGTGGTCAATTACGTGAAGGATATTTACGATTTGTTCACGCCACAGCAGATTTCAGCAAAAATAGCCCAATTGGTTACACCTGCCGGCTGCAAAGCCGAAATAGCTGTCGTGTATCAATCCATCGAAAATCTGCACAAGGCTATTCCAAATCACACAGGCGACTGGTACTTTACAGGTAATTATCCAACTCCCGGCGGGAATAAAGTGGTGAATAAATCTTTTATAAATTTCATTGAAGGCAGGAACGAGAGAGCTTATTGAGATGACGGGAGATTGAGCAAACGAGATGAGTGAAGAGACGGAGAGACGGAGAGATGGAGAGACGGAGAGATGGAGAGACGGAGAGATAGAGAGACGGAGAGATGGAGAGACGGGGAGACGGGGATATGGAGAGTGGGCGCATATGAGTCTGTAAGACTGTGAGATGAGTAACAAGGCGAGGTTCTTTGATTTTCGGCCTACACTTAAGATTTGATTTGATGTATCATAATTTTTGTAAATAATGCTGTACACTGCCGAAGAGGTTTTTGAACTAATGAATGAGTATGGAAGCAGATTCCAGCCATTCCTGTTTGGAATTGATTTTGAAGTAAAGCAGGGATTTTTCATAGATCCAACTCTTGCCGGCAACTCAGGGATTTATTTCAGTATCAATGAAATTGGGAATACTATTGAATCCGAAATTGAAACTGAAACGGTAAACCTTGTAAAACATCCGGTTTTTGAAAGTCAGTATAATAAAGCATTCAAAATCGTATATCAGAACCTGGTTGAAGGGAACTCCTATCTTACAAATCTTACTTTTCCTACTGATATTGAATTAAACCTATCTTTGCCTGAAATATTTGCCCGTAGTAAGGCGCGTTACCGTTTATTGTTTCGGGATGAGTTTGTAGTTTTTTCGCCCGAAATATTTGTTCAGATAGACAACGGTACCATACGCTCATTCCCAATGAAAGGAACTATTGATGCTTCTTTGGCTAATGCTAAAGATCAGATACTCTCCGATCCGAAAGAAACCGCGGAACACAACACAATTGTCGATCTGATCCGCAACGATCTGAGTATGGTTGCCACGGGTGTAAAGGTTGATCGCTTCAGGTATATTGAAAAAATTGTCACCAACCAAAAGTCGCTACTGCAGGTAAGTTCTGAGATTTCAGGAATACTTCCCAAAAACTACCATGCCGACCTGGGAAATATATTCCGCAAACTCTTACCGGCTGGATCTATTTCCGGAGCACCCAAGAAAAAAACGCTTCAGATTATTCATGAAGCAGAAATGTATTCCCGCGGTTTTTATACAGGTGTTTTCGGGTATTTTGACGGATCAAAACTCGACTCAGGAGTAATGATCCGCTTTATTAAAAAAGAAAATGAAAAACTAATATTCTGCAGCGGCGGTGGAATAACCGCAAACAGTAATCCGCAAACCGAATACAACGAATTAATCGATAAAGTTTATGTCCCTATTATTTGAAACCATCAGGTTGCAGGATGGTATCCTACAGAACATCGAATACCATAACATAAGGCTGAATCACAGCCGGAAATCACTTTATAAATCCCCCGATGAAATTGACCTGGAGCAAGTAATCCAAATACCATCCACATGCAGACAGGGACTTTACAAATGCAGGGTTACCTACAGCAAAGAAGTGAAAAGTATTGATTTTGAACCTTATCTGCCTCATGTAGTGAAATCACTCCGGCTGATTGAGGACAATACTATTTTATACAATTACAAATATACTAACCGCGGCAGCCTCAATAAACTGCTGACAAAACGCGAACGATTTGATGAAATAATTATAGTTAAAAAGGGCTATATTACAGATACCAGCTACTCGAATATTGTCTTTTTCGACGGAACAAAATGGCTCACGCCCTCAACTCCCCTATTGCATGGTACAATGCGGAGTTTTTTACTGGAAAACAATCTGATTTCGGAGATGCCGATTAAAGTTGCTGATCTGAAACAATTCCAAAAAGCCCGCTTAATCAATGCCATGAATCCATTTGAAGCCGGAAAGGATATTAAAATTGAGAAGATAGGCTACTGATTTGGATGGTATTAAACTTTCAGAAATAAAAAAAAACCGCCTTTTATAAAAGCAGTTTCTCCATGATTAGATTTCAGAGATTATTTTATTGCAGCTGCAATATCTTTAGCAAGTTGCTTCATTTCATCCGCAGGGAAAGTTAGTTTCGGGCGGCTGAAATTAATATCGTCCATGGTATTCATCGGAACCAGGTGAATATGCGCATGAGGCACTTCAAGTCCTATAACTGCCACACCCACTTTAATACAAGGGACAAGCTGTTTAACCGCTTTGGCGACCTTCATCGCAAATAGCCAGAGATCCGTATACATCTCTTCGTCTATAGCGAAGAGATAATCAATTTCCTGTTTTGGAATAACCAGCGTATGGCCTTTTGCCAAAGGGTTAATATCCAGGAAAGCGAAAAACCTTTCGTTCTCAGCGATTTTATATGATGGAATTTCGCCGGAAGCTATACGCGCAAATATTCCTGCCATGTTTGTATTATTTAGAAATGATTTCTACAATCTCAAAATTAATCGACCCGGATGGAATTACAATTTCAGCCTTGCTCCCTTTTGATTTTCCAAGAAGTCCTTTGGCAATGGGGGAAGAAACAGATAATTTGCCAACTTTCAGATTGGCTTCATTTTCGGGAACAAGCGTGTAGGTCATTTCAGTGTTATTGCTCAGGTTCCTGATTCTAACGGTGGACAATATCTGAACCTTAGAGGCATCCATTTTTGATTCATCGATCAAACGGGCGCTGCGAATCAGGTCCTGAAGCTTCGATATACGCATTTCGAGCATGCCCTGTGCATTCTTGGCTGCGTCGTATTCAGCATTCTCCGAAAGATCACCCTTGTCGCGGGCTTCGGCAATTTGCTGTGAAATAAGTGGACGCTCAATATGAACCAAATGTTCCAGTTCAACCTTCAGTTTCTCGAAACCGTCCTTCGTGTAGTATGTTACCTGTGTCATATCGGTAGCCATTTGTTTTTAATAAATAAGAAGAAAAGACCCTTTGCTAAAAAGGGTCCTTTCCTTAAATTTTTGCTTGTTTATGCAGAAATCTCTGCAATTTATAATCTGAAAACCAGGATTTTTCTCAAGTAAAGTAATTTCCTGACTACAAGTATTAGAATTTAAATGTGAGTATTATAGTTGTCAACCTTGAAAAAAGCATGTAAAGATAAAGATATTTTAATATCGTATACAAGTTATTTTCAGTTGGCAAAAAAATGTGATCAGAAATATTTCCTGTTCAATAATTCGCTATAAATGATTGCTTCGCGCAGATCAAATTTAGTAGAAAGGGCTTGTTCATTTGTTAAATGCGCTCTGACTTCCTGAGCTTTCCATTTGTTTCCAACATCAGTTCCGGAAGATTCAACAGATGGACTGGTTATAAATTTGTACCCTGAATGGTCATCATAGGTTTTATTTAATTCGGAAACGGTTCTATGAGTTGTTTGCTTTACAGGCACAACCGGTTGGACTACCGGCTGAGGAACGGGTTTAGGTTCACCTGCAATTTCCCGTAAGATCTCTTCGAGTAAAGATTTCCCTCCGCCCTGGTTTCCAGGTATGGGGAGTGGTGAGGATGGCGAAGGTCCACTCGGTGGCAATCCCGATGACTGCTGCTTCTGTATGGCTTTTTGCCGGGCCGAATACAGTGAATATGCCACCCAGGCAATTCCAATAAGAATGTAGATGAGGTTTTCCATTTAAAAATCAGCATTGAATTATACCATGTAAAAGTACTAATTATATTGACAAAAAATAAATCTGTCCATTGCCTGTAGCAGAAAAATTTAAATGCAAATTATATTTTAAAATAAAGATTGGGAATCTGTTACTGTTTCGCGTTGTCTTTCCATTAGAATACAATTATCAATATTTTCAAACAGTAAAAAAAGCTGACTAATTCTAACTGCATGTTTTTGGGGATTGTGCTTTACGTTTCTTAGGCATGTTGGATTTCGAAGCTTTCTTTTTTGTTCGCTTCATCATCTTCTTAGCTTCTTTTGTCTGATGATCGTAATGTTGCTCACGTGCTTTCTCATATTCCGCATCCAACTTTTTATCGGCTTCTTCTGTCTTTTTTTCAGCTACTGCACGTTTGTCTCTCTTCATTAGTCTGCAACCTGTGCCGGTAAAAGTGAATGTCATTAAAACGAGGATTGAGGCTAACAGGAATATGCGGCTATGCTTTAATTTTTGGCTCATTTGAAGTTATATTTTACTCAGGGCAAAGTAAAGATTAATTTTGTCATTTCTAAATGTTTGTAAACACTGAATTTTACAGGCAATTTTAAACGATCATTTGCGTTTTGAAATTGTTAAGCATTACTTTTACAACGGAAATACCTTACAATAAGTATATGATGCGAATCCTGGCAGTAATAATTCTTCTTTTGATTGCAGCTCCCGGATGCAACAAGGACAATCAACCAACGATTCCCTATGCTTATGTCAATGTGCAATTGTACCCGAATACATTAGATTACATTCCGGTTGGCGGATATAAATACCTGAGCGAAGGCTACAGAGGCATTGTAATTTATCGCTTACTACCCGAAGAATTTGCGGTGTACGAACGCTGCTGTCCTTTTGATCCGGAGAAAACCGGGGCAAGAGTCAGCGTTGATGCATCGAATATAACATGTGTTGATTCGGTTTGTATGTCGAAATTCGTGCTTACTGACGGATCACCCTACGGTGGCCCTTCGCCATATTCGCTGATGCAATACAGGTGGAATTACGATGGGGAAGTTTTGTATATCTATAATTAAGGGGGATTTCCCTTTTTCCAAAATCCCAAGCTTCAAGTCCCAAATTCCAGGTTTCAAAATCCAAATTACGGAATCCGCATGTAAACGCTCGTCTTTCAGACGCTGTCAGGTTTTCTTTTTCCCCATTTTCTAATCTCTAATTACCCTATTCCTTTCCTGCCCAAACGCTGACAGGTCTTTCAGACGCTGTCAGGTTTCCTATTTCCCTTTTTTCTTTTTCCTATAATCACAAAAAAGGCTATCATAAAAATGACAGCCTTTTTGACATTAACAGGAAACAGTATTTTAGTAACGGTAATGATCCGCTTTGTAAGGTCCTTCGGCAGGTACCGATATATATTCAGCCTGCTCGGGAGTAAGCTTGGTAAGTTTCACACCAATATGTTCGAGGTGCAGGCGGGCAACTTCTTCATCCAGGTATTTCGGCAGGCGGTAAACACCAACTTCGTAGTTGTTTTTCCACAAATCGAGCTGAGCCAGCGTTTGGTTGGCAAATGAATTGCTCATTACAAATGAAGGATGACCGGTTGCGCAACCCAGGTTTACTAATCGGCCTTCAGCCAACATAAAAATTGCATGTCCGTCAGGGAAAACATATTTGTCAACCTGTGGTTTTATTTCAATTTTTTCAATACCTGGCATAACATTAAGTTTATCAACCTGGATTTCGTTATCGAAATGGCCAATATTACAAACAATAGCCTGATCTTTCATTTTCAGCATATGTTCAATGGTGATCACATCCCTGTTGCCGGTTGTGGTAACATAGATATTTCCTTCATCAAGGGCATCTTCAACCGGTTTAATTTCGAAACCTTCCATGGCAGCCTGTAAAGCACAGATCGGGTCAATTTCAGTAACGATAACACGGGCTCCGTAAGCACGCATTGATTTGGCACTGCCTTTTCCAACATCACCATAACCGCAAACAACAACAACTTTACCGGCAAGCATTACATCGGTAGCACGTTTTATACCGTCAGCCAATGATTCGCGGCAACCGTAAAGGTTATCGAATTTGGATTTGGTAACTGAATCATTCACGTTGATAGCAGGAATCAACAGTTCGCCTTTTTCCATCATCTGGTACAAGCGGTGAACACCGGTTGTGGTTTCTTCCGAAACACCTTTCCATTCAGCAACTACGCCATGCCATTTTGTTGGATTTTCAACAAAAGTCTCACGCAGAAGATTCATGATAACCTGCTCTTCAGCATTAGCGCCCACTTCTTCGAGCAATTTTGGATTTTTTTCGGCAGCAAATCCTTTGTGAATCAATAAAGTAGCATCGCCACCATCATCAACAATCAGGTTCGGGCCTTTTCCGCCTTCGAAAGCAAGTGCCTGGTTTGTACACCACCAGTATTCCTCGAGGCTTTCGCCTTTCCATGCAAATACAGGAATACCTGCAGCAGCAATAGCAGCAGCAGCATGATCCTGTGTGGAGAAAATATTGCAGCTTGCCCAACGTACTTCAGCGCCAAGTTCAGCTAATGTTTCAATTAATACAGCAGTTTGAATAGTCATATGCAAAGAGCCGGTAATCCTGGCACCTTTCAGTGGTTTTTCAGCAGCATATTTGTTACGGATGCTCATCAGGCCGGGCATTTCTTTCTCGGCAATTTCGATTTCCTTACGGCCCCATTCGGCCAGCGAGATATCGCGAACTTTATAATTCATAGTTGTATTAGCAGTTTGATGTTCCATTATAATATTATTTTTAGGGGTGCAAAGGTACAATTTATTTCTAAACTGACTTATATATAACTCAAAATGAAACAGATTGTTCTTTAATTATGGTTTCATATTTCAATCACATCAGGTTTACCTTTTTATTGGCTCCCATTCTTGTCTTTTATTGCTTTTGGCAAAAAAATAAAGTTTCTGAATCTGGATGTTTTACACTCATTACCCAACATACCGTTGTTTATTGAGAGGGGAAATTAAGGCAGCTTAAATTATGCGAGTCTACTCATAATAGCATCCCAATCGTTCAAAATCTGAGAAATTAATTTTACGTTGGCGGCTCAAATCATGTTAAAAACACTTAGTTTAACTTCTTTTCGGGTTTCATACAACCCGAAATTTTGTTTTATAAAGTATTAGTAATGTGATATTTTCAGATAATCTGGATTCCTTAATCAGATTTTATTGAGATTATTTTTAAAACAACTGAATTTCAGTAGCTATTTAGTTTATTTTTGATTATTCTGCTGAAGATTAAATAAGCACTTCACTTTACTCAACATTTTAAACTTTACAAATTTAAAATCACTATGAAAAAAACTCTAAAACTTTTCATTACAGCAATTTTAATTTTTTCAGGCAATTTGCTTTATTCCCAAAGTCACACAGTAAAGGGAATAGTAAAAAATGAAAAAGGTGAACCAATGGAATTTGCGTCAATCGCTATCAAAGGAACCAGCAGTGGTACCCTGAGCGATACTGAAGGGAAATTCACCCTTACAACCGAAATAAGCGCGCCAACGTTACTGATTTCTTCTGTTGGATACGAAACCAAAGAAGTTGTGGCAAAAAGTAATTTCGTTGAGGTTCAACTTAATTTATTGAATACCAGCCTTAGTGAATTTGTAGTTGTCGGCAGCCGGAATCCAAAGTTAAGTAAACTGGAAACACCGGTTCCTGTGGATGTTGTGAATATGATAAAATCGAGAGCTCTTACTCCGCAAAATTCAGCAAATGACATTTTAACCTACCTGATTCCATCTTTTAACTCCAATCGCCAATCCGCATCCGACGGAACCGAACACATTGATCCGGCATCATTAAGAGGCCTTGGCCCTGACCAGGTTTTGGTTTTAATAAATGGTAAAAGAAGGCACACCACTTCATTAGTTAACTATCAGAATACTGTTGGAAACGGTTCGGTTGGAACCGACTTAAGCGCCATTCCTGCTTCAGCAATAAAACGTATCGAAGTTTTACGCGATGGTGCCGCCGCACAATATGGTTCGGATGCTATTGCCGGTGTTATTAACCTGATTTTAAATGATAATATTGGATTTCAGGCAGAAGCAACTTACGGATTAACTTCCCGTAACGATGGACAAACCACAAATTTGAACCTGAATTACGGCGCCAAACTGGGTAAAAAAGGTGGCTTTATCAATCTGACAGCTGAATATAGTAACCGCCAGAAAACAAATCGTTCGCAAAACAATAACCTGATTATTTTCGATCAATCAGAATATGACAATTATTTTACTTACGATTGGTGCGAAGATCCGGCTGCTGCCCGCCAGATTGATGACGATGCAATTGCGGCTGCTGGTCTTACCCGCGACGATTTTGACTTCCAGGTTGGAGATGCCAAAATTCAGAATATCCAGGGATTCTTAAATTCAACAATCCCGTTAAATAAAAACGTTGAATTGTATTTTTCCGGTGGTTACAGCAAACGAAATGGCATCGGTTTTGGATTCAGGCGTTTGCCAAGTGAAACTTACAACGTTGTTTCCTCATTATTTCCTTACGGATTTCAGCCCGAATTAAAATCCGACATTGCTGATGCTTCATTAATCTCAGGACTACGGTTTAACCTTTCCGACTGGAAATTTGATGTTAGCAATACCATCGGCAACAATAACTTCAAATACGAAGTTTCCAATACCAACAATGCTTCGATGGGTGCAAGCAGCCCGACCGTTTTCAACGCAGGAAGTCACTCGTTTTTACAAAACACATTGAATGCGGATGCTTCCCGCTCGTTTGCAAGTGTTTTCAGCGGACTTAACGTAGCCTTCGGCGCTGAATACCGTTTAGAAAAATATCAGATCAAAGCAGGGGAAGAAGCTTCCTATAAGGATGGCGGTGCGCAATCATTCCCGGGATTCTCTCCATTGAATGCAGTGGACGAACAAAGACACAGCATCGGCCTTTACACAGATGTTGAAGCTGATATTACAAAGAAATTTTTAGTGGGAATTGCAGCACGGTACGAAAATTATTCGGATTTTGGAAATACCATAAACGGAAAACTTTCCTCCAGGTATAAAATAACTGATAACTTTTTTGTCCGTGGCTCATTAAGCACCGGTTTCAGGGCACCTTCGTTACAGCAAGCCTATTTCAATAATATTGCAACAGATGTTGTGGATGGTAAATTGTTAAATTCCGGTATTTTCAGAACCGACAGTGAACTTGCCAAACAACTGGGAATTCCTGATTTAAAAGAGGAAACATCAAACAACTACAGCCTTGGTTTTGTTTATACGCCTATCAAGAAGCTAAATATTACCATCGATGCTTACCAGATTAACATCAACAACCGGATTATTTTAACCGGTAATTTAGGGAATGATGCTTACGGAGATCCTGTTCCTGAACTACAGGCTTTATTCGCGCAGTACGATGCGCAAACCGGACGTTTCTTTACCAATGCCATCAATACAAAAACACAGGGTCTGGATTTAGTAATTGACTATACTTTTGCTTTAGCCGGCGGAAACCTGAATGCGTCGCTGTTGTACAATTACAACAAGAACACGGTTGATGATCAGTTAAATAATATTCCTGACGCATTTGTTGGCCAGGAGGATGTTTATTTCGGCCCACAGGAAAGAAGCCTGATTGAAACCAACACACCAAGAAGCAAAGGAACCCTGGCGTTGAATTACGATATTAAGAAATTCACCTTTTTGCTACGAAACACCTATTTTGGCGAAGTTACCCGGGATGGATTTCCATTTGGAGTAACTCAGAAACATGCCGGGAAAGTTGTTACCGATCTGAGTGTATCCTATAAAATAACACCAAAAGTCCTGTTTATTTTGGGTGCAAATAACCTGTTCGATGTTTTCCCTGATTTACAGGTTTATGAAAACAGTTATTTCGGCGTATTTAAATATGCCCCGGTACAAATGGGAACAACAGGCTCATACTTTTTTGGAAGGATAAGTTGCAATCTGTAAATCACTTTTTTAAAGAGGCTTAAGTACTTTGTCAAGGCGCAAATCCTTGACAAAGTTTTTTTTAGTTTTCGGTTAATAGAATCGGTTTTGTAGGACAGAAGACCGAAGTAATGCTAACCTGATTTACAAATTACCCCATGGGGATAAGTGGATTACTGGTAATTACCAAACAAAAGAACAAAAGAAAAGCACAAATTAGCTTTCAGGAGAGTTTTCGTTATCCGTTATCCGTCTTCCGACTTCCGACTTCCAACTTTCAACTTCTGACTTCTGACAATCTGACAATCTGAATTGATTCACTAACAATAGAATACCTTATTCTAACACCGCCGCACTAAAGTGAAAAAAATCACCTGGATTACTGCCACAGCCCTAGTGGTTTCAAATATGATTGGAACCGGAATTTTTACTTCCTTAGGCTACCAGGTTGCCAGTTTAACAAATACCTATACCATAATTTTACTTTGGTCTATCGGCGGTGTTTTAGCTTTGTTCGGGGCGTTTTGTTATTCAGAATTAGGGAATTACTATAAAGAAACCGGTGGTGATTACATATATTTATCACGTGGATTTCATCCTGTATTCGGATACCTGAGCAGCTGGGTTTCGCTGATAGTCGGCTTTTCAGCACCCGTTTCCCTGGCGGCTTTGGCTATGAGTAAATACCTGCAGATTTTCGGACTGGGATTAGGGAAGGGATTTGCGATAGGAGTTATTATTCTGATCGCTATTTCGCAATCATTCAGTTTAAGAACGAGTAGTGATTTTCACAACCTGTTTACGCTGCTGAAAGTTGTATTTGTTTTAGCATTGATCGGCCTGGGTTTATACATTGCGCCTGATGCTGTGAATGCGCTAAATTTTAGTACAAGCTGGAAACATGAAGTGCAGATGCCCGAATTTGCCAGTTCACTTGTATTTGTTGCTTTTGCTTATACCGGTTGGAATTCGGCCTCCTATATTGTTGGTGAAATTAAAAATCCTAAAAAAAATCTCCCAAAATCGCTTATTATAGGAACCTTGTTTGTGACATTGGTTTATGTTTTTATCAATTATGTTTTTCTGAAACATGCATCAATACTTTCGCTGGTTAACCAGGAAGATGTAGCTTCAATTGCATCAAAAGGTTTCCTGGGATTGAACGGCGCGAAATGGGTAAGTTTCTTTATTGCATTACAATTAACGGCTACAATAAGCGGATATTTATGGATTGGCTCAAGGGTAAGTTTTGCCACTTCAAAGGAAAATAAGCTGTGGAGTTTTATGAATAAATCAAAAAATGATATTCCTTACCTGGCGCTTTGGATTCATGCTTTTATCGCAATCGTAATAATTTTGACAGGCGAATTTGAACAGATTTTCATTTATGCATCATTTCTTCTTCAAATATTAAGTACCATTGCTGTAGCAACCGTTTTTACAATCCCTTCCCTTAAACGGCAGATTTTCAAAGGAAAATATTTCTGGATTTTCCCTGCTGTATTTTTAATCTTTGGGGTGTATATTTGCTACTTCACCTTTGTTGCTCACCCTAAGGAAAGCCTGGTCGGATTATCAACCATAGTATTAGGTTTGATTGCTTATTCATTCGACACGAAACTTTCAACTAAATCGGATATCATCTTGTAGCCGTGGATAGCAGAACAAATCATATACCTGCCTGGAAACTTTTATAAATCCCTAATTAAAATCAATGTTTATGAAACAAATCATCACTTCACTGTTAATCTTGCTGGTTGCATTTCAACTGACAGCACAAAATAAAATTGTTGTTTTCCAAACCGATTTCGGGCTAAAAGACGGTGCTGTATCTGCGATGAAAGGTGTAGCTTCAGGTGTTTCGCCCGATTTAAAATTATTCGATCTCACCCATGAAATTCCGGCTTACAATATTTGGGAAGCCGCTTACCGCCTTGTACAAACAGCGCCGTACTGGCCAACCGGGACTGTTTTTGTTTCGGTGGTTGATCCTGGAGTGGGCACCGACCGGAAATCGGTTGTATTAAAAACAAACAGCGGTCATTTTTTCGTTACACCCGATAACGGCACGCTTACTTTGGTTGCCGAAAGTTTAGGTATTACCGAAATCAGGGAAATTGACGAAGCTGTTAATCGCAGAGCCAATTCCGAAAAATCATACACTTTCCATGGTCGCGATGTTTATGCGTACACAGCCGCCAGGCTTGCAGCGGGTGCAATTACTTTCGAACAGGTTGGCAAAGAATTGCCCAAACAAGTGGTGAGCATCCCTTATCAGAAAGCAGTTCTTGAAGGGAAAAAACTTAAAGGCAACATTTCAATTCTCGATATTCAATACGGAAATATCTGGACGAATATCCCTGCCGAATTAGTTAAACAACTCAATCCTAAATATGGGGATCTGTTGCATGTACTTATTTATCATAACAAAATTAAAGTTTACGAAGGCAATGCACCTTACAGTCAAACCTTTGGAGCAGTTGCAAAAGGGAAGCCATTATCCTATCTGAACAGCCTGATGCAATTATCGTTCGCGTTAAACCAGGATAGCTTTGCCAAACTTTTTAAGATTGAAAGTGGAAACAACTGGAATGTAGAAGTTACTGTTATCCCAAAACAATAATATATCGTTGTGCGTTAATCAAGCTTATCTATGAAAAATTCAAATATGCATCAAACAAAAGCATACCAATCTGATTTACAGAGAACTAAAAATTAAAACATACCCTAATAAAATCCAGCTGAAGGCATGCACTAAAATATCTATACTTTCTTATCTTTGCATCTTCAAATATTCCTTTCACATTAAGGAGGTTTGAGTTATACAGAAGGGGGGAGAGAACAGGCTCCGTGAACCCCTGGCAACCACCGCCATACGGTGTGTAAGGTGCCAATACCTGCTTCGCCTTTGGTGGAGATTATAATTAAAACACACTCCTGCTCCCGGAATACGGAGAAACTGAATGTGTTGAGTTAAAACTTCTGTACGGCTACTTTGTTTAAGTAAGCAGTGCAGAAAAACATATGAAGCAATGGTTGAAAAGGAAAGTATATATAAGGTTTTAGAAAATCGTGTTTTAGTGCTGGATGGCGCCATGGGTACTATGATTCAGCGGTATAAACTTAAAGATTCCGATTATCGTGGAGAACGGTTTGCCACACATCCTATCGATCTGAAAGGCTGCAACGACTTACTTTCACTCACCAAGCCAAATGTAATCAGCGAAATCCACCAGGCTTACCTGGAAGCTGGAGCTGATATTATTGAGACCAATACGTTTAATGCCACTTCGGTGTCCATGGCTGACTACCAGCTGGAACCAATTGTATATGAAATGAACCTGGCTTCCGCTAAAATTGCAGTAGCTGAAGCTGAAAAATCCACTTCGCTGAATCCAGACAAACCACGCTTTGTTGCCGGTGCTGTAGGTCCAACAAGCAAAACAGCAAGTATGTCGCCCGATGTAAACGATCCGGGATTTCGTGCGGTAAGTTATGATCAGCTTAAAGATTCATATAAAGAACAAATCCGCGGATTGATTGATGGCGGGGTAGATTTGCTTTTGGTTGAAACCATCTTTGATACACTGAATGCTAAAGCCGCCTTATACGCTATAAATGAAGTACTTGCTGAACGAAACATGCGCCTTCCGGTTATGGTTTCGGGTACAATTACTGACGCAAGTGGCCGGACACTATCTGGTCAAACTACTGAAGCTTTTTTGAACTCAGTTTCACATATCGATCTGCTGAGTGTTGGATTTAATTGTTCTTTAGGTGCTGAACAGCTTAATCCTTTTATTGAAGAACTTTCGAGGAAAGCACCCTTTTACGTAAGTGCTTATCCGAATGCCGGCTTACCGAATCAGTTCGGGGAATATGACGAATCGCCGTTGCAGATGGCTCATCATATTCAGCCGATACTTACAAATAAATCGGTAAATATTATTGGCGGATGCTGCGGCACCACGCCTGAACATATCAGGGAACTGTGTAAAGTAGCCGAACAATCTACGCCAAGACATATTCCTGCTATTCCTAAATATTTGCGGCTCAGCGGTCTGGAACCCTTGATGGTTTTCGAAAACAGCAATTTTATTAACATCGGTGAACGAACCAATGTTTCCGGATCAAAGAAATTTGCCCGGCTCATCCGTGAAGAAAAATACGATGAAGCCCTTTCAGTTGCCCGTCAGCAGGTGGATTCAGGCGCACAGGTGCTGGATATCAATATGGACGATGCCCTGCTGGATGCCAAACGCGAAATGGTGCGCTATCTGCACCTGCTTATGGCAGAACCCGAAATTGCCAGGGTACCGATTATGATCGACTCTTCAAAATGGGAAGTGATTGAAGCCGGGTTGAAATGTTTGCAAGGTAAAGCCATTGTGAATTCCATAAGCATGAAGGAAGGTGAAGACGCTTTCAGGGAACATGCACGTAAAATCAGGAACTACGGCGCTGCCATGGTGGTGATGGCTTTTGACGAAGACGGCCAGGCCAGCACGCTCGAACGCCGAAAAGAAATCTGCTCACGCGCCTATCATATTCTTGTTGATGAAATCGGGGTTCCACCCGAAGATATAATTTTCGATCCGAATATTCTTGCCATTGCCACCGGCATTGAGGAACACAATAATTACGCGGTTGATTTTATAGAAACCATTAAATGGATCAAGCAAAATCTTCCTTATGCAAGGATCAGCGGCGGAATCAGCAACCTCTCTTTTTCCTTCCGTGGCAATGACGCTTTGCGCGAAGCCATGCATTCGGCTTTTCTGTATCACGCCATAAAAGCCGGTATGGATATGGGAATTGTAAATGCAGGAAACCTGCCTGTTTACGATGATATTCCCGCTGATCTACTTGAACTTATCGAGGATGTTCTGTTTAACCGCAGGCCCGATGCAACTGAAAGGCTGATCGGTTACGCCTCAAAAATGAAAGCGACTGAGAAAACCGAAGCTGCTGCTAAAGCCTGGCGTAGTCTCCCGGTTAATGAGCGGTTAACCTATGCTTTGGTTCACGGACTGGATGCTGATGTTGCCACCGATGTTGAAGAAGCCCGTCCACATTTTGCAAGAGCTCTTGAAGTTATTGAAGGTCCGCTGATGGCCGGAATGAATGTAGTTGGCGACTTGTTTGGAGCAGGGAAAATGTTCCTGCCACAGGTTGTTAAAAGTGCCCGGGTAATGAAAAAAGCGGTTGCCGTTTTGTTGCCGTACATCGAAGCCGAGAAAATAGTTGGCGAAAATAACAAAGCCGGTAAAATCCTGATGGCTACTGTTAAAGGAGATGTTCACGATATCGGTAAAAACATTGTAGGCGTAGTTTTAGGCTGCAACAATTATGATGTGATTGACCTTGGTGTGATGGTTCATGCCGAGAAAATCCTGGATGCTGCCATCAAAGAAAATGTTGATATTATCGGATTATCGGGATTAATAACACCATCGCTGGAAGAAATGGCATTTGTAGCTTCGGAAATGGAGCGCCGGGGATTTACGGTTCCTTTGCTTATTGGCGGCGCTACTACCAGCGAAATGCATACAGCTGTTAAGATTGCTCCCGAATATCATAACCCGGTTATACACGTTCGTGATGCTTCAAGGGCAACCGGGGTTGTGGCAGCGCTGCTTTCGGCGGATGGCAAAAAACCTTTCATCGATTCGGTTACCGAAAAATATTCAGCATTACGTCACAAGCACGAAAGCACAAGGGCAGGTGTCACTTATGTGTCGCTCGAACAGGCGCGGGCTAACAAATTCAAAATGGATTGGAGCAGCTTCAAACCTGTAAAACCTTCATTTTTGGGTGTAAAGCATATCGACAATTATCCTTTGGAAGAAATCAGCAAATATATCGACTGGACTTTCTTTTTCCATGCCTGGAAAATCAGCGGGAAATACCCGGCTATTTTTGATGATCCCTTGAAAGGTGTTGAAGCACGGAAACTTTTCGATGATGCGCAGGTAATGCTGAAGCAGATTATTGAAAAGAAAATGGTACAGGCAAATGGCGTTTTCGGATTTTTTGAGACAAATGCAATTGGTGACAGCATTGAGTTAAATTTGGAAGGAAACGAAAAAAACATGCTTCATTTCCTCCGCAATGAAGAGGAAAAAGAACCCGGAATTCCAAACCTTTCACTTGCCGATTTTATTGCGCCTAAAGAAACCGGGTATAAAGATTACATTGGATTATTTGCCGTTACTGCCGGACTTGGAATCGAGAAATGGGTGAAAGAATATGAAGATGAGAATGACGACTACAATGCCATCATGGTTAAAATTCTCGCCGACAGGCTCGCTGAAGCATTTGCTGAACTACTTCATGATAAAGTCCGGAAGGAATACTGGGGCTATGCCAAAGATGAAAATCTGACGATTGACGAAATTATCCATGAAGGTTATGCAGGTATTCGTCCGGCTCCGGGTTACCCGGCTTGTCCTGAACACAGCGAGAAAGGCACTATCTTCGAATTGCTCGATGCCAATAAAACCGGTATTACGCTTACTGAAAATTTCTCTATGTATCCGGCTGCAGCAGTAAGTGGTTATTATTTTGCCAATCCCGATTCACAATATTTTGCCATCAGCCGAATCAGCCGCGAGCAGGTTGAAGATTATGCTTCACGAAAGAATTTAACGGTTAAAGAAGTCGAAAGGCTGCTGGCTTCAAATCTGAATTATTGAGAGAAGGCGGAAGAAGGGAAATAGAAAATGGAAAATAGAAAATGGGAGTCGGAAGTCGGAAGACGGAAGTGGGAAGACGGAAGACGGAAGTGGAAATAGGGATGCGGGATGCGGGAAGCAGGATTACTATAATGATTAAAACAAATTTCAAATAATTTAAAAAAAACAAAAATGCCGACCGTAATTAAAGATTTTATGTTGTGAATAAACCTGGCTCTCTGAGTCTTCCGACTCCGGTCTTCCAACCTCTTTAATTACAAAACAATCCTATCAGAAGAATAAAATTTACGAGAAGAACCATCCCATGAAAGTTACCGAATATATTGCACAGAGTAAAGGAAAAACACTTTTTACATTTGAACTGCTTCCGCCGCTTAAAGGCGAGAATATCAATTCCATATACCAGACTATTGATCCGCTGATTGAATTCAATCCTTCGTTTATTGATGTTACATACCATCGTGAAGAAGTTATTTTTAAGGAACGTGAAGACGGACTTCTTGAGCGTAGAACCGTTCGCAAAAGACCCGGAACTGTTGGTATCACTGCCGCTATAAAATTCAAATATGGAATTGATGTAGTTCCGCATCTGATTTGTGGCGGATTCAGCCAGGAAGAAACAGAAAATGCTTTGATCGACCTCCAGTTTTTGGGAATAGACAATATTTTACTGATCAGGGGGGATAATTTAAAAGGTGAAAAACAATTTAAGCCTCAGCCCGACGGGCACCGCTATGCTGTTGACCTTGTAAAACAGGTTATAAGACTGAATAACGGGATTTTTCTTGAAGAAGATATCCTGAATCCGGTTCCAACCAATTTCTGTATAGGCGTTGGCGGTTATCCCGAAAAACATCTTGAATCACCTAATCTTGCAACTGATTTGCAATATCTGAAAGCAAAAGTGGATGCCGGTGCTGATTATATTGTTACCCAGATGTTTTTTGATAATGCTAAATATTTTGAATTTGAAAAGGCTTGCCGCGAAACAGGGATCACGGTTCCTATTATTCCGGGATTAAAACCTCTTTCAATGAAATCCCAGCTTTCAACACTACCACGTACATTTTCGATTGATATTCCGGAGGAACTTGTACTGGCAGTTGATAAGTGTACGGATAATCAGCAGGTAAGGCAGGTTGGCGTTGAATGGGCTATAGAGCAATCGAAAGAACTCATTAAATACGGAGTACCTGTTCTTCACTTCTATACGATGGGAAAATCGGATAATATCTGTAAAATTGCAAAGGCGGTTTTCTAAGCAGTATAATTTTTCACGCAAAGCGATGCATTGAGCCTTTCGAAATGGCGCAAAGGCGCAAAGTTCTGAATTCAAACACATTAATGTTCTGAAAACTTCTTTGTATTTTTGAAGTATTCACCAATTTTCTAAGAAATGAATATTTTTAGCGACTTAGCGTCTTTGCGTTATATGTTTTTGAATGAAAAGCTAACTATTTATTTTACTAAAATTGATAAATAGAATCGAAAGCTTAATGTTTCTGTCTTCTCAGAGTGCTTATTATCTCCTTTTTTCTACATTTGCGTTTTAAACCCAGCAAATGCCAATTTACCAGGATATCCTTAAACGCACGGAACAAGGCAGGAAACAGCTTGCTGTTCTGGTTGATCCTGATAAACTCCAAAATAAAGACGTTGAAAGTATTGCTATTAATGCCGCTAAATCCGGTGTTGATTACTTTTTCGTTGGAGGAAGCCTGCTGGTTAATAATGAACTGGATCAATGCATCAAAACGCTGAAAGTGAACAGCGAAATCCCTGTGATTCTTTTTCCCGGTAACAACATGCAGCTGAGTTGGAAAGCCGATGCTATTCTCTTTCTTTCTTTAATCAGTGGCCGTAATGCCGAAATGCTGATTGGTCGCCACGTAATAGCTGCCCCTTATCTGAAACTCAGTCCTCTTGAAGTGATTTCATGCGGTTATATGCTTGTCGAAAGCGGTAAAACTACGGCTGTTCAATACATGAGCAACACCATGCCTATTCCTTCGGACAAACTGGATATTGCCATCTGTACGGCAATGGCCGGTGAAATGCTGGGATTAAAACTGATTTACCTCGAAGCCGGAAGTGGAGCTCAATACAGCATTCCGATTCCGATGATTGAACAGGTGAAACAAAATTTAACCATACCGTTAATTGCGGGCGGTGGTTTACGCACACCCGAAACCGTCAACCAGGCAGCCGTCGCCGGCGCTGATATTATTGTGATAGGAAATGCATTTGAAAAAAATTCCGGCCTGATCTCCGAAATGGCGGATGCGGTGCATAAGGCATCGAAAATTATATGAACAAAATGAATCCTTGAAATTGAATAGATATTATATGATGATCTAATCGAATGGAAAAATTTCATGGAAAATATCGCATTTCTTCTGCCCGGTTACGAAATTGGGATTATGCTTCCCAGGGAATGTATTTTGTTACATTATGTACGAAAAACAGGGAACATTATTTCGGACAGATTATAAAATCAGAGATTGATAAAGGACATTTTGAAATGCAATTATCCGAAATCGGCAGGATTGTTGAATCTGAATGGGTAAGAACGCCTGAGGTAAGGCTGGATATGAATTTAGAATTAGGTGAATACCAGGTTATGCCGAATCATTTTCATGCCATATTGATAATTGGTGAAAATCAATTCAATACCAAAGAATTGATTCGTGAAACAGATAAAAATCCGGATGATACCCATAGAGACGCGATACTCGCGGCTCCTAATGATTCCGAATCCAAATCAAATCCGGATTCCGATCCGGTGTTTGAATTGGAAATGCAAATGATATTGGCAACCAATACAAAAGTTAAGAACAAATTTGCCCCGCAATCAAAGAATCTGGGTTCCGTTATGCGAGGATTTAAATCATCGGTTACGTCATTTATGAATGATCAGAACATTTATTTTCAATGGCAAACACGTTATTATGACCATATTATCCGTGATTATGATGAATACCAGCGAATTGCAAATTATATCCGTAAGAATCCGGACAATTGGGGAAATGATCGTTTAGGATAATAATGACGTATAAACCGTACTGTAGAGACGCGATGCTCGCGTCTCTAATCATAAAATACCAACCCATAAAATGAAATAATTCATTTTATGGGCATTTTTGAGACGCGAGCATCGCGTCTCTGATTATAAAATACCATCCAATAAAAATGAAATGATTCATTTTTATTGGTCTTTTTGAGACGCGAGCATCGCGTCTACATGCACGGATTGAAAAAAAAATTACAAATAATCATATATGAATAAAAAATCAATCTCCACCCTACTGGCATTACTTTTAATGCTTGGATCACAATTATTTGCACAATTTGCTGAGACGCGAGGCAACGCATCTCTACAAATTGACGACCTGATGAACCGGAAATTATATCCCTCATCCTTGTCAAATATCCAATGGCGCTGCAACAATCTCTTTACCTGGAATGCCAATAACACTGTTGTCCAAAGCGTGGTGAAAACAGGAACCACTGATACCATTCTTTCTCTTGATGCACTAAACAAGGTTGTTGAAAAGAATCAACAAAAGAAACTGAAAGGCATGCCTCCTTTTAAATGGGAAAATGAGGATACATTCAGATATTCCAATGATTCAAAGATATTCAGGTTCAATATGCTAACCAATGACCTGACTTTGGTTAACAGCTTTGAAGCAGAAGGTGAGAATTCCGAATTTGAACCAACTACAGGTCGTATTGCGTTTACAAAAGAAAATAACCTTTACGTTTCAGAGAACGGAAAAACCATGGCTGTGACCAACGATTCTGACAAAGGAATTGTTAACGGGAAAACGGTTCATCGCAACGAATTCGGTATTGACGGCGGAATATTCTGGTCACCGAAAGGAAACCTGCTCGCTTTTTACCGCATGGACGAAACCATGGTAACCGAATATCCATTGGTGAATATTGATGAGCGCATTGCAAAAGTAGAATATATCCGCTATCCTATGGCAGGAATGACCAGCCACCATGTTACAGTTGGAGTATTTAATCCGGTTACTAAACAGGTTGTTTTCCTGAAAACAGGAGACCCTGCAGAGCAATACCTGACCAATGTATCATGGAGTCCAGACGAAAAATACATTTTCATTGCAGTCCTCAACCGCGATCAGAACCATATGTGGCTGAATAAATATGATGCCATGACCGGCGATTTTGTAAAAACGCTCTTTGAGGAAACGGATAATGAATATGTGGAACCTTTGCACGGTCTCGATTTCCTGAAAACCAATCCGTCACAGTTTCTGTGGCAAAGCCGACGCGATGGGTACAACCACATTTATTTATATGATGTTGAAGGCAACCTGGTAAAACAAGTTACCAAAGGACCTTGGGAAGTTACTTCCTACCAGGGTTTTGATCCGAAAGAAACAAAAATATTCTTCACCTCCACTCAGGAAAGCCCAATACAAAGGCATTTGTATTCCGTGGAGCTGAAAACCGGCAAAACACTTAAATACACTTCAGCTAAAGGAACACATACTACACTTGTTTCACCTGATGGCAAACTGATTATTGACCGTTTAAGCAGCCTTGAAATCGGATCGCGCACAACACTTATTAACGAAAAGGCTGCGGTGGTAAGACTTATAGCCGAAGATGTTAATCCGTTGAAAGATTACAACCTTGGATCAACATCATTTGTAACTTTAAAAGCTGATGACGGTAGCGATTTATATGGCAGGCTGATTTTACCTGTTGGTTTTGATCCTTCAAAAAAATACCCGACACTGGTTTATGTTTATGGCGGACCTCATTCACAATTAGTTTCTGATACCTGGCTTGGTGCAGCCCCTCTTTATTTTAACTACCTGACAACCAAAGGATATATTGTCTGGACATTGGATAACCGCGGAACTTCGAACCGTGGCGCTGATTTCGAGCAGGTAATTCATCGTAAATTGGGCGATATTGAAAGCAAGGACCAGATGGTGGGCGTTAATTATTTGAAATCTTTGCCATATGTCGATGCAACCCGCATTGGTATTGATGGCTGGAGTTATGGCGGATTTATGACGCTGACTTTGTATTTGCGCAATCCGGGAGTATTTAAAGTTGCTACCTGCGGCGGACCGGTTATCGATTGGAAGTATTATGAAATTATGTATGGCGAACGTTATATGGATACGCCTGAGCAAAATCCGGAAGGATATAAAAAAGCCAGTATCCTGAATTATGTGGATCAACTTCAGGGCAAACTATTGGTTATTCATGGCGCGCAGGATAATACGGTTGTGTGGCAGAACAGCCTTCAGTTTATACAATCCTGCATCAAAAAAGGCAAACAAGTTGATTATTTCGTGTATCCAAACCATGAACATAATGTGAGTGGAGCAGACAGGCTTCACCTTTACAGGAAGTTGGCGGAATATTATGATCAGAATCTTTAAGTCATCCTGTATCTGGGTATCCTAAACAAAGCTACTACAGACATATATTGCATTCAATCAGCAATATATAACCTGGTTTAATGTTGTAAAGTTCGTTAACGCTTTGTTAATATTTCGAAACATATGTAACAATAAGTATAATTATATGTTACTTTGTAACTTCTTAGAACATTATGCTTAAAAAAGCCGGAAATATTGTAATAATTGTACTTCTGTTGGTTGCGACAGGTGGTATGCCTGTTACACGGCATTATTGCGGGCTGGTTGCAAAGTCAGTTTCATTTTTCACCACTCCGAAATCATGCTGCGGAGACAATTGCAGTAAATGTCATAATGTTTTTAAATTTACTAAAGTTAACGATGACTTTGAGTCTGGTTCATCAGTTATAGCCCATGCACTTACAGATTATGTTACTTTACACACTAGTTTTTGTATCGATTTATTTGATAGCCTAAACAGCTCGACCGATATTGATTTATCTAATCATCGAGTGATTTTCACGCAAATAGCCGGCCATTCGCCGGCATCCCTTGGCAATTTCCGTTGCTGAAATCCTTTCTTTAGGAAGTAATCCTGCATTGTAGGTACATCGTAAATCCTTTGGCAAAATCTTTATGCCCTGGTGTAATCCATGTACTGCTTTGTAGATTCGACTTTCCCCCTCCTATTTCAATCTCTTTAAACGTAATTAATTGCCAGGACAATCCAGCTTTTTAAGCTATTGTTCCGCACATTAAACATGCATTAAAACCTAAACCATGAAAAAGTCAATTCTCATTGTACTGCTATCAGTTGCGGTAGCGATAGCTTTCAATTCATGCAATAATTCAACCTCAAACAGCACGGCAGTTGCATCAAAAACAACTGATAAAGAAATATATACCTGTAGCATGCACCCGGAAGTGCGTAGCGACAAACCTGGCGATTGCCCAAAATGCGGAATGAAACTCATTAAAATGGAAACTGCAGATACAACAAAAATAAATGATCATTCCGATACTACTATGAAAATGAAGTAGTAAGGCTACAGAGAACAACTAGCGGATTGCGCATTTCTGAAATGGCAGATTTGTCAGTTGACCTCTGAATCCAACTTTTGAGTTTGCATCTTAATAAACCTCTTAATTAATGACACATGTTTAACCGACTTGTTAAATATTTTCTCGAAAACCGGCTCATCACTTTTATCTTCCTGATAACTTTTATCGTATTGGGAGTTGTTTTCATGCCGTTCAGCTGGAATTCAGGAATCCTTCCACGCGATCCTGTTTCAGTGGATGCTATTCCTGATATTGGCGAAAACCAGCAGATTGTCGCTACCGAATGGATGGGCCGTTCGCCCAAAGATATCCAGGACCAGGTTTCTTACCCGTTGACTACGGCTTTGTTAGGAATACCCGGCGTTCAAACGATTCGAAGTACATCCATGTTTGGAATGTCTTTTATCTATATCATCTTTAAAGATAACATTGAGTTCTATTGGAGCCGTTCTCGGATTCTTGAAAAGCTAAGTTCGCTGCCTGCCGGAACATTACCGACCGGAATACAACCAACCCTAGGTCCCGACGCAACTGCATTAGGCCAGATTTTCTGGTATACGCTCGAGGGCCGTGATCCGAAAACAGGAAAACCAAATGGCGGCTGGGATCCGCAGGAACTCCGTACCATTCAGGATTTTTATGTCAAATATGGCCTTTCTACCGCCGAAGGTGTTTCCGAAGTCGCATCGGTTGGTGGTTTTATCAAGGAATACCAGGTTGATCTGAATCCAGAAGCATTGAAAGCGTTCAATGTTTCAGTGATGGATGTAATGAATGCCGTTCGCAAAAGCAACCTGGATATTGGAGCCGAAACAATGGAATTGAATAATGTGGAATACATTATCCGTGGCCTTGGCTATGTCAAAAATCTCGAAGACCTTGAAATTTCTGTGGTTGCTGTCCGAAATAATGTTCCTGTTCGAATTAAGGATGTGGCTCATGTTGCTTTTGGCCCGGCTACCCGCCGTGGCGGACTCGACAAAGCCGGTTCCGAAGCAGTTGGAGCTGTTGTGGTAGCGCGTTATGGCTCAAATCCCATGGAGGTGATCAGCAATGTAAAAACCAAGATAAAGGAAATTGAAGCCGGAATGCCTCAGAAAACATTGCCCGACGGTTCCATTTCCAAAGTAACCATCGTTCCTTTTTACGATCGTACAGGATTGATCAAAGAAACCATTGGAACACTGGAATCAGCACTTTCGCATGAAATTCTTATCAGTATTATCGTAATCATCATATTGGTTATGAACCTCAGGGCATCCCTTATCGTAGCAGGTTTATTGCCCATTGGAGTTTTAATGACATTTATCCTGATGCGGATTTTCGGAATCGAAGCTAATATTGTTGCTTTATCCGGAATAGCAATTGCAATTGGAGTGATGGTCGATATAGGGATTGTGGATGTTGAAAATATTCTCCGGCACCTGGAAATGCCCGAAAACAAAGGAATCCGTGGCAAAAAACTGATGGATGTTATATACCTGGCAACCACCGAAGTTCGTGCTGCCGTGGTTACATCCATCGCAACAACTATAGTGAGTTTCCTTCCTGTTTTTGCGATGCAGGCAGCCGAAGGCAAGTTGTTCCATCCGTTGGCTTTCACTAAAACATTTGCCCTGATTGCTGCCTTTATTCTTGGAATTGTAGTACTGCCAACGTTAACGCATATCTTCTTTTCCATCCGGATTGATACAAAGAAAATCCGCAAAATCTGGAATGGAGGCCTGATCATAACAGGAATACTAGCAATTGTCTTCTGGCATACATGGCCAGCACTTGCATTAATTGCGATTGGTATTAATAATCTGCTTGATTACCGCTGGCCTGATAACCGCAAGGAATTTCCGAATTATATCAACATTGCCATAACGGTGTTGATTGCGGCTTATTATTTGTCCATTGAATGGCTGCCACTAGGCGCTCACAACAGCACGCTGATCAACTTCATTTTTGTGGCAGGAATAATTGCTGTAATCCTGGCTGTTCTTATGTCGATGGTGCATTTTTATGAGGATATAATGCGCTGGGCACTGGAAAATAAAGGCAAATTCCTGATAATCCCTTTAGTAACATTAATTTTCGGATTGTTAGCCTGGCAGGGATACGATAAAGTATTCGGATTTGTTGCTTCAGGTGCTGAAAAAGCAGGTTGGAAAAACATCAGGCAAACTTCTGCCTGGCAAGGTTCTTCAAAAACATTTCCGGGAACAGGCAAGGAGTTTATGCCTTCCTTAAACGAAGGCTCATTCCTGCTGATGCCAACCAGTATGCCGCATTCGAGCATCGAAAAGAATCTTGAATACATTGAAACCCTTGATAAACGACTTTCTACCATTCCGGAAGTCGAAATTGCTGTAGGTAAATGGGGCCGCGTAAATTCAGCTCTGGATCCTGCTCCGGTGCAGATGTTTGAGAATACGATAAATTACCAGCCGGAATATGCGCTGGATGAAAACGGTCAGCGTATGCGTTTTAAGGTGGACAGGGATGGAAATTATATCTTCAAAAACGGATCAAAATATAACCTTGATAAAGATGGTTTTCGTTCCATTACAACTGATAGCCTTGTCCCTGACAATAATGGTGAATATTTCCGTCAATGGCGTCCCGAAATCAGGAAACCGGATGATATATGGAATGAAATAGTTAAAGTAACCAATATACCCGGCCTGACTTCCGCTCCGAAACTGCAACCGATTGAAACACGACTGGTAATGCTTTCAACAGGAATGCGTGCACCAATGGGCTTAAAAGTCTATGGCCCCGACCTGGATGCAATTGAAAAAGCCGGAATGCAGCTTGAGCAGGCATTGAAAGAAGTTCCTGCAATTAAAGCATCAAGTGTATTTTACGATCGTGCTGTTGGCGCACCATACCTTGAAATAAAGCTAAACCGCGAAGCGATGGCTCGTTATGGCATGACTGTCAGCGATATACAGGAAGTGCTTCAGGTTGCAGTCGGAGGAATGGCACTTTCCTCATCCGTCGAAGGTCGCGAACGGTTTCCGATGAGAGTTCGCTACGCGCGTGAACTGCGCGATAATCCTGATGACCTCAATCGAATCCTTATCCCGGCCAGTAATGGCGTACAGGTTCCCTTAAGCGAAATCGCCGATATTGATTATACCCGTGGCGCTCAAATGATCCGGAGCGAAAATACATTTCTGAACGGGTATGTTATTTTCGATAAAAATGAAGGCAAAGCGGAAGTGGATGTAGTTCAGGATGCAGAAAAGGTCCTCCAACAGAAATTGAGTTCCGGTTCTTTGAAATTACCTGATGGTGTATCCTATAAATTTGCCGGCAATTACGAAAATCAACTTAGAGCTACAAAACGATTGGCAATAGTAATTCCGATAAGTTTGTTCTTAATATTGCTCTTGTTGTATTTACAGTTCCGGACGGTTACAGCTTCTTTTATCCATTTTTCAGGCGTATTTGTAGCCTTTGCCGGCGGATTTATTATGCTTTGGCTCTACGGCCAGGGCTGGTTTATGAACTTTTCGATTGCTGGAATCAACCTTCGTGATATGTTCCAGATGCATACCATAAATCTGAGTGTGGCAGTCTGGGTTGGGTTTATTGCCCTTTTCGGAATTGCTACCAACGACGGAGTAATTATGGGAACCTATATTCACCAGGTTTTTGAAGACCGGCATCCTGCTACCGTGCACGAAGTGCGTGAGGCTGTTGTAACTGCCGGCTTGAAACGCGTCCGTCCCGCCATGATGACTACGGCTGTAGCAGTCATTGCTCTTTTACCTGTGCTTTCATCTTCCGGGAAAGGTTCAGATATCATGATTCCTATGGCAATACCGATGTTTGGTGGAATGGTGATCCAGGTAATGACGGTTTATGTTGTTCCCTTATTTCAGGCAATGTGGAGAGAAGATGAAATTACCCGTCAAAATAAATTGGCAATTCAAAACTTTAAAAGCCAGGATAATAATGAAAACTAAAGCATATAAAAAAATACTGCTCACTGTGCTGACGCTTTTCAGTTGGATTCTTGTTACTAGTCAGCAGCAAGCTGATTCTCTATATAGTTATATTGAGATTGCTACAAAAAACAACCCAACTGTCCTTCAGCGATATTATGAATACGAGGCAGCTGTGCAGAAAATCCCGCAAGTTGGAGGATTACCCGATCCGGATATAAGCCTGGAAGTATTCCTGAGTCCCATGGAGCAATTGGGAGGGAATCAATTAGCGGACATCAGGCTGATGCAGATGTTTCCCTGGTTTGGTGTATTAAAATCGGCTAAAGATGAAATGAGTATGATGGCAAATGCCAAATACGAATTATTGAAAGATGCTAAATTGCAGGTATACTTCGATGTTCAACGCTCATGGTACGAATTGCATAAGATTAAACAGAATATCCGCATCTCGGAGAAAAATATCGAAATCTTACAAACGGTAGAAAGGTTAGCCATCGTCAGGTTCAAAGCTGCGCCTGGCGGAAATGGCTATTCATCTTCAGATAGAGGACAAACTCCGGTTACATCCCAAAGCTCTAATTCCGGTTCATCCGGCATGAATACAATGGGAAACAATTCGGGCAATTCTGCAGGAATCGCAAATCAGGCTCCAGCATCAATGCAAGGAAATACTATGGGTTCTTCAACCGGTAGTTCAGGACTTACAGATGTGTATCGTATTCAAATTGAGATGAATGAAATTCAAAATACTATTGAACAGTTGAAAAACCAGTTCATTACTCTTGCTGCCCGGTTTAACAGTTACCTGAACAGACCGCCGGATGCTGGGGTTACAGTTCCTGACACTCTGATTTCTGATAATTTTCCACTTTCTCAACTGGCATTATCAGATAGTGCGCTTAGCAAAAATCCTATGCTCGGAATGCTTCAGTTTGAGCAGCAATCGCTTGATGCCCGTAAGCAAATGGTTAAGCAGATGGGCTATCCCATGGTTGGCTTCGGTGTAAATTATTCTGTGATCAACAAAAGTGAAATGTCGGTTTCATCCATGAACGGCCGCGATATGATCATGCCCATGGTGACCGCTACCTTGCCGATTTACCGCAGAAAATATAAATCCATGCAAACAGAGGCAGATTTACTAAAATCGGCGAATGAACAAACCTATAAAGCTATTGCCAATGAGCTGAATACCGAATACTATCAAGCCATGCAGCTTTACCAGGATGCCGAACGCAGGACAAAACTATACAGGAATCAACAACAGCTGGCTTCAAAATCACTGGATATTATGATGAAAAGCTTTGCTTCATCAGGAACTGATTTAACTGATATTCTGCGGGTTCGACAGCAAACTCTTGATTATGAATACAAGCAAATGGAAGCGATTGCTGATAATAATATTTCCATTGCATGGCTCAAACGATTAATGGCATTTTCACAATAAATTAAAACTTTAAAATGAAAAATTTTCTTTCAAATAATTATCTCCGCTTCAGCCTCATTTTAATAGGTGGAATTTTTCTCGGCTGGCTGTTCTTTCATTCTTCAGCAAAAACTGAAGACAAACACAACCACACTACTGAAATTGCAAAAGGCACCATCTGGACCTGCTCCATGCACCCTCAGATACGAATGGCAGAACCAGGTAAATGCCCCATTTGCGGCATGGACTTAATCCAGCTTAATCAAAGTGGCACAACAACCGATCCTGATGCCATCCAGATGACAAAGGAATCTGCTCAACTTGCCAATGTCCTCACCTCAGTTGTATCAAAACAAAATCCGGTAAAAGATATCCGCTTGTATGGTAAAGTGCAGGCTGATGAGCGTTTGCTGCAGAGCCAGGTTTCCTATTTGCCTGGCCGCATCGAGAAATTATTTGTGAACTTTACAGGGGAAGTGGTGCGTAAAGGCCAGACCCTGGCATTAATTTATTCTCCTGAACTGGTTACCGCTCAGCAGGAATTGCTCGAAACAGTGACAACTAAATCTACGCAACCAGTGCTTTATGAAGCCGCAAAAGACAAGCTCCGCCAGTGGAAACTTACCGAAAGCCAGATAGCTTCTATTGAAAGTTCAGGCAAGGTGAAAACGGATTTTGAAGTTTTTGCCAACACCAGCGGAATTGTTTCTGCAAGGCGTGTCAATAACGGGGACTATGTTTCTCCGGGCTCCGTATTATTTGATGTCGTTGATCTTTCGCATATCTGGATTATGTTTGATGCCTACGAAAGCGATCTCCCCTATCTTTCGCAAGGGCAGAAAGTCACCTTTACAATCCAGGCATTGCCCGGAACTGATTATTCGGGTAACATCTCATTTATCGATCCCGTACTTGATCCGGTTACCCGCGTTGCTAAAGTCAGGATTGAAATGAATAACCAGGGTGGAAAATTAAAACCCGAAATGTTTGCTACCGGCGTTGTGAATGCAAACCTGAATCAATACAAAGGCAAATTGGTCATTCCCCGCTCCGCCGTTTTATGGACAGGCAAACGCTCCGTAGTTTATGTAAAACAAGCCGGTAACGATAATCCCGTTTTCAAAATCAGGGAAATTGAACTCGGTCCTATGCTGGGAAACAGTTATGTGGTTGAAAAAGGGCTTTCGGATGGAGAGGAAATTGTTACTCAGGGCGCTTTTAGCGTAGATGCTTCAGCACAGCTCGAAGGAAAGCCAAGTATGATGAATCCAAAAGATGGTCAAACAAATACAATGCCTGGAATGGATATGCCTGCACCGGCAAAACCAGCAAAAAATGCTTCTCCGGCGGTGAAAATCACCTCCGCTTCTGTTCAAAAAGCAACGTTTAAAGTTTCAGGAAACTGCGAAATGTGCAAGGATCGTATTGAAGAAGCAGCTAAATCGGTAAAAGGAGTTTCAACTGCTGATTGGAACGTAAAAACAAAGATTGTAGTCTTAGAATACAATAGTAAACTGACCTCTGTTGATGCTATTCAAAAAGCCATTTCCAGGGCCGGACACGATACAGGGAAATACAAGGCCAGCGATAAGGTTTACAGCGCCTTGCCCGCATGTTGCCTTTACAGAAAATAATTACCTTACCGGGACCTGCCAGAACCATTCGACCGAGCGTTCCACTGAGCTCATGCCGAAGTCTCACGCCGAAGCCAAAAAGTAATGAAAAACACATAACAATAAATTGAAAATAATTAAGTAATGGAGCTTACGATACTTTTACATTTTAAATTTTGTGTTTAGTGTTTTTCATTCCATTCAGAATAGTTCAGAATCTGTAAACATCAACACAATCAACTGTTAATCATTATTTTATGCGGATATTATGCAAGAAAAACATCAACTTAGGGCAGCGTTTCATGCAATACACTGAGCCTGCCGAAGTAAGCTCATCCAAAAATAAGCAATGAGGGAATAAATTGAAAAATCAGATACAAAACAGGTTTTATGATTTCAACTTTGATTTCACAAGTTGCTGATATAATTCCTCCGTTTCATGCAATTTAATTTCCAGAATTTTCTGCTCTGTTATATTGATAAATGTGATCACCAGGCCATCAATCCTGTCGTCGAAGGTGCGATATGGCATAATGCGTACCGAATACCACCGCCCTTCGTTGGTAGGAATTTCTTTCTGAGCAAATACCAGTGTTCTCAATACTTCGAGCGCGTCGGTTGTCATTTCAGGGTAAACAAGTTCAGAAACCTGGTCGGTAAAAGGCCTTCCTATATCACTTTTTATAAGTTTAAATATTTTTGTGGCCTCGTTGGTATACCGCCTGATATTTAATTCCTTATCCAGGAATAAAGTAGCTATATCGGTGCTGTTAAGCAGGTTTTTCATGTCATTGTTAACCCGCGAAAATTCATCTACTTTCGACTGTAATTCAGCGTTTACCGTTTGTAGTTCTTCATTCAGGCTTTGCATTTCCTCTTTGGAACTGGTAAGTTCTTCGTTGGTCGACTGCAATTCTTCGTTGGTGGATTGCAATTCTTCGTTAGTCGATTTCAGCTCCTCCTGCGAAGTTTGCATTTCTTCCATAGTGTTCTGCATTTCAGCCCGGGTATGCTGTAATTCTTTCTCCAATTCTACATGAAGGATATTTAATGGTATTTTCCCCTTTTTGTCCTCTGTTTTAATATGGGCAATTTCAGCTACATCAGTAAAAATGATCATTATCATTCCATTTAACGCATCGGGCTTGTCAATCCATTTAATAGTAACATTGATATTCTGTGTACCTCCGTTTGTGCCCACTTTAATATTCCGCATTACAACAGTTTCCTTACTGGATAATGCTTTGCGAAAAGCGGCCGGGAATTCAGCCCGCAATCCCTCGCGTAACATGGCAAAAATATTCATATTTGCTTTACCCACCGAAGGCTCCAGGTATTTCCCTGTACGTCCGCTGATATAAACAATATCTCCTTTGTCGTTCACCAGTACGCCTGGCGGCGAAAAATACTGCAACAGCATTTGATCTGCAAGCGTTTGTATACTGATCGGTGTTATAACAGGACGTGGATTCTCAATAGCAGTAGGCCTGGACCTGGAAAAAGAAGAAGGAAAATAGAATAAATCAGGTGACTGGTTGGTGATGGAGCGTTTATAGATTTTAAGTTTGGCATCAACTGATGTAAAAAAATGGCTCTGCGTTCCTGGTGTTTCAGCGCTTCCAAGCACCATAAACCCGTCATTATTAAGGCTGTAATAAAACAAACCGAGCAGTTTTTTTTGTAGCTCGGTATCCATATAAATTAACAGATTGCGGCATGTGATGATATCGATCTTGGTAAATGGCGGGTGAAGAATAATATTGTGTTTGGCAAATACAACCATTTCCCTGATTTCGGTATTAACGCGATACCCTTCATCCGTTTTGACGAAGTACCGGTTCAAGCGTTTTGGCGATACATCCGCAGCAATATTTTCGGGGAAAACGCCTTTACGGGCTGATTCAATAGCTTCGTTGTCGAGATCAGTAGCAAATATCTGTAACGTAATACCCACGTACGGATTTACTTTCTCAAGCGCTTCCTTGAAAACCATGGCAAGCGAATATGCTTCTTCACCGGTTGAACATCCTGCAACCCAGGCACGCAGCACTTCACCTTCCTTGCTGTTTGTTAACAGAGATGGCAAAATGGTTTTTTCGAGCAATTCCCATGTAGGAGGATCGCGGAAAAAATTCGTTACTCCTATCAGCAATTCCTTAAACAGTATATCAACTTCTTTGGGGTTCTCCTGCAGGAAACGAACATAGGAGAGTATTTTATCAATTTTGTGAACCCCCATTCGCCTTTCGATACGACGATACATTGTATTTTTTTTATATAATGAAAAGTCGTTGCCTGTATGGGTTCGCAACAAAATAATGATTTTCTCGAGGGCGCTCTGGTCTTTAAGTTCTATTTCCAGGTTTGTTTTTACAATTGGAACATGTTTGAGGATCTCGAGCAGTTTTGCAGGTAACTCGGTGGCAGGAGCTATCAGATCAGGCTGAACGGAATCGATGGCATTTTGCGGCATGCTGTTGTATTTTGCTGACGCGGGGTCCTGTATCAGCACAATTCCGTTTTTTTCTTTAATAACCCTGATCCCACCACTACCATCAGATCCCATACCCGAAAGAATAACACCGACAGCTTGTTCATTCTGGTCATCAGCCAGGGAGCGCAGGAAAAAATCGATAGGAAGGCGCAGGCCTCTTATCTCGAAAGGATCAAACAAATGAAGTACTCCCTTTAATATCGACATGCTTTTGTTGGGAGGAATCACAAAAACATAGTTTGGTTTCACTGTCATGCGGTCTTTTGCCTGGAGAACCTCCATACTGGTAATTCGCTGGAGCAACTCAGGAAGCATGCCTTTTTGCGTTGGATCCAGGTGCTGTATTACTACATAAGCCATCCCACTGTTATGGGGAACATTACCCAGAAACTGTTCAAGGGCTTCCAGCCCGCCGGCCGACGCGCCAAGACAAACTATCGGAAATTTATTGGGATACTTGTCCTTTTCAGTAGTTTTTTCTTTTGAAGGTACAATCGGTTTGTGGCTTCCGGTTTTCATAGGATGTTTTATACTGATACTTTATAAAATCCAGGAATCTGGATTTTTCCGATATCAATTATTTACAAATTTAATACTATTACGTTCAAATTGCACTAAAACTTATCCGGTAAATAAAATGTGTCTAATTGAAACTCGATAGAAAGATTCTGCTGGCTCACTCAAAAAAAAAAGATCTGTAAAAAGGCTTTTACAGATCATAAACTTATGAGCCACTAATGGGACTCGAACCCACGACCTGCTCATTACGAATGAGCTGCTCTACCAACTGAGCTAAAGTGGCTAAAAAGCCTGCCTGTTAAAAGCAAGCAGGCTTTAATTTGTTGTCGGGATGAGAGGATTCGAACCTCCGGCCTCTTCGTCCCGAACGAAGCACGCTACCAGGCTGCGCTACATCCCGAAAATGGTTATGGCACTCTGTGAATTATGCCTTTGTTAAAAGGGTATATCCTTACCATACATTTTACAGCGCAAAATTAAGGAAATATTGCATTTATATACTATGGAATCTTTAATTTTTTCGATTTCCATTCGTGAAAATCGATTTATCAGGAAACGCTAAATATGACTTAAGCATTTTTTGAATTGAATATTTAGCAACCAGTAAACTTATTAGTCTTTTAGCTGCTTTATATATTACTTTTTTTACATTTAATTATTAATTACTAAACATTAAGTAAATTTTAAAAATAACATTTTTTTGATTTAGAATCTTTCTCAATAAGCGACTTGCTCAAAGAGAATTGTCTCAAAATGTTAAACTAAACACATTTAACACAAAATCATACAATACTCATATTCAATATATTAAAAGCAATGGCACAATTCTTGACAACATGAATCTTTTAAAACCAACAACAATGCTAACGCAAACATCAAAAATGAAGAAAAGAATAACTCTGCCGATACTAATTGCATTTGCTGCTCTGATATCTTTAACGGGAAATTCGTGTCGTAAAATAGAAGGTGATCCAACTCTCCAAACAAATAAAATAGAGAATCTGGTAGTAAGTCCTGATTTTAAATTTAGCACTACCCAGGATGTAGAAATAAATGTTTATACTCTTGACAATACAGGAGCGCCAGTCCCTAATATCAGGATTGACATCTACACTGACACCCCGGAGAATAGCGGAGCACTACTCCTGAGCGGAATAACTGACTCCAATGGGCTCTTTAGCTCCGCCTACAAAATGGCTGCCGGAACAGATTCCCTGGCCGTAGGTACTACCGCTATAGGTTTCTGTACTATGCAAAAAGTAAAAGCTATTAACGGTTCTTTAAATTTAACCCTTGGCGGCAAAGCGCTGAAACAAGGATTGAAGAGCGGTGAAGCAATGTTTTTCAAATCAACAAATTCTGTTATTTATCCGATTGGCAAATATAACAGTGATGGCGTTCCCGCATACCTTGAAAAAACAAATGACATTATTGATGCCGAGATGCTTAAGGATATAAATGCTACACTTCCGGAATCTAAGGTTGCATATGATAGTCATCCGCTGTACTTTGCTTCTTCCAATGAACACAACCTGGTACTGAATGATGCCTGCAATGTTTGGGTTACTTTTGTAAGTGAAGGTGCTGGCTACCGCAATGTATTAGGCTATTACACATACAAAAAAGGAAGTCCTCCGGCTACAACTGCAAGTATTGATTCCATTCATATTATTTTCCCTAACGTTTCATTTGCTAACAGCGGTGGCGGTTTAAATTCTGGCAACAGGGTTCACCTGGGAATATTTGCACCTGGGACTGAAATAGGATGGGTACTTATTGCGGATGGTTTCCGCAATGGTGTAATAACAAATGGAAACTGGATTTTGTATTCGGACATGAACCTTAATCCGGAAGTAGCAGCTGCTAATAAGCAACACACTATTTTATGCAACGACATCGGACGCGGTAAATTTCTCCTCAGCTTTGAGGATGTTAGAAGAGAGGGAGCTTCAAGCGACAACGACTTTAATGATGCAATTTTTTATGTGACAGCCGATCCTATTACTGCTATTGAAACATCAAATATTCCTCTACCTAGTTACGTAGCTGCCGACGCAGATAAAGATGGAGTTTCGGATAATTTCGATAATTATCCCAATGACCCTTTAAAAGCATTTGATAATTATTATCCGTCGAAAGGCAATTTCGGATCTCTGGCATTTGAAGATATGTGGCCTTCTGTAGGTGATTATGATTTTAATGATATGGTGGTTGATTATAACTTCAACCAAATAACCAATGGGCAGAATAAAGTTGTTCAGGTTGAGCTGAAAGCCAGCCTGGTAGCAATGGGAGCTGACTTCAAAAACGGCTTCGGGATTCAGTTACCTGTATCACCTGATTTGATTTCCGGTGTAACCGGAACTAATATTAAAGAATCATATGTTGTACTGAATAGCAATGGTACTGAAGCTAATCAGTCGAAAGCCACCATCATTGTTTTCGATAACGGATTTAATTTGTTACCTGATCCGGGAACACCCGAAGCGGGAGTAAATACGACTCCAGGGGCTGCGTACGTTACACCAAAGGAACTTACTATAACCATCAACCTTAAAACTCCTGTAAGCCTCAGCAGTATGGGACTTCCTCCATATAATCCGTTTATGATCATAAACAGGAACAGGGAAAACGAAGTGCATCTTATCGATAACCCGCCGACAGATCTGGCTAACGCGAAATTATTAGGCACTTCCAATGATGACAGCAACCCTGATGCAGCACGCTACTATGTAACGAAGAACAACCTGCCATTTGCCATTGATATTTCGAGCCATTTTGATTACCCGGCTGAACAAATTCCGGTAACAGACGCGTATCTGAAGTTTTACGAATGGGGCCAATCCGGCGGAAGCCAGTATTACGATTGGTTCAAACCAAACACAGGATATCGCGAAACGAAGAATATTTTCTCACATTAAGAAAAAGTGAATTCACAAATTAAAACTGCCGGGCCTGAGGTCCGGCAGTTTTCAGTATAAGCAATCAGAATAACTTCAGCTGTCCATTTCGCCCATGTTTTAATTTGCCTTGATAAATTTTCCATTTAAAAATTGTTTCCCCGAGTGGAGTTGATAAATATAAACTCCGGGAGGTAAATTACTCACATCGACAATAATTTCAAGTACTTTACAATTATCCGAATTTTGACTTTTTTCTATAACCCGGCTACCCTGAAGATTATAAATATTTAATATCACTGCTAATTGACTTTCACATTTGCAATGAATAGTCAACAAGGTTTTCACCGGATTGGGAAAAATCACTGATTCTAAAACCAAGACTTTCGCGGCAGAAGGAATATTCAGATAAGCCGGGTTAAATTCAAATGCGCCTATATCAGGTGCTGATCCGAAAATCCGGGGTTTACGATTCGCATCAAAGTCTATGTTTTTAGTATCGGGAAATGCTTTATCAATAAGAACAGATCCTACTTTTAAATTATAACCCGTTCCGTCAAATTCCGTGCTATCAGTATTTCGCGCAAAGTAGTTGTTGGCAATCATTACCTCGGAAGCTTTGTTTGGGAGCATTATGTATGAATCTTCACCGGTAAAACTGGTATGAAGATGTTCGTAATAATCATAAGTACCCGGATTGATGATTACATTGGAGGCAATCAGGCTGCCTTTGCTTAAAACACTGGCAAACCTGATTCCATCGGACTTTGGATTAATAATATCGTTGTGCAGGACGTAAAATGCCGAATCAGCCTGTATTGAAATGTCGGTAATATAAATACCGTATTTCATCTGTGTTGTGTCGAGAGGCATAAAACTTCGCCCGGCATCAATTATAATATTGTTAAAAATCCGGTAACCGCCCAGTCCATGACTTTCAATCCCACATCCTTTCCCGCTACTGATATAGTTGTTGTAGCAATCGCATTTTGATCCGCCTCCCAGCATAATCCCCGACATTTGGGACGACTGTTCCGCCTGGCTGTCGTACATCACAAGATTATCATAAACCTGGCAATCAGAAGTCGCAGAACTTACCTGAATTCCATCCCAACCGGCATATTTTACAATATTGTTGTAAATCTTCACTCCTTTCAGCAAACCTGGCATGAGCAGTGTGTCTTTCCCGTCACAGTTTACAAGCTGTCCGAAATATTTTGTGCTTCCTATATACATTCCTTCATTGCCCGCATTCGCGATATAATTATCATGAATAATCGTATTAAACTGGGTAAAATTATCCCGGGTGGGAGCTAACGAACAGTCAGGATCAGTTTTTGCATAAATTCCGGCAATCTTAGTGTTTTCGATTGAGACATGATCAATTTCAAAATCGGAGCTCAGATACCCGGCACCAATTCCTGAACCATTAGGAATGCCGGTTATTTTAAAGCCGTAAAAATTTGTTTCATCACCGGTTCCTGACAGTCGAATGAACCTGCAGTTCCGGATAGAAATACCGGTAGCGTAAATGCCGTTTATGGTAACAATACCTTTCTTATTCATAAAAATAATTGGATTTTCGGCATCTCCAATAAAATTTCGGATTAGAAGAAAATCACGCCTTCCCGGCTCAAAAAGAATTGTGTCTCCAGGGTGAACCCGGTTAAAAGGAGCTACGTTTGCATCGATCAAGTTGGTAAGCGTATCCACAGAAATACTTGTGCTTTGCGCAAAAAGCATCTGCGAAAATAATAAGCCGATTATTGTAAGAATAGAAAATAGAAAGCCAGATCTCATGCAGCGATTTTGAGTTGAAATGTAATTATCCACGTTTAGCTCTTTCCCAGTTCACTGATTGCGAACCTTTCAGAAAGCGCCTTAACCCGAGAAAAACTGACAAATTCATGATAAAGAAGTAATATGGAACAAAAAGCAGCTTCACTTTAATGGATTTATTTTCAAGATACCAACCCAGCATAGCGGAGCTGTAAAAAAGTATCTGCATCCAAAACAGTATGCTGTAAAACCCGAAATCGAATAAACCTTCATTAATTGCCAACAGCAAGCCAATTGGAATCAGTATCAAAAGAGAAAGCGGAGCCAGTGTCCACCGCAAAACGCGATGGGAAATATACTGAAACGATAGTGTTCCGTATTTGAAAACATTCAATAAGGATCGCAACCGTACAACCGACTGAAGCCCACCGGCGGAAATCCGAATTTTGCGTTTCAGCTCTTCCTTTACATTCGCCGAAGCGGTTTCGATTGCATACGCTTCGGGATCGTACTGGATGGTATATCCACTTTGAGCAACCCGCAGGGAAATGATAAAATCATCGAGCAGGGTGTCGCGTTCCACTTCCTGGTACAGTTCGGTTCGGATGGCAAAAAGCTCGCCGGCAGCCCCTACAACTGAATAAAGTTCAGCATCCCACTTTTTCAATGTGGATTCGTATTTCCAGTAAAGTCCTTCACCAGCTCCGGCAGCAGCATCTTTTTCCTTGCTGTAAATGCGTTTTTCGCCTGATACACAACCTACTTTCGGATTGCTGAATAAATTTACTATCCTACGTACCGATTCCTTGCCAAGCATAGTATTGGCATCGCAAAAAACTACGATCGGGGTTTCAACAAATTTCATTCCCCGGTTCATGGCGCCTATTTTCCCGCTGCGCCCGGGCTGGTGATGAACCGTTACTCCGGCATATTGCTTCAACTCTTCGGGGGTACCGTCATCCGAACCATCTGTTACCCACACTATATGAAGTTTCGCTTTGGGATATTCCAACTCAAGAGAATTCTGAATTTTTGCAGCAACAAAATCTTTTTCATTATAGGCGGCAATGAACAGAGTAACATCAGGTTCATACTCGCTGGTTCCTTCAAGCACTTTTCCAAAACCAAGCATTCTGCGGATTTTGATTATGATATACAGAAGGATTCCATAGCCCACATAGGCATAGAAAATGATAAAAAGCAACGACCAGAATGTGATTTTAAGTGCTAACATAATTCGGAAATTTAAAGAATCTGATTTATCTTTTTGGCAAAAATGTTGAATTCATCCACTTTCCCAAATTCGAAATGAGCAATAGAACTCAGGGTTTCTTTGATTGGATCTTTACCGGAGAGTTTGTCTTCGATAACGAAAGTAATGTTAGGATAGTTTTTAATAAAGCTTGTCGCTCCACGCAATACCTCAGTTTCCATTCCTTCCACATCGAGTTTGAAAAGAATACGATCATCCGTATTAATTCCTAAATCGGGTAATATTGAATCAAACGAACGGATAACGGCAAAGCAATCTCCTGTTATATTTTCGGTAGTTTTATGCGAAGCGCCTGTATTTACCTGGTTAAAAACAAAGTTTACCAGCTCATCTTTATCCCCCAGTCCAAAGGGAATGTTTTTATCTCAGACGTCAGATTATTCAATTCCAGATTTTTAGTAAGAACAGCGTAATTTTCTTTAACCGGTTCAAATGCATAACAGCGCATTCCATTATTTGCCAGCATAATACAATATTCTCCTATACAAGCTCCTCCGTCAATAAACACGGAGTAATCGTGATGGTGATCAAGGATATACTTTTTCACGTTCCATTCGTAGGCATAATTAGCAAACTGAAAGTCGTTGGTATTTTTCCTGCAAAAGAAAGTTCCAATCGATGTTCTGATTATCCTGTCGGATTTATGCGATTTTCGGCTGACTACATACCTGAAAGAAGCAATGACCGAGATAAAATCACCAAATTTCAGATACTCAAATAAATAACGCAAGTAGATAATTAGTGTATTCATAATGATTTACTTGCATTGAAATAAAGCAACTGAGTCTGAGAAAATATTTAGATGTTCTGATCAGACTGAGACTACTTTTTCCCATTGATTGGTTTCAAAATTAAACTTCTTGATAACCCGGCAGGGATTACCAACTGCGATGCAAAATGGCGGAATACTTTTAGTCACCACACTTCCAGCTCCGATCTGGGTCCGTTTGCCAATAGTTACACCTGCGGTTACAACGGAATTAGCTCCAATATGCGCGTCCTCCTCTATCACTACACCTTTGATATCCAGTGGCTGAACGCTTGAATTTAGCGAACCGTCCTTATAGCCATGGTTAAATCCTGAAATAAAAACGTGCTGTCCTGTACCTGAACCCGAACCCATGGTAACCGGCCCGATTATTACAGATCCGATTCCCACTCTAACCCGATCGCCAAGCAGAACATTCCCTGAACCATTATTTACCGTACAGAAATCTTCAATCGTGGTTAATTTGCCGATATCGAAGCGGTTCCAGGGGAAAACATCAATTCGTGACCGCCGACGGATTAAGGCTCCTTTCCCTTTTTTATGGATAAATGGATTTAATAACCACCGCACCCATAGCCGTGGTCGCGGATTACGCTTTGGTGTAATCAGCCATAAAACCAGCTTTTTCGTTCGATCGTTTGATTTTATTTTTGCTATGATTGACATTGCTTACAGTTTTATATTTTTTTCTTTTGCTACCAATTCCATATAATTATAAATCTCGGCTACATTGGCCTCCCAAGTATGACTTTTTCCAACTTTTATGCGGTCGGTTTGCTTTTCAGGATTGTCTTCCAGTAAAGCTTTCTCTATCAATTGTATATATTGCTCCGGGGAATTCGCTGAATACGCTGAATCACCAAAATATTCCATGGCTTTAGTAGCCGAGCAAACCACAGGTTTACCCATAACGAGGTATTCGTCAATTTTTCTCGGATAATTCCCATCTGTTATTTTGCTGATTATCTGTGGATTTATAGCAACATCAAAGCCTTTGATATAAGCTGGCAGCTGGTCAATGTTCCTGCTTCCCAGAAATTTTACATTATTCAAAGAGTGAAGTGATGATACTTTAAAGCGTTCATCTTCCGGTCCAACAAGAACAATATTCCATTCGGGTCTGGTTTTTGCGATATACTCAATTAATGGAATATCTAATCTGCCTCCGGTAAGATATCCAACATATCCGATTTTGACGCCTTGTATTTCGGCAAGGTCCCGGGGAATTATAATGGATTCATTATCTTCAAACATTTTAGTATCGCAACCTTGTCCGACCATATATGAATGATGATTATACTGCTTGCCGTATTCTGCATATAAACCGGAGTTGTTAACAATCAGATGGGCTTTTTTCATCAGCAATGGCTCTGAATATTTACCATGTTTTCGCCAATAGCGGTTTAGCACAAGGAAATCGCGCATGTAATAAACATAGAGATCCGGACTTAAGTATTTCATAATATGACGACCCAGAAACATGGAGCTATCATTAAATAAAATATAATCTGTGAATCCTAGTCTGTTAATAGCGGATTGAATGTCTTTGGCAAATTTCCTGGTGTTTATTCTATTGAGCCAATCAAACACAGTATATAATGGAAGCCAATTAATGGATTCGATCAGGTTTTTAGGATAAAGATTCCATAGATTTTCAGAAACCGGATAAAGGTCTTCTTTCGATCCTTTGGAAATTTCAATCCGTTTTATTACTTTAGGTTTTTCTTTGTTTTTTCTTCTGGTATTCCGGTCAAGAGGAGGATTAACATACAGAACACGGTTATTTAACGCAAATTCCTGTGCTATATTCTTACAATTACTCCCTATGGAGATATCCCATGGCTGTATTCCGATAACAACGATATCACGACCTTTTATCATGGTGATATTTTTTTAAGCAACATTTAAGAAACAAATGCAACTGGTTTATTACTAGCTAATTGTTTGAATTAATTTTCATAGAGGGTAGTAAATTTATCATGATTCCACCATTTGCCAGGATTATCAATTCCCATCATATCTTTTATGCCTCCGTATAAATCCTGCACAATTTCAATGTCGGGGCCTTCATTAATTTCGATGATTACAGGCCCTGTTTCTGTAAGTGCAACATCCCAGCCAACCATGCCTATTTCCCTGCATTGAGTAGCAACTTTTAATATAAACCTGTTAATTTCATCCCACTGCTTAACTTTTGTTTTGGCAAATTCTACATTCGTGTCAGTGTGATTGAAATATTTCTGACGATCGTTGGAATAAGCAAAATCGCCCAGCTGTCCGCTTTCTTTATCAATTTTGCAATACAAACCACCCTGGCTGGCATTATCAACCTCCGAACCTTTTTGTCCCATTCGCAACATGGAAAATAATATTTCCGCTTTCCCGTCAATTACCCTGGTTATAATCCGGCAGGTATTGATTGAGCCTGAATATATGGCGTCCATATCAGTGTGCTGTTTCAACCCTTCCTGAATAACAAAACTATGGGTAAGAAGATTCTCTTTAATGAAGGATTTATCTAATTTTTTACCATCTTTAGTTTTATAACCGCTATCTGTTTTCGAAAACACAAAAATCCCTTTGCCCCCTAAACCGAAATTTGGTTTAATGAAAATTTTCTTTGCGCCGCAGTTTGAGAGAATTTCTAAAGCAGAATCATCAGCGACAGGTAAATTTTCGTTTGTGCAGAAACCTTTCAAGTGATATTTCAGAAGCATGACCGGCTGCGCAATGTTAAGACCTGATAAATAGGTGTGGGTTAAGCTTTTATCCCGACAAATCTGGACATAGCCTGTAAATATTCTTGGAAAAAAAAGGAAATAGGCAAAGAAATTTGGAACATACTTTTTCATTTCTTCCACGGTTAATTTACAATCCTTCCGGTAAAATCCAAATCTGTAATACTGAAAAGGAACGCAGCCCCAATATTTCTGTAAAGCCCGTTTCTCGCTAAATCGGGTTAAAGCACTTTTCTTGTCGGTACACGATAAATATTTGTTAATATCATCTTCCCAGTGTTTTTTATAATTATTGCGGACCTGAAATTCTGCAATTTTCTTGACAGTCTTGTGAATGAATGAACTTTTCATCTTTTAAATTTTTATGGGTCATTATTTGTTTCTATTTATTGGAATGCCTGCCCGATGCATCCAGGGATTACGCCATAATATCAATCTCGGTTAGTGAGAAAATTTACTCATGGCTATTTCATAGGGAGTAAGCGAGCAATTTTATGCCGTATGTTTATTCTATTTCTTTTTATAAAAATAAATCCTGAAACGCTTTAGCTCTTTCACAACTCTGACAAAAACTGCGTTAACAATAGATCCGCTTTGCTCAACGGTTCTTGTTCCTGTCCAGGCTCTGGAGGATGAGTTGGTAATACGCTTTAATTTACCTTTTTTAAGTAGGGCATAAGCCATTTGCCCATCTTCCATTCTGGAGTTATTCTTTATAAACCCAATCTTCAGGGCTTCCTCCCGCGGAAAACAAAAATTCATACCTGCAACAACAAGTTCAGGATGATTAATGCTGCGCAAAGCATGAATTTTATCCCTGAAAAATTCATAGAAAGCATAATTAAGTCGCGATTGCCCCTTGCCTGGAATGAAAGAATAAGTACCATAACTCCCCAGGCTTTTCCCTGCCACGATCGGCTTCAACATGGAGTCGACCCAGCCAGGCGGGTAAACAGTATCGGCATCACCGGTTAAAATATATTTCCCATGCGAACTCTCCATAGCAGTTTGCCTGGCAAAACCGTATCCCTGCTTTAACTCCAAAACAGGTGTTATTCCACATCTGCGAATGATTTCAGAAGTTTTGTCCTTTGAATTGTTGTCTACATAAATAAATTCAACCGGGTAGGAACTCTTCATTGTGCTTAATGATGACAGGTTGCGGAGAATATTGGATTCTTCGTTCCATGCAATAATATTGATGGAAACCAATGGATTTTCCGTTCGCTGGGCGGCAAACCCCGTCCTTATCTTTTCGAATATTTCCTCAGAAATATCTTCCAGCTTTTGGTATTCATACCAATGAATACGGACATTTGATGGTACTATCGGGCGAAACATAAACTGATATTTTATTGTTGTTTATTTCTGTATTATAAATTCACATGGCAGGCTAACATTTTTACTATTCTGCGCCTATTTCCCGGTATTGGTCCAGTACTCTTTGAGCCGTATTTTTCCATGAGAAATCTAACACACGCTCAAATCCTTTTCGAATCAGCGATATCCTTAACTGTTCATCATTCACCAGTTTAATCATGGCTTCTGTGATCTCTTCCGGTTCGAAAGGATTAATTAAACAGGCTGCATTACCTGCAATTTCGGGCATTGATTCCGTATTGGATGATAGAACCGGGACACCGCACGACATGGCTTCGAGCATCGGAATGCCAAAGCTTTCGCGAAGTGATGGATACAGAAATACCTTACACTGGCTATAAATAGCGGGTAGCTTATCATTGGGAATATAGCCGGCGAGTATAATCCGGTTAACCAAAGATTTATTGTCAATTTCATCAAGCAGCTTTTGAAGTTTGTCTTGCTCATAATCCGCCATAACCAAATAGTAGTTTAGTCCGGTCCGCTGCAAAAAGTCAGAAAATGCTGTTAATGTCCTTTTTACATTTTTCTTGGGATCAGTATTTCCAAGAAAGAGGAAAAAGTTTTCAGGCAGGTGATATTGCTGCTTTGCCTGGAGAAGTTCAGCTTTATCTGTAACCGGCTTAAAGTGTACCCCAACTCCATTATACACAACGTTTATCTGTTTGTCACCTTTCAAACCAAAAAGTTTGTCAATACGATTTTTCTCCGAATGCGAAACAGTGATATTTTTCCGGCTTTTATTTACTAAACGCGGTACAACAAGTTTCCTGTAAATATTTCCAAATTTCTGGTAAGGCGTGGCGCTTCCGGATAAAATCCCGGCAAAACTGCTTTCCATATAGATGATATCATGAAGCGTTATAACCATAGGGATTTCACAGCTGACTGGAGCAGTATTGCTTGTACAATGCAAAATCCGGCAACCGGCTTCCTTTGCGGCCTTAGGCAAGGCAAATTGTTCCCAGAAAGGATAGAAACCACCATCAAGTTTAACAATTTTAAAATTCGGAGTTTCTTTTAAGATTGTATCGTCAATATCCGGCTTTACAAAAACTATGTACTCATTTTTATGGTCAATTTCCTGCAGGTTACGAATAAGCTCAAGGGCATAAATATCCATGCCATGTTTCTTTTCCCTGAATAGTCGCTGAGCTTCAATCGCTATCTTCATTTTACTGTTTCCTTTTTGATTCTGACTTTACTTTTTCCCATTTGTTATTACTCCATGCTGAGTATGGATAAAGGTTTTATTGGCTCCTTTGAGTTTGAATAACAATGTAAACATCAACCAGAAACCCATTGGCAGAGTTAATACTGCCATTAAAGTTTGCCGGGTATAAAACTTTCGTTGTACCGAAAAAACAAAAGCCAAAACAACCGTTGTCCAGATTACAAACCAGTCCATAAAATTCAGGGCCAGGGTTTCCGAAATCCAGGTAATATTTATCAATGACAGCAATCCCATCACAGCTGTAATTATGGTGACCACTCCCAATAAAAGAATGCGGGGAGGCATAACCATCTGGTACACTTTATCGAGGAAATCGATATTAAACCGGGTAACGAATTGAACAATTCCGGCCCAAACAAATCTCCTGAAATAAATAAACTGGGCGGCAAGCCACCGTTTGCGCTGATTCTCGAAAACTACTTTGTCCTGGACTTTTTCATCCAGTACAACCGCATCGTCCAGGTATTCAATCTTGATTCCATCGCGTAGCATGGTCAGTTCAAGTTCCTTATCGAAACCGCCGATCGCCTCAATGGCCAGCATTCGTTTTTTAAACATTCCATATTCAAAAGCCATTCCTGAGCCAATAAGGCCTGAGGCTAAACCGGCTACCCTGTGACCTTTGCGGAAAATATGATTATTGATTTCTTCACTTATTGAGTCGAGCACAGCCATGGAATTATTCATGTTTTTCGCCATACGGTGTCCCTGTACAGCTTCAAACCCTGACTCAAAAGCCTGGTTAATTTTTTCGAGGAAATCATATGCTATTATGTTGTCGGCATCAAGCACAACTGCTACATCGTAGCTATCACCTATAGCTTCCATGGCTGCATTGAGTGATTTTGATTTGGTGCTTTTTTCGAAGACCACCTCAACTACTTTCAATGGAAGTTTTTTCAAAGCCTGAACAGTTTCAGGTTTAAACGAATCGGCTACGATAACCACATCAAACGAAGCTGAAGGATAACTTTGCTTAAGTGATGCCTCAGCAACTTCAAGAATTACAATATCCTCCTTGTAGCCGGGAATAAGCACGGCCATTTTTCGGATAGAGGGTGCCGGATGATTTTTTCTTCGATATGGAAATATACCCATGAAAGCAAAAAAGAGAAAGTAAACAGCCGCCACACTCAGGTAAACATAAATGATCACCTCGATGCTATTGATCAGAAAATTGATGATTTCCATTGGATTATTTTATTAAATCACTTAAACGTTTTGCGGAACTTCCATTAAGTACTGTTTCCCACCATACTGCCAGAACCAGTAAATTGAATAGTTTAAATGCCTGAAGCTGTGAGTACCAGAACCAGTTTGGTGTTTTCTGGCTTTCGATACGGTAACGCAGGATAAATTCTTTGATCCAGTTCATATTAAGCTGTGAGTTTGCCAAACCTGATTGCAGTATCACTTTTTCTGCCAGATCGAGGTTTGCGGCTGACTGGAAAAACAATGGAAGCGGTGCAAATCCGCCTTGTTTCTTCTTCTTCGAAAGTTCGTCGGGCATTGCGGAGGAATACAGTTTCCGGTGAGTTATTTTGCTCTTTCCGCGGCCTTTTATGATATCCATGTATTCCCCTTCAAACCTCAGATTTCGTGGCAATCCGGCGATGAATGCGGCAACATCATTATCCATATAGGGAAAGGCTATATTGATTCCCCGAAGCGCTGCATTTTGTCCCGCCTTGAAAAGGATAACTTCATTTATTACATGTTTTACATCAACGTAATACTGACGCTGAAAAAAGAATTCATCATAGTTACCCGACGATTTTATGTTGTCAGGCACGCCGTAGTTACTCAATTTTACATCTTTAAGCCCGATTGCTCCGAGTTCACCATCCGAAAATCCAAAAGCATCCATATATAAGATATTCAGTATTTTGCGGTTATGAAAGCCATACCTGAAAAGATTATCATCCTGGTAACTGGTTTGTTTACGGGTGTAATTGTATAAACCTTTTTGAAGGAAACCCATCCCGGAACTTCGTATCAGGTGATTCATAGCCAGTTCTTTGGCAAAAGTACCATGGTGCTGATCATTCCCATCACCACCTAAAACCACATCGGGATTAAATCCGGCAGCCAGGCGCATGGCAGCAAAATTGACCATTAATCCGCCTTCCTGGAAAGGATCACCCAGTTGTTTGATCAGTTCAGGAATATCGTTTAGTTCGGAACCGTCAATTTCATACTGGTGAAACTCCGCTCCTATTTTATCCGCCATTTGCTTTGCCAGCGGAATCTCCGACCATGGATTATCTTTAAATCCAATTGAAAATGCCTGGACTTTTCCATTATAAATTTCGTTCAAACCGGCAATATTCCCGGCACTGTCGTAACCTCCGCTCAACAATACACCTACATTTGAGGCACCGGCTATTCGTTTTTTAATGGCCTGCTGATGAAGATATTTATATTGTTCAACGGCATCATTCAGTTTCATATTTGCGTTCTGACCTACATTATGATAATCCTCAAATGAATACAGGTCGGAACTTGAAACCTCTTTGCCGTTCCATTTCAGAAGCACACCTGATGGAAGTTTACTGATACCTTTTATTCCTGTTCCGGGAGCCGGAATATACCCAAACTGAAGGAAGCCGGAAAGTGTATCCCAATTGGGTTCAGGCCTGGTATTGGTTAATTTCAGTATATCTTCGATTGATGTTGAAAATCCCTTTTGGTTAAAATAAACCTGCTGACCACTGCCAAAACGATCGCGGAGCAGGTAAATATTTTTCTCTTCTTTGATTACCAGCAGATAAGTTCCGTCAAGCTGGCGCAAACAATCCAATCCGCTTTTAGTGTACAATCCGGCAATATGACCAGCCGGATCTTTACAGGGATTTTCTGTGATTTCGGATAGAAAAAGGGAACCGGAAAAGTAAACAGAAACTTTGGGGTCAATACGGGTTGACCAATCTTGCGATCCACTAATTACTCCTGTGGCAAAATCGCCGGTAAGTGCAGTCATATTATTTAAGAATTTGGTTTTTATTTAAATCTGAGAAATGGACAAAATTCCAGAAATAGGCACGCCAGGTTGCTTTGGCAAGATCAAAACGCTTGTTCAGTGTATGGGCTATAAGTCCTTTTGGGAAAGCGATGAAAGACAAATAAATCAGGGTTATCAGCTTGTTATAACCTTTAATATTCCTTCGTGCAAAAAGAAAACGGTTCCTTGTAATGTAATAGGTTTTTAAGGGGCTTTGTTTCCCTGTTGATATTGATTCCTTATGCATTACCAGAGAATCCGGAACATAAAAAATCCTGTAACCGGCGCGTTTAATACGCTCAGCCCAGTCATGTTCCTCATAATACAAAAAGTACAGTTCGGCCATTAAACCGACTTTTTTAATTACAGATACAGGGATCATCATGGCAGCGCCATGAATTGAAAAGGTTTCGCAGCTGGTATTATACTGGCCTGAGTCTACTTCACCTAAACCTATTAAATATTGCCTTAATGTTACCGGGGTATATGGTTTGATACCGGCATATTGTATTGTATCCGGAGTATGGAAAAAGCGAATTTTCGGGCTCACTGCTCCTATCAGAGAATCAGACTGCAGTTTACTTATTAAGGGCTCAATAAATCCTGGTTCGACTTCTGTATCGTTATTCAACAACATGATATATTCGCCTTTAGCCTGGCGAATCCCAAGGTTATTGCCACCGGCAAATCCAAGGTTCTCTTTGCTTTGAATAAAAATTACCTCTGGAAACAACCGGCTGATAATGGCTGGATCATCTTTAACCGAAGCATTGTCGACAACTATAACTTCAATGTTTGGGTATGAGATATGCCTGAGCGATTCCAGCAACGCACATGTTACATGCGGATGCTCGTAGTTGATTGTGATAATTGAAACCAGGGGATTTTCCATGGTATAATTTTATTACGCAATTATTTAAAGGCAGTTCTCAGGAAATACAATTACATTCCGGTTGAAATAAGTTTGAGGTGCTTATCTTGTGTTTTATAACACCACAGATGTGAGTATAATCAGTTTACTAGTGTAATAATTCAAAGTAATAAAACCATTCTATTAAAGAGCCATTGCCTTTGTGGAATAACTTACCTGTCGCGGTACATTTTTTCGTAGTATTTCAGATAATTGCCGGAAGTAACTTCATCGAGCCATTTTTCGTTTTCGAGGTACCAGGCAACGGTTTTTTCGAAACCATCGTTAAACTGAACTTCAGGCTGCCAGCCGAGGTTTTCATAAATCTTAGTGGCATCAATGGCGTATCGTAAATCATGACCGGCACGGTCTTTCACATAGGTAATCAGTTTTTCACTTTCACCTTCGGGTCGACCAAGCTGACGGTCAATAATGCGGCATAGTGTTTTTACTATATCAATGTTCTGACGCTCATTGTTTCCTCCAATGTTGTAGGTTTCGCCATCCACACCTTTTTCATAAATCAGATCAATGGCTTTGGCATGATCTTCAACATAAAGCCAGTCGCGTATGTTGGTGCCTTGCCCGTAAACCGGCAATGGTTTGCTATGCCTGATATTATTGATGATGAGTGGAATAAGTTTTTCAGGAAACTGGTTTGGCCCATAATTATTTGAGCAATTGGAAATTACAACCGGCAATCCATAGGTATGGTGGTAAGCTCTGACAAGATGATCGCTGCTGGCTTTTGATGCAGAATATGGGCTACGTGGATCGTATGGAGTAGTTTCCATGAACTTGCCCTCGTCGCCAAGTGATCCGTATACCTCGTCAGTAGAAACATGATAAAAGCGTTTTCCCTCGTACTTATCTTTCCAGTAAAACCGCGCCGCGTTAAGCAGGTTAACGGTTCCGACAATGTTGGTCATAATAAATTCCTTAGGGCTGGCGATGGACCGATCCACATGCGATTCGGCTGCCAGGTGAATAACCCCGTCGAATTGGTATGCATCAAAAGTTGCCATGATAAATTCCTCGTCAACAATATCGCCCTTCACAAATTCGTAATTGGGGTAATCCTGAATATCAGTAAGATTAGCCAGGTTTCCGGCATATGTAAGCAAATCCAGGTTTACAAAAAGTGTATCCGGATATTTTTTAACGAGTAACCGTACTAAATGTGATCCTATAAATCCGGCTCCGCCGGTAACAAGTATTTTCTTCATTTTTTTTCAGGGATTAGGTTTTAGGGTTTAGGGGTTGGGGATTGACATTTCATTCATTTCCCATTTTTCTATTTTCTATTAACTATTCACTTGTGCTTCTTTCTTCCAGGCAGAGACGCGAGCATCGCGTCTTTACGAAGACTGTCTTTCAGCCAGGGCTTTTTCCCATTTCCAGGCAGAGAACATCATTTCATCAATATCTTTTTCTGCTTTCCAACCCAGTTCTTCATTGGCAAAACGCGTATCGGCCCAAACCATTTCAATATCGCCCGGCCTGCGTGGAACGATTTTATAGTTCAGTTTTTCGCCGGTAACACGTTCAAATGCGTTGATAACATCCAGAACGGAATACCCGGTTCCGGTTCCAAGGTTAAATATTTCGAGATCAAGTTTTGATTTCCCATTAAGCATACGTTCTACAGCAACTACATGAGCTTTGGCAATATCAACTACATGGATGTAATCACGTATTGCGGTTCCGTCGGGTGTGTTGTAGTCGCTGCCAAACACGCTTAAACATTGGCGTTTGCCAATAGCTGTCTGTGTGATAAAAGGCACCAGGTTATTGGGGACACCAAGGGGTAATTCCCCGATAAGTGCCGTTTCATGCGCACCAATCGGATTAAAATACCTGAGTGCTATTGCATGAATCGGATGAGCCAGGGTGGTGAAACGAAGAATCTCTTCGCACATTTGCTTGGTATTGCCATAGGAAGACCATGCTTGTTTGATCGGAGCTTGCTCGGTTACCGGCAATTCATCGGGTTGCCCGTACACTGTGCAGGAAGATGAAAATACCATATTGGCAATGCCATTGGATTTCATGCCATCGAGCAAATTGATGAGTGACTGCAAATTATTCCGGTAGTAGAGTAATGGTTTTTCCATAGATTCACCTACAGCTTTGAATGCAGCAAAATGAATAATTCCGCTTATATCAGAATTGCGTTTTAAGAAATCGGCTGTAAGCGCAGCATCAGCAAGATCGAACTGCTCAAACGCAGGGGTAATTCCTGTAATCTTTGTAATATTATCGAGTACATCAATGGTAGAGTTGGAAAGATTGTCGACAATAACAACCTCATATCCGTTCTGCTGCAGTTCTACAACAGTATGAGATCCGATAAATCCTGTTCCGCCTGTTACTAATATTTTTTTCATTCCAATACTGTTTATATGTTTAATAATGGTTTATTGTTTTGCAGATAGTTGTTAAAATTGCTCAAAACGTTTATTTAATTGCAAAAGTACCAACTTATTCAAAGGTATCATAATTCTTCCCTTTTCGCTCAAAGCTTTTGCAGGGTTCGTTGTTTTTCTCCCCAATATTGAAATGCTCTTTGCAAATCATCAACTTTCAATGGTTTGGTTATATAATCGTCCATTCCGGTTGCCATGCATTTCATTTTATCACTGTGCATTGCATTGGCTGTCATAGCAATGATTATCGGTCTTTTGCTTTGAATGTGTTCCACAATAATCCGTGTCGCTTCGTACCCATCCATTTCAGGCATCTGAATATCCATGAAAATGAGTTCATAATGCTTGCGTTTAACTGCTTCAATTACTTCCAATCCGTTGGCAACCAAATCGGCAGTATATCCCAACAACTGAAGCACATTACGAATCATTTTTTGGTTAATGACATTATCTTCGGCTACAAGAATTTCGAAAGGATATTGTTGTGCCGTCAGGCCCAGGCTATTATCAGAAGAAAGTTGGTCCGGATTTCCGGGTAATTCAGGAAACAGCACTTTAAGCAAAATATCAGCCAACTGTGAATGTTTAATTGGTTTGTTGACATAATATGCAAAGAGGTTTTGCATATCTTCTGTTTGAATGTTGTACCCGATTGAGGTAAGCATGATGAGCGGCAACTCAGTTTTTGAATATATCTTCCTGATCGCACGGGCCAGCATGATGCCATCCATTCCGGGCATCTGCATATCGAGTATTCCGACATCGAATTTGCTTCCATTTCGGAGCAGTTCCAGAGCTTTTTCACCCGACTCAACAGTTGTAGCTTTCATTCCCCAGAATTCGCACTGCAAATCAAGAATTTTCCGGTTGGTCGGATTATCATCAACAATTAAGATGTCTTTGCCTGGTAAGTTCTGCAGTATTTTATAAATTGGATTAACTTCAGCTGTTGGAGTAGTAAAGCGGGTTTCGATGGTAAACCTGAAATCTGATCCTTTGCCTTCGATACTCTCAACCCATATATTTCCGTTCATGAGTCGTACCAGGTTCGAGGATATTGCCAAGCCTAAACCTGTTCCGCCGTATTTCCTGGTGGTTGATGCGTCAGCCTGCATAAAAGGGGAGAACAAACTTGTGATTTTGTCCTTTGGAATTCCTATACCGGTATCTTTAACTGAAAATTCAAGGATAACATCTTTATCTAAAGTTTCTTTCAGCATAATATGAATATAGATTTCACCTTTTTCGGTAAATTTAATCGCGTTCCCAATCAGGTTAACAATAATCTGGCGCAATCGGAAGCCATCGCCAAAGATGAATTGATTTACTTCGGGATCAATATAATAAATGATATCGAGGTGTTTCTCAAGCGCTTTGGGGGCAACCAGATCGAGAACATCTTCAACACACCTCCGCAAATCGAAGGAAGTATTTTCCAGATCCATCCGGCCGGATTCTATCTTCGAAAAATCAAGAATCTCATTTATAATATTCATTAAGTTATCGCCTGAGTTCTCAATAATCTCGACGTATTCGCGCTGTACTTCCGAAAGATCGGTATGCAGCAACAGGCTTGTCATTCCGAAAACGCCGTTCATGGGTGTACGTATCTCGTGGCTCATGGATGCCAGGAACTCTGATTTCGCCCGGTCAGCGGCTTGAGCCTGGAACATGGCGGTTTTTAGTTTTTCGTGCGACTCATATCGGCGTAAGGCATTCCGTATATTATTGGCCAGCATCCGCAGCGAATTTTCCTCGCTTATTGACCAGTCCTGTTCATTGGTGCAATCCGCAAAGCCAACAATCCCCCAAAAAGTATCATCTTCCTGGTCGATAATAGGGACTACAAGAAGAGATTTTATAAGTTGCCTTTCGAATAACAACTTCATTTCGCCGGGGAATTGGGATGTGATTCCTTTCAGGGCTTTCCTTTCAAAAAGTGGGTAATACCATACATTATCTACGTGAATATAAACAAATTCATCGCATTCTTCCTTATTTATTCTAACCGCTACTTCCGGAGTGATCCATTCATAAATGTGTTTCACTTTTCGTATGCCGGTTTCGGGATCAGTATCATTTTTATAGACAAATATTCTATCGATCGCCGATACTTTTCCAATAATTTCAAGTGCTTTTATTATACAAACATCAGGGTTTTCACCAGTAAGCATATGGTTTGAGGCTTCAGCCATACCCTGAAGTATATTACTTTGGCGCAACAACCTGGCTTCCGAAAGACGACGTTCAGTATTTTCAATCAGTAAGGAGGTTTTCTGGTGATTAAAAATCTTAATTAAATCTGCTACCTGGCTGAACTCATCTCTGTTTTTTTTAAATATTTCCAATTGTGAAGTATCACCAGTGCTAAGGCTGCTGGAGATAATCCGGAGTGGTTTATGGACCCACCGCGAAAGAACAAAAAGAAAACTTACAATAATAATCGTAAGAAAGGAACACAAAAAGATAAAAACAAAATTGTTGATTCTGTTAAAACGCGCCAGGGCTGTGTTGGATTTGCTAAAGGCTATATTGGCAATAATTTCACCGGTATCATTATGAAAAGGCTTGAAAATAATAAGTGAATCATTTTTCATTCTAAAATGGTCCTGAACCGATGACTTACACAAGCTGATATTACTTGATGTGTTTTTCGAAAGATCCACCATATAGGCCGAATCCCAGGATTTACTGATAATTAATATTCCTTTTGCCTGAGTTTCATGTTTAATATCGGTAGTTGGATGTATAGTAGAGGCAGATATTTCAATTATACCTTTTGGTGAATTATAAAAATAATGCAAGTTACCGCTGATCATAACTTTACCAAGAATTCTTTGTCTTTGGGCCGAATCTGCAAAAATAGTTTCCGGCGGACATCCCAAACTATAAACAGGCTGACTTTTCAGATTGTAAACACTTATTGAATTCAACTGAAACGATTCTATGCCGGTACCTATATTGTCCAAAGCCCATTTCTGATCAGGGTAATCGAGATGGTATATGAGATCATCCCAAATTGTATAATCAGCAAGGAGATCGTTCAATTGACCTGATTTTACGTTGATTGCCGTATTCACCAACTCTATCTGCTGGGAAACAGATGATCGTAACATCAGGTCATTTTGCTTTTTCTGCGATGTAAAAAACAAAAACAGTACTCCACAGAAAAGTATAATAATAGCCGAAAACAAGAGTAGCATTCTGTTACGGATAGTCATAAGTTCAGTTGCATTTGAAAGATAAGTTAATCAGAATTCCTGATTGAAGTGTTGCATCTGTTTGAAAATGAAACAAATTGAGGTTTGTAAATACAAAACAGATCATTTACTTCTATTTCTTTATTGATAACAAAGATAAAAGTAATAAGAAATTTATTGATAACTGTAAATCATAAGAATGTAAATGTAATGTTATTTTACATTTTATTAATATCTGGAAGGAAATTATTTTTGATCATCAAGCATTCCTATTCCCAGTATCTAGAAATCTGATTCCAACTTCAGGGCATAGTGCTGCTTTTAAGAATAATCTCAAACAAATTAATTTGTTCACAACCGCGACAAAGGATCAGGTTTATCTCATTGCAAATCTAATACTTACAATGGCGTTTCGACAATCTGTTTGAGTTCAGCGACAGGTACATGTTCATCTACAGAACCAATGCATCGTTTTTTAACCACTAGGAATTGCTAAATGAAATACTTTTCAGACCATTCGAATTTCCGATATCTGCTTCTTATTGCCTTATTACTTATTTTATAATTTTCAATTAATGTATATTTGTTACTGGTAGTTCAATGTAAAGTAAATTTACAAATCATGGATCAGCCAGTTGAGGAAGCTCTTCAGGTCATTTTCCATGCCGGACATGAAGGAATAACCGCAAGAGAATAATTAAAGTGCCATCTAACAAACACAACATAGCATAATAAGTATGGAAGATATAGTTAGCAGACCAGCTAAGGAAAAAGTGTATTTCCCAGGCATGAACGGTATCCGCTTTATTGCTGCATTTTCAGTAATTCTACATCATATTGAACAAACAAAATTCTGGATCAATAATCCGGCAACAAATAACTATCCCAATATTTGGGGAACTATGTTTTGCGATAATATCGGGCATAAAGGAAGAATTATCTTTTTTGTTTTGTCGGGCTTCCTGATTACATATTTGTTTCTTGCCGAAATAAAAAAGACCGGTACCTTAAATTTGCAGAAATTCCATACTCGGCGGGCACTGAGGGTTTGGCCTGTATATATTTTAACCGTTTTATTTGCATTTTTATTGCTTCCACAATACACCAACATTTTTCATCACAATGGCGTAAGCTTCAACGATCAGTTGTATAATGGATATTGGGTTAAATTCGGCCTTGTACTTCTTATGATGGCCAATTTTGCCCGGTTTTTATTCGACCCGGTTCTAGGAGCAACTCAATTATGGTCAATCGCAGTTCAGGAACAGTTTTACCTGGTATGGCCCTTTTTAACACGTTTCTTCAAAAAATACTTTCTCAATTTCATCGTACTTTTCATCGTTTTTAAGGTCACAATGGAAATCATGATGAAAGTTTACTTTGATCATTATTCTGTTTTCCCAAATACAATAATAACCATGAACAGGCTTGGCACTATGATAAGGTGGTGGGATATTTTCGCGGTTGACCAATTGGCAATCGGCGCTTTATGTGCCTATATTTTTATCAACAAGAAAGATAAAATCTTAAACTTCATTTACCACCCGGTTTTTGTCAGCCTGATTTTCATAATCTATGTTTATTTGTTTTTTATAAAAGTTGATTTCTACGGACATACTTTTGTCGAAGGTCTTATTGCCGCAGTAATAATGATGAATATTTCAACCAACACGAAATTCCCGGTTAAACTGGAAAATAAAGTCTTCAATTATTTAGGTAACATATCGTATGGAATCTATCTGTTCCATAATATATGTGTTATCAGCATTTTAAATTTTTTAATTTACTACACAAACCTTTCAGGGAATGTACTTCTCTTTAACCTGATTCTTTATTCGGGAACAATAATTGCAACACTTATCATTTCAGGATTATCGTACAAATACGTTGAAAATTATTTTCTGAAGCAGAAGGTGAAATTTGAGGTAATAAAGAGCGGCAGGAATGAAGGGATGAAATAAAGCAGAAACGGCACTTTATGTAAAATGCACATCGTAGAAAAAAAAATAACTGCAATTTATTATCTGCCGAATTAAAAGTCGCAAATGAAAGAAAGCCAAAAGCAGAAAATGCAAATTATGTAAAACTTTGTTTAACATACAAACATCAAAATCATGGCAGGAGATACCAATTATTTTAGCGAAATCACTCTTCTAATAACACATTACAACAGGAGTAACTCACTTGAGCGATTGCTTATGTCTTTCGAAGAAAGGCAGAGTCGTTTCAAGGAAATTGTTGTTTCGGATGATGGCAGCAAAACCGAACATCTGAAAAACCTGGAACTGTTTAGAGATAAGTATGGAATCCGGCTTATCCTTGCTGAGAGAAATAAAGGATTAGCAAATAATATAAATAAAGGACAACGAGCAGTAAAAACGCCATTCACTTTATATGTCCAGGAAGATTTTATTCCTACGGAACGATTTAACAAGAGTCTAACTGATGGGTTAAAGCTAATGCAAGAAGATCCTAAAACAGACCTGGTTCGTTTCTATGCCTACCGTAAACACCCGTATTTAAAACCGCTAAAAAACGGATTCTCGGAAATGGAATTTCATTTCTGGCGACCAAATGCATATCAGTTCAATTGTTACAGCGATCACCCGCATTTACGCAGAAGCAGTTTTCTTGATAAATTCGGCGACTATAAAGAAGGAATAAAGTCCGACAGGGCTGAATTTAAAATGGCCATGTCATTCGTTCAGCATAAAGGCAAAGCAATAATTCACAATGATTTCCGGGAGATTTTTATACAGGAGAACAGTTCCGCCGAACCCAGCCAGGTTGCCCGCAAGAAGTTTAAAAAGCAAATTCAATTATCCGACTCCTTTTTTATAAAAACAGCAAGATCCGTTTACCGGAATATAAAATTCAGAACAGAATATCTTTTTTCGTAAATGGCTAAAAAAATGAATCTCATGTCAAACACAATAACAATTTTCACAGTTTGTGATAATCATTTCTCGGTTTTATTAGCCGCCTTAATAAAATCAATTGATATAAACCACCGTTCCGACGAGGATATTAACTTCTATATAGTTGGCGATAAACTAACTACCGCCAATAAAGCAAACTTACAGAAATGCGCCGACTCCGGAAAAATTTCATTCTTCTGGTTTGAAATTAACGATATAATCAAGGATAAATCAATGTTGCCACTGGATGGCTCATCGTTCCCGCTAATTGTTTACATCCGCTTGTTTTTCCCACTATTTACACCGGCTGAGGTTGAAAAGGTAATTTATCTTGATGTTGACATGATTGTAAGAAAGGATATTTCGATGTTGTGGAACATTGACCTCGGCGACAAAATTATAGGCGGAGTTCCGGACCGGTCGGAAGTAGTAAGTTGCTCCTGGGGTGGAATTACCAATTATAAAGAATTAGGCATAGATTCTGAATCGAAATATTTTAACAGCGGCCTGCTTTTATTAAGCCGTAGCAAATGGATTGAGGCAAAAATCACTGAAAAAATAATTGATTGTATTTCGAAAAATACAAGATATGCCAATTTTCCTGATCAATATGGGCTGAATGTTGTGTTTGCCAACCAGTGGCTGGAACTGGATTCAAGATGGAACAGCTATTCAATGCTCGAAAAGGAAGATCCTTTTCTTATTCACTTTATCGGCATAAAACCCATCTTTACTTCTTATAATTACGTTGTGCGATATAAAGACGAATTTTATTCCTATTTGAGATTAACACCCTGGGCAAACTACAAACCCATTGGTAACCATGTGCGGATTTTCAAGAAAATCTGGAACAAACTGTATAAGAAGGGATATAGTTTAATTGCGGCGTTAAAGCGATAAAATAACAACTATTGCAACGCAATTCAAAACACTGTTTTTTTTCCGAAAAACAAAATCCAAATTCCAATTTTCACATTCCAGTCCGAAATTCCTTTTTCTTAGGACGGAATCACTGATTTAACTGATGATTTATTGGACATAGCTTCTTCATCAAGTTTTTCGGAATTCAACATCAGGGCCATGGAAGTATATATCAGTAAGCTTGTTGGCACCTGACCCAATACAGCATTCCCATACGATGCTACCATTATACCTAACATTCCGGCAGCCATGGCGGTAGTATTCATTTTCACTATTGGGTCCCTGATTTTATACATAACCAGGTACGAAGCTTTAATAACAATATAGAAGAGTATAAACAAGTGCAGAACAAGTCCCACCACACCTTGTTCGGCCCATATCATTACAAACCAGCTGTCGGTAGCTATATTTGCCAGAAAAGTATTGGGAAGGGCTTTTTTTGCTTTTTTCCCTGCATGACCTAAGCCACCGCCAAATGGACGAGAGGCGAGATATCTGGAAAGTGTTTTTTGGTTTGCAAGCCTTGTTTGAAGAGAAGCATCATTCGGATCAAATGCTGTACGCATACGCCTGATTTGTTGGACATCCTGACCGATTGTTGTATATTTAAAAAATATAAATACAACCACCAAAAGAGCGAAACCTGATATCAATACCATTTTATTCCCTTTTAAAATAAAATAGAGCATGAATCCGGCCAAAGGAACACTTATTGCACCGCGGGTTCCGGATAAAAACATCCCATAAATTCCCAGTAAACCAACAATCAGATAAAATACTTTTCTTTTGATATTCTTCTGAACGAATGACAGAATTATGAAAACAACACCTGAATAGGCCTGATTAGCCCCAAATTGACCGGCATCACTTAAAAACGAAAATACCCTGAGTTTACCGAAAAGTATATGTGTTGAATAAGCCCCGGCGTCGAGCCAGGCTTTTTCCCAGTGATCGACTCCAAGAGTTACCTGCATAATTCCTTTTAGAGATGCCAGGATTGAAAAAATACCCCAGAGGTAGAAAAAATAATTCACCCTCCTGTTTGTGGTCATTAACAACAAAGATAATGTCACAACAAGTAGCATATAAACCGAAACTCCCCGAAAACTGGAAAGCCATGTCGAATAATTCCGTATTTCCGGATTCAAGAAACTAAGCAGACCATAAGCAAACCAAATACCTGCTAAAAGTGTAATATCTTTTTTTGCAGGTTTCCAATCCATTTTAGTGTAAAAATTCTTAAAGATTAATGAAAGGAAAGTCAACAACAGAATAGCATCTATGGATAATCCGGTCATTGGAATATCAACATAGCGCATAATGCCCAGGATAATAAACCCAAGAGCTACAGCTGTGTATAATCCAAGAATTGGTTTTTGAAACAGTAAAATCAGAAATACGGCTAGAAATGGAAGTATCATCAATCCCATTCCTCCAACCAAACCCATATGACTAACCAACCATGCGCATACAATTCCAACAGCGAAAAGCGGCAGGTAAAATCGGGGCGATCCTAATTTTGAGGAGCCTGATTCAGTTTCAAATGGATTATTATAAGGTGTCAACATGAAATTTTTGTTCAGAATCTACCGATTATCTGAATTAGCATTTAATCAGGCACGAAGATGCTGCTTTTCCCTGAATTTTACATACATCGATTTATAGAATTCAATCCCGGAGGTAAATACTTTCCGATAGTCGAGATTAAGTTCTTTATCAAGAAAATAATACCCAACCCAAACACCAATAGCTGTGAATAATATGGAGGCTATTGCAATAACAGCCAGGGATTTAAAAACAAAAACTGCAATTAAATCGCCAATCACATTGGTAAGAACCATTAAACCAACCTTCATTAAATTCCGGTCCGGCCTATTTACACTTTCGAGTGCAATTCCTGTCATCCTGTCAATTGGTAAAAGCAGACCATAAATTGAAAATATACGCACAATGTTGGTAGCATTAAATCCGGTTACAGTATCTGTTCCAAGGTATTGGTTTCCACCTATGATCATCACAAAAAAATCGGCCAATACAAACGTTATCAGACTTATTGCTATAAACAGATAAGTCATGGCGCCTGAGTAGGAATAAAAAAGGGATTTAACCTCATCAACCTTTCCCTGTATACTTGCTCTGGAGAGTTTTGGAAACGCTGTTGCCGCAAAGCTGCGCAAAGGAATTTGCTGAAGTTCGGTTAACTTCAGAGGAATACTGTATAAAGCAACAGCCGCAGTACCCAAAGGACTCAGACTTATAATAAGCGTATCCGCACTGCGGAGCAAATTAGTGCCAATGATGGTAAATGTTGTATACTTTCCAAAATGCAATAACTCCATAGTTGTGCGTCGGGTTGCTTTCATGATATGACTCAATCCGTCCCATCTGTTAAATACGCATATAGCAGAGGTTAGAATATTTACTCCAATCTGCGCCCATACCAATTGAACTAACGACAATTTAAAAAACAGAAAGTTTGTTAGCAGTAATAAGAAAAACCCACCACTGTTTATCAATTTTACCCAAAGCAATTTACCAAATTTCTGATCGGCCTGCATCACTACTAAAGCAGTATTAAAAGGCAGCGTAAAAAATGCCAGCAAGGGATACCATGTAAAGAAGAGTTCATACCCGGCATTCCTGATTGGTTCACCGAACGCCAGGTGGCAGGTCCACAGGATAACAGATATCCCAACGGTTGCAACCAGGCCAATCAGTCCGTTGGAGCCTATAAACCTAAGTCGTTCATCAGGGTCAACTCCTGAGAGATACCGCACTACAGCTGTATTTGTTATGCCAAACCTGAACATGTCTACTAAAGTCGCTGCAGTAACATAAAGAACCCATTGCCCAAAAATATCAATAGGAAAACTACGTGTTAAAATCGCAAATCCGGCAATGCCAAAAAAAGCATTTGAAAAATTGCTTAACAAGGACAGAAAATTTGCTTCGCGTATAATTTTCCCTAGTACCACTTTCATGTTCAGCAGTTTTTATATATGATTCCGTGTAAAAAACTGGAAACGGATGAACTTCTTCACAATACGGCGGATACGGCTCCGCTTCTTGGGCAAATCACCTAATACCGATTCGATTACCTGCAATTCAACTCCATCAATAAAAACCACCGGTTCATGTTGAGTGATTTTCATCAAAATCTCCAACGCGCCCTTATCGGCAGCTGACCAGGTACGGTTAGCCCGGCATACCAAAATGGCCTGATCAACAGTAGCAATTAACTGGGGAGGAAAGGAATAGTAAAGAATGGGTGGAATCTCAATAATTATATAATCCGGATCACTACCCGAGAATAGGCAATACTTTTCAACAAGCTGTTTTACACTTTCGGTTGAATAATAACCGGCATCGATATTGTATTGTACATATTCAGTTGTGTCAAGATAATTTTTAGCTTCCTGAAGAAATGGGCTTGATATATTAACCCTGTTATCACTATATCCCATTATCCGGCGTAAAAACTGCGAACTACCTTTGGATTGCTTTAAATCTGTATGTGTTTCAGGCTGTACATCATACAGATAACCAATCTGACTGGTTTCTACCTTTAAAAGCGATTCGCGCAAAAAATTAAGAACCAGCACTTTCTTACCTTGCATCTTGAGCTTCCATGCTATATTTCCGGCAGATATTGTTTTACCCTCATCACTCAATGAACTAAAAAACAAAAGTGTGCGCGGCTCCTTCAAATCCGGTTTATTGGCCGTCAGCAGATCAATCTGCTGAATTGCTATTTCGAGCAACCTGTTAGTAACGAAAAGAAAATTAAGAGACCCTGTTTTAAGATAGACTTTAGGAAATACACCTATAGTTTTTAATCCTATTATTTTTGATGCCTGTCCGGGGTTTTTAAGTGTATTGTCAAAATATTCAGTTGCAACAATAGAACTCAGAACAATCAGAAATCCGATTATAGCTGCCGCAAAAACTAACATTTTTCTTTTGGTTGGATTAGGTGATAAAGGGAAAAATGGAGGATCAACTGCTTTTATGGTTGACGACAACTCAGCATCCTGCATTTTTAATTTGGCCAGATTCAACCCGGAAAGTACTGAAAGAAATTCCTGCTCTGAAACATTGATTTCGCGTTCGATTCGTTTCAAGTTTGCTCCGGCAGGTGCATAAATGGCGTATTGTTTCTGAAATTCAATGATCCGTTGACCAAGAACTTCGATTCCCGCTTTAGTATCCTCATAAACAATCACATTAGCGAGCCAGTCACTTAGCAGACTACTAACAGGCAATCCCTCGGTGGTATTACCATAACTATACAAACTGTTAACAGCATTCCGCATTTCCTCTTTCAGCTTATCCGCTTTTATTTTCAATGCAGGTAATTCGCGTTCGTCTATAGAATCTGAAGCTCCTATGGTTTCAATATTGGCAATTTTCGCGTTAATCTCTCCAAGTTGATTGCGTTTCTCAATAATTGTTGCATTATTAAGCTGAACCTGTTTCTGATTGCCAAGTTTCTCTTCTATCCGTTTGATAGCAGCCTCTGTACCTGCAAGTTTTATCCGCATCTCATGGTAACTTACATCAAGATTTTCCTTTACAATAGCTACAGCTTTACTTTGCTCGTAATAATTGATGATGTTATGATCTTCGTTGAATTTCAATAGCTTATCTTCTCCGATTTTAAGCCGGGTCGAAGCCTGAGCGACCTGATATTCAAAATATTTTACAACAGCATCAGAGCGGTTTTCTTTTACGATTTTATAGTTTTTAATACAAACTTCGGTAAGAATCACAAGGGTTTGCTGACAGATACCCGGATCGTCCGAATCATACTCTATTTTTACCAGATCGCTGGTTCCTATCCTTTTCACCCGCACCTTTGAAATCGCATTCAGCGAATAATGAGGGTGATTGAAATAAAGTAATTTATAAACAAAATTCGAATCACTGCCGGCCATAAAGGCAGTCAGATTTTCAACCGTTTGTTCATACGCAGCCTTATTAATTGAAGCAGGTTGTAACTGCTTATCGGTTGTATCCAGACTGCTAAAGGAAAATGTTTTATTCTTATTCGATGAATCCTGCGAAGGCTGACCTTCTGTTTGGGATTTGTCGTTCTGAGTGCTTTCAATATTGCTATCCTGAATCAAATTACCATCTTTAACTATAAGTTTATTTATGCTGGAGGGAGTGATGCGCCTTAGATCAATTAAAGACTGGCGTGAAATAAACTTTGGATCATATTTTGTCAATAAAAGATGCTGGGCAAGAAGCCGAATGGCTACTTCCTGCTGAGTTTCGCGTGAGTTGATCACATTAATCAGGTTGTCGAATGCAGTGTTGGTAGCAAAAAAACTTAACGACTTATCCATTTCCACCGTAGAGCCGGAAGCAATACCAGTATAAAGGGTGGTTGCAGACGAATAATCATAAACAGGTTTCCGGGTAGAATAAACCACGAATAATACCATTAACAATGGTATCAATATCAATAATACCAAATGCTTCCTGAGTAGTTGTAAAATTCTAATTATAGTCATATGTCTCGGGCGCGGTTTTAACAAGGTTAAATTTCATACCAACAATTTCTTCCAATATCATATAGGCAGTCAGAAAATCCATTCGTGCACTTTCGAAATCGGTTTCTAAACCCGCCACATTGCCCAGCATCTGTGTATACTCGGTTAAAGGAATTACACCATTCAAAAACTGTTTTTCAACCATCTGCATATTAATTTTTACAGTTTCAAGATTTTTTACTTTTATCCTGAAAATCCTTTGTTTGAGTATTAAACCATTATAATTAACGATCACTTGTTGTCTGACCTGGTCACGTTGTACAATTGCTGAGCTTTTAGCTTGTTCAAGTTCCGTTGCGGTTATTTTAATCTGATTTTTTCGGTCGAGAAACAAATTTAGCGGCAAACTCACATATACTGAAGCGCTGTATTGTACCTGGCTGCGGTTAGATGTTGTTGGTACCGGATCAATGCTTCCTGTAGAAGTCGAAGAGTAATTGTATAAATTACCGTAGCCTGAATTTGCCTGTACTCCCAAATTCCTCGTCCATTCAATACGCTTAGCCCTGAGTTTACATTCATCAATAATCAATTGCTGGTCTTTGTACTTTACATTTGCGCTATGTATAATGGCTGAATCAATCAGAACGCTCAAAGGTGGAAGCCTGTCACTGATATCATCCTTAAGCTGATCGAACGATTTTTCCGATTGAGCATATCCCGTTCCGGGCATACTGAATTGAAAAAATAACAGAATGGGTAGTAGTACTTTAATCCACATTATACCAATGATTTAAATGATATTTATAGTTATACCGTATCTTTCTGAAACAGTGCTTTGAATGTGCGCAATATAAGTTTAAAATCGTACCAGAACGAATAGTTATTCCCGATAAAGTGATCGGAATAAACATTATCCAGGCGTTTGCGCTCGTCTTCTGACATATCGCCGCCTTTACCTCTGAGTTCAACCTGCCATAAACCTGTAATTCCGGCAGGCGCAAGAAACCGTCGCGACATATCACCTTTGGTTATCTGCTCCGCTTCATAAACGGGTAGCGGCCTATTACCAACTATGGACATATCTCCTTTTATAACGTTGATAAGTTGTGGAAGCTCATCAATGCTCGTATTACGGATAAATTTCCCAACCTTTGTAATACGCGGATCGTTCACAATCTTTATAAATGCAGATTTAGATTTGTCAATCTCATGCTGCTGAATCTTATACGAATTTTCACATATAGAATGTGTGCCTATATGAATAATCGGAGAACAGAATTTACCTTCTGGCAGCTTTATGCATTCCCCACAAGGTATTTCGAAGTCTATTTCAGATTTTTCTGACACTGAAGCGTATTGGTTTTTATCTTTTGCAAGCTTGGCAAGATCGGCATCGGCTCCTACACGCATGGAACGCAATTTGTAAAAATCAAAAGGTTTTCGACCTACGCGCCTGGATGTGTAATACACCTTTCCTTTTGATTCGAGCCTGATTGCAATAATAACTATCAAAAGCAAAGGTGAAAGTGCGATGAGCGCTCCGCTAGCCAAGGCGATATCAAAAATGCGTTTCGACAAAGGCATATGGTATGTTATCTCTTGTTCTAGTTCCGGCTCAAGCGGAACAATTTTTTTCCTGTAATCACGCAGGTACTCAATACGCCCAACCAGGCTTTCAGCATTTTGCAAAGGAATTACAAAATAATCGTCTATATGTCTTTTGAAGGCTTCTTTATACAGATCTTCTTTGAATTCGTGAGTTACAAGCATGAAACTAACCGGGTTAAGGTCGGGCCTCTGTCGCACCCATTCATGCATCTGTATGCCATCACCACCCGACAAAGTCATTTCACATAAAATGGCATCAGGCAACTGGCCCGACTTAAGATAGTTTTCAGCTGCAAGTATATTACCTTGTGCCGTAACAGATAATTGTTTTTCTGAAGCCAACAAACTGAGAGTCTCCGTTGAGTTACCGATATAAACAAGTTTCAATGCTTTTTCCATGATTTAAATTGCTAATCTTATAAATGGAGTAACAAATCCTGATCTTTCATTTCTATACTTGATTCATTACCATTTTACCGCATAATGAACGGGGAAAAGGTTTTTTTTAAGGATTTCATCCAGTTCTTCCGGGTTAAAAGGTTTGGCCAGAAAATCCTGGGCTCCAAGCTTATAACATTTTACACGCTCCTTGCTGCTCTCAACACCCGAAAGCATTACAACAGGAGTATGTTTGGTATATCCCCGCTGACGCACTTTTTCAACAAACTTGTACCCATCCATATTTGGCATCTGTACATCACAAATAATCAGGTCGGGCAAATTAACCTCAAGCCAGTCAAGGGCTTCCATCCCATCACTTTTACTTACTACATCATAATTTTTTGAGAGAAAGCTTTCAAGAAGTAAACGAATACTCCTTTCATCGTCGATAATCAGGATTTTGTGCTTCATAGTTATTGGTTATTTTTTTCGTCTTTTTTATTTATTAACTTCTCAGGCAACATACATACTTTGCTAATATGCATGCGGGTATCATTTTAGGGCATTAATTCAGACTTTCTTAATCCGCATTTTTTAATAATGCCTGAATAGCAAATATATTTTACTGAATCATTAATAAAGGTTTTTGCTATCATTAATTCATGAACTTAAATCATATTTGTAATAGAAATTATGCGTTTTTAATTCATTTTTCATATGGTTTAATCTAAAATGTAAAATATATTTACTCTGGTTTAGATTTAAGAAGCTAATATAAGGTAAAATATAATGACACCAAACTCAAGTATATGTAAAATCATTTTTATGTGGTTACTTTTCTAATAGTTGGCAATAAATGAATAAAAAGGTTTCCTTTTATTTCTAAATTTATACTATTATTGCATCAGTTCATGCTCTTTTTGCAGAAACACTGTAAGAAACAAGAGAAGGAAAACATGAACTATATAATCTCATTTCATTAAAGCGGCCCCCGAAGTTTTACGTACATTGCCTATGAAGATCAACCATATTGAAGTAATTAAACGCTTAGATGCGTTTTCTACAGCATTTCCCGGTATCAATTCCACAGCTAAATTAGGCATATTGGCAGGGGAGGTTCTGGAAGCTATGTTTTCTTTTAAATATTCTTTTCTTTATTTAAACCATAATTCAGTTAACGGATTCAATCTGCATTACTCAAAAGGATTCAATTTCAGACGGTTTGTTGCCGCTGAATCTATTTCGATGGATAAACTTCCAGGCCTTGTGTACCGATCAAAGAAAATGATCTTTACACCCGACAAATCAATGGAAAACCTATTGCAATCCGGTTTCGGAAACATACCTGACGAAGTGCATTCGCAGTTAATCTTTCCGGTAATGAACGGAGAAAACATTGTTGGGGTGTTTGGAATTGCGGATTCAGAACCAGGTAAATTCGATGATGAAGAAACTTCTATACTCCGGTTTATTTGTAATCTTTTAAGTGCAAAACATGTGAGCCTGTTAAATCAGAATGCAGTAAAGTCAGCTCACGAAGAGGTTTTAACACTTTCGAAACTTCCTGCCGAAAATCCGAATCCGGTATTAAGAGTTAGTCGTGACGGAGTTTTACTATACGCGAATAAGGCCAGTGAAAAATTATTGAAATACCATAAATTTAAAGCAGGCCAAAAGGTTAACCGGATTTTTGATACTGTAATTTCCGAAGTTTTGTTATCATCAAATACAGTTGAGCATGAAATTACCGATGGTAAATCCATATACCTGCTGCTTTTCACACCAGTTGAAGGAACAGATTATATTAACATCTACGGGAGCGATATCACCAGGCGCAAATCATTGGAAAAAGAATTGAAAAAGATGGCACTCATAGCCAAGGAAACTGAAAATGCAGTAATTGTTACGAATAGCTCGGGCGAAATCGAATGGATAAATGAAGCCTTTACCCGAATAACTGAATACAACCTTGATGAAATAAAAGGAAAAATACCTGGGCGTTTTTTACAGGGTGAAGAAACTGACCTGAAAACAGTTGCTTTACTGAATGAAGCCATAAGTCAACAGAAATCCATCGAAGTTGCTATTATCAATTATTCGAAATCACATAAAAAGTACTGGATAAATCTGCAAATTCAACCCATATTTAACTCAGCCGGCCAATTAACAAATTTTATTTCAATACAGAAAGAAATTACCAAAGAGAAAGAAATTGAACAGGAGTTAATAAGGACTACTACTTTCCAGAAAGCCATTCTTAACAGTTCCGCTATCGCAATTATTTCGACCGACCTGAATGGACTAATTCAGTCATTTAATCCGGCGGCATGCGGTATGCTAGGCTACGATGCCAATGAAGTAATTGGTAAAAAAACGCCGCACCTTTTTCATGATGAAATCGAAATACGCAAAAGGAATGACAATGATCAAGTGCAGGATGTAAAGGATTTTCGGATATTTAAAATCAATGACGATCAACCTAACCCTGAAAATATTGTAACTGAAACCGGCGAATTTACATTTATCCGTAAAGATGGCAGCAGATTCCCAGTATCGTTAACAGTTACCGCGCTCCGCAACAGGCACAACCAGGTAAACGGCTTTCTGGCAATGGCTGAAGACATAACACAACGCAAAGAGCAATACGATGCGCTTCAAATTGCAAATCTCAGGTTCAGACTTCTTATTTCGAGTATGCAGGCCGGGATTATGGTGGAAGACGAAAAAAGAAAGGTTGTGCTTGTAAACCAGCGATTCTGTGATATTTTCTCAATCCCGGTACCACCAGAGCAATTGGTAGGGATGGATTGCCAACAGGCAGCTGAAGCAGCTAAAGTGTCATTTAGCGATCCGGAGACTTTTATTCGTGATATTAACAACACTTTAGAGCTACAAAAAGTTGTTATAAATCATGAACTTAAGATGAGTGATGGAACTTTTCTTGAGCGGGATTTTGTTCCCATCGAAAATCCGGGCAAAAAAAACCAGGGAATTCTCTGGATATACAGGAATATCACTCAACGAAAAAATTACGAAAGTGACTTGCTCCGCCAGAGCGAAATCCTGAATGGTACCGCCCGGGCAATGAATTATTTACTAACCATACCTGATCATGATCAGGCCATTCAGAAGGCGATTGAGGAAATTGGAATCGCAACAGGAATAGATCGGGTTTATATATTTGAGAATCTGGAAGATACGTTAAGCGGTGAAGCATTTTTCAGTCAACGATTCGAATGGACCAATGAAAACATAATCCCTCAAATCGATAATCCTGATCTTCAGAACATTCCGTTTAGTGAAGGTTTTCCGCGCTGGTACAAACTTCTTAAATCAGGAAAAACAGTGGCGGGCTTGATCAAAGATTTCCCTGAAAATGAAAGGCATATTTTAGAATCACAGGACATTATTTCGTTAATAGCAGTGCCTGTTTTTATTAAAAACCAACTTTGGGGTATGGTGGGGTTTGACGATTGCACCAAAGGAATTCGGTGGACTACTAATGAGTCCGCCATACTTACAGCTCTTGCCGCAAGTATAGGTGGACGTATTTCGAGAAGGATAATTGAAAATGAACTTACCGCCTCTAAACATACAGCCGAGTATGCCACAAAATCAAAATCAGATTTTCTAGCAACCATGAGCCATGAAATCCGAACTCCGATGAATGGAGTAATCGGGATGACCAGCCTGCTGATGCAGACTTCCCTTACACCGGACCAGAGAGACTACGCTGAAACCATTAAAATCAGCGGAGAACTCTTACTTGATCTGATAAATGATATTCTTGATTTCTCCAAAATAGAATCTGGAAATCTGATCCTGGAAGAACATAGTTTTGATTTACGGATGGCTATTGAGGATGTTCTGGACCTTTTGGCAACCACTGCTTTAAATAAGAAACTCGGACTATTTTTCCAGGTTGACCCGCTTATCCCGCAAAAAATTAATGGGGATCTTACCCGGCTGAGGCAAATCCTGGTAAACCTTGTAGGTAATGCCATTAAATTTACAGCTAGTGGAGAGGTTGTAATCCGTATAAAACAGATTGAGAAAAAAGGAAATGACGCATATCTCCGGTTTTCAGTAAGAGATACCGGCATTGGAATTTCTGAAGAAAAAGCCGACAGACTATTTAAACCTTTCAGCCAAATTGACACGTCAACAACCCGGAAATACGGTGGAACCGGATTAGGTTTAGCTATAAGTGCCCAACTTGTAAAACTGATGAATGGAAACATATGGGTTAATAATGAAGTTCAGAACGGATCCGAATTCCTTTTTACTATTAAAACATCGTATCGCCCGGACGATACTTACCTGGAATCGATACTCCCGCATAGAAATCTCTGGCAGGATAAACGCATTTTAATAGCCGAAAGCAATTTAACCAGCAGCGAAATTCTTTACAATCTGTTTGATAGCCTGGGAATGAAACCTGTAGTTGTAAATACAGAGGTTGACACTTTAAATAGTATAAAGAAAAAGGAGCATTTTGACATTATCCTGATCGATAATAATATAATTAGTACGAATAACAGTCTATTGTCATCTGAACTTAAAAATTACACGGAGTACAGAAACATCCCGATCGTGCTAATTTCATATCCATCCATTACAAATACGGAACAGGTTTTATATCAGAATTTTAATTCACGGATTAACAGACCATTGAAACATTCGCAACTGGTTTCTACAGTTACAAATTTGCTTTCCAAAACTTTGAACATTCAGAAACAGCAAATTATTGAACCAAAATCAATTGAAAAATTAAATGAAAAATTCCCTCTGCAAATCCTGGTAGCCGAAGACAATGCCATCAATCAAAAGATGATGTTAAGCCTGTTCGAAATATTAGGGTATTCCATTCAAATAGCAGCTAACGGGATAGAGGCAATTGAAACGATCAAACGAATGAAAATCGATATCGTTTTTATGGATATACAAATGCCTGAGATGGATGGCCTGGAAGCCACAAAACAGATAATAGCCGACTGGGGCATTAAAAGGCCATTAATTGTAGCTATGACAGCCAATGCGCTTCAAAGCGATAAAGAAAGATGCCTGGCTGCAGGAATGGATGATTATATCAGCAAGCCGTTAACTATTGGCCAGGTAAAAGCCGGTATTGAAAAATGGGCTCTATTGTGTAAAATTCAGAGAAAATAAGTTCAGATTAATCAATACGGATGTACCCAATATTTCAGAGATATAAATTCTGAAAACAAATCTCTGGAAACCGGTTCATTCTTTGTACGGTTTTTCTTAATTCTTATCTGCTCATACCATACTTGGCAGATAAACCGGTGCAATTACCTAACCTGGACAAGCCAGAAATAAAAAGTAATGAAAAATATATAACACAGAATAATAAACACTAAAGTAAGGGAGCGTACGATACTTTTACATTTTGTGTTTTGTGTTTAATGTTTTTAATTTCTTCCTGAAATATTGTGCCAGAAAAAACATCAACATAGCGCAGCGATCTCATGCGATGCACTGAGACTTCGGCGTGAGCTCAGCCGAACGCTTGCCGAAGTGAGCTCATTTAAAATAAGCAAGGAGCGAATAAATTAAAAGATTA
>CAIRMR010000097.1 GCA_903879715.1 uncultured Bacteroidales bacterium
CAGCCCAAGATGAGGCTTCCTTTAAGGGTCGTTGTAGACTACGACGTTGATAGGCTGCAGGTGTAAAGCCAGTAATGGCAAAGCCGAGCAGTACTAATTACCCGTAAATTTTCTGTTGACGTTAGATACCTTCATCTCGCTATACTATGTATTTTCTTTCTTTCAATTGTCAATTTTTTTTCTTGCTTTATAGAAAAACCAAAATATTTAAAACCTTTTGGTGGCTATAGCGGCGGGGCCCACCTCTTCCCATTCCGAACAGAGAAGTTAAGCCCGCCTGCGCAGATGGTACTGAATCAAATCGGGAGAGTATGTCGCCGCCGAATTTTATTACCCCGCTTACGAAAGTAAGTGGGGTTTTTTTTCGCCCCATTTCTAAGGACTTATCTACATCACACTTGTTTCTGATAGATAAAACGGATCAAGGACCAAAGTTTCCTTACGTAAAAATAATGGACCTTCTTCTGTCAGATTTAAAAGTATAGTTAATTCTAAATAGGCTCGATTAATCCCGGGAAGATCAATACACTTAACATTGATATATTAAACAAATCATTTACTGTTATAATTCAGTTTCCTATATAATTCTGCATTCTATTCCTTCTACATAACTATTATTCTTGAGCAGGAATAACAGTCAGTTTTGAATCCAAATGAAATAAGAGCAAAATAAAAAATGGGAGATACTTTTATCAAGAATCTAGGTATAATGGACAAAAATGGTGTTTTTTTTTAGACGATAGTCTCTAATGGACAAAAATGGTGCTGTTTATTTTATGCTTTTTATGATGCAATTAAAGTTTATTCCGATTTTTGTTGAATCAAGCCAAACGGAAGCAGGCTCTGCTGGAGAGCAACCTGCCAGGGATAAACTTGATGGCTGACGAAAATGTCAACAATGGGCTGTCTGTATGGGCAGCCCATTGATATTTTCAGAAGCCTTTATGCCTTCAAAAACTCATCAATAAATTTCATTTTTCTTTTCATTGATAAGCCATTGTGGTTTCTGAGTTTATTTTTTAAGTCTGCAAAATGCCCATCAATTGCAATGGTCGTATTGGGTATTCCTAAACCAAACCTGTCGTACCATGTAAACAACCACGGCAAGTTTGTTTTGAGACTTCTGTAAGCACTTCTTAGTTTTTTGTGAACATATCTTTTTTTGCCATTTACGTCTATTCTTCTTTCGTTTAGAAAGTCCTCCCAGCCAAGCTGCAAGTCCTCCTTCAAAACTTTCTTTATCGGTATGAGCCAAGATCAGCGTCAACACCCATAACTCTTTACTTGCCTGCATCTTCGGCTTTTTTGTTAGATACCGTCTAATAATTGCTACTTGATGAAAGTTGCACATTTGTACTGGGATAGTAGGGAACAGTTGTAATAATCCTCTTCGCCCATCACACACTATGGCCAGTACAGTAAAGCCTTGTTTCAGCAGGTATGCTACACCTTGGGCATATTGTTGGTTAGTTTCTGTTTTTACATAATCCTTATACAAGTTTACGCCACTAGACGCATCCTTAAACAACATCACGCCAAATCCTCTGCCAAAGTAAGTGGTGTCCATAAGAACAATAACCTCTTTTGGTCTGATAGAGAAAACAGTAAGTGATGCTTTGTCGATTCGCCTTTGGATGGTTCTTGTAGAACAATGATATTTCGTAGCTAATTGAATATATGTTTGCTTCCCTTCAATATATTCCTGCCAAAGAACTTGATTGTTTAGACGCTCTCCACCGATAAACCGTTTGCCACAAGCAGCACATTTATATCGCTGTTTTCCATCAAAAACCCCATTTTTACTTACGACTTTGCTTCCACAATAAAAGCAGTTTTTTTATTCATAGTCTTTCATTTGATGCAAAGCTAACAATAGCAACGGGTATAAAGCATTTTAACACCATTTTTGTCTATAAAGCCAGAATCTCCCACATCATCTTGGTAATTTTCATTACCGGATTTTGAAACCTCTATTTTTTTAGAACAATTATTTTCTTGATTATTTGCTGATTACTACTATTTATCATAAGTAAATAGACTCCATTTGACTGGTTTGAAAGGTTAACCTGGAATTGGGTGGCATCAATATTTTCTTTATGATAGATTTCTGCACCCAGGGAACTAATGACTGAGATTCCTGTTCTTGCCATTGTTCTCTTACTTGTCTCAATATTTACTATGCCTGTAGTAGGATTTGGGTATATCCTGACCAGTGATGTTTCCTGATTGGGAATTCCAACCAACGATGAATTACGGACAGTAACTTTCACGGTTACAGGATCTGAATTCACAATTCCATCGTTAACTACCAGGCCAAAGATATACTGTGTTTCCATATTTATATATGGAGCAGTAAATGTTGGATTTGCAGTGTTTGTTGAACTTAGCGTTATTCCGCTTGGTGCTGTCCATTTGTACGTTAGTTGATCGTTGTTTGGATCAGATGATTGGCTTCCATCAAGGGTAACCAGTTGCGCTTCATCAACTGTTTGGTTAGTTCCCGCATTGGCAACAGGAGTCTGGTTTATACCACCAACTGACCATTGGGCTTTGAGATCTGATATACCCGGTTTTCCACTGCTATATTTTAGGAGCTTCGTTAAATCGATTGAGATTGAATAATTCCCTTCAGTATTTCCGGCAATGTTCATTCCCTTCAATACATAAACCTTATCAGAAGATTTGCTGACAGTTATATTCGCAGTTCCGATAGAGAGTCCACCACGCTCAAACTTCAGGTAATCTTTCAGCTTGGTATCATCCAATATCTTATCGAAGAATTCCAGTACCAATGAATCAGGTTGCACAGACTGAGCCTTCTGCGGTACATTCTTCCAACTCGCTAAAAGTGCTACATCATCAATAAATACAGGAAGTTCAGTGATAGCTTCATTTTTATAGCTATCCAGACAATGTGCTTCCAGAATGAGGTTTCCGACAATTGTAAATTTGACTGGTAAAATCAATGAACCAGTTTTTACATTTGAAGAATCAGCCAGTAAAGTCCTGTTTCCTTTATCATTCTGATAAATCTGGATTCGTGAGTCAGGCTCATTTACAGTCATAACAGCTGACACTGTTCCAGTTGAAGTTAACGCATCATTATCCGAGAAGCCTAGGTCGGGAGTAATCTTTAAGCCTGTCACAGCTTTTGGAGTAGTCCTGTAAACCGTCCAACTTTGTTCAACAATACCTGAGGCAATATTCCCGGAAATATCAGTAACCCCATCCATAATAACTTTTAAAGTATACGTGCCTTCATAATAGGTGAGAAGGCGGAACTGTGTAAACAGGTATTCGCTTCCTGAAACTTTAGTCAGCGTTAATTGCGACAAAGGCTGCCTGGTTCCGTCCTTCCACAACTCGATGGATGGTAATCCAAAGCCATTAACAGCTTCGCTAAGCTGAATATCTATAGCGGTGATATGTTGTAAGTCATATCCACCGTCGTTTTTCAGAGTTATTTTACTTACCGAAGGAGGTGTCTGGTCAATTTCCCATTCTACCGATTGTGCCAGGATGCCGTTCACTCCGTTAATTGTGGCGATATTTGGCAAATCAACTGTAAGTGAATACTTTGCGTCATCCGACAAAAACGCCTTCAACCCTGAAACCTGGAATAGTTTACCATCAACATCCATAGGAGTGATAGTGACTGAGCCTGAAACAACTGTTCCATTTTTTTTCCAGGTTAACCGGCCGGATAAAAGTGTTGTATTGTCAATAGGCAAATTGAACCGGAGCATTATGAAATCCATAGGAGCACCTATATTATTATCAGGCAAGCCTATAAACTCACTTACTGCGGGTACATTGATATATTGTGTCCAGGTTGCCTGTTTGCCGGTTAGCCCGTTGGTGCCTGTTGTACTGCTGATCTGGCTGGCCTGCACGGTTAATACATAATATCCATTTTGGATTGACTTGCTAGTCAAATCAATTTTAAAGGTAACCGGATCGATTTGTGTAACTTTGACTGTACTATCCATTACATCAGCACCAGCCTGAATACGAAGGGTCATATCTTCGTAATTGAAGGTAGCAGGATCGATCGGTTTGTTGAATACAACATTTATGGAGGTTACAGGCGAGGTTACAACTGAAGTTGGAACATTATTAAAGCTAACTACTTCAGGAGGATTCTGGTCTTTAGCTACAAACTGTATTGTATATTTCTGTGGGTTTGCTGCTGCAAAAACATCCAGGAAATGCATCATATTTTCATAAACAGGTTCCTTACTATCGGGCAGTGTGACGAAAGTTTGCCATACATTGTCCAAAGGAATTACCTGGCCATCTTCGCGTGTTACACTGGCAATTTTATAGATGCCGTTTCCAGGATCGTTGAATTTAATATAATTCCAGCCAATCTGCTTTGGTGTAACAGTCAATTCAATCTCATGATTTCCTGAAGCTATTGAACCTGTTGTATTTTCCATTGGCGCAGGATAAACATCAAGCGTACCACCATTGGAAAGATAAATAATGTCTGGCAACTCTTTGGCATCCTGAACTTCGTTGACCAGGAAATCGTGAATACCATCTTCGACGCCGGAATATACATCAACACTCCGAATAAGCTCGTGAAGAGTAGCTCCGCTGATCAGGCTCAGATCGGGATTGCCGCGGCTATCCAGGTGACTGACTTTGGCTTCGTACGAAACAAAGTGACCTAACAAATCGCTGGTAAACCACCATTGCCCGATGGCAGCGGTCTTAGGTGCAATATTGCCGAAATCGATATTTGTTAAACCTAACTGACGAGGCTGACCATTAAGGTTCGAACCGATCAAGGCAAAATTGATGGCGAGCCCTTTTTTGTTTTCAACAATTTTTGGCTGGGCACTTTCAATTCGTACGCCCTGGGCCGTACCATACCCATTATTTTGAACCATCACAGCGAATTCGGCTGGAACGATTGGTTCAATAGGAACAGTCAGCGGATCATCGCCTAATATATCACGCTGCATAAAATAATGCAGATATATATCCGGACTTGGGTTTACATCGAGTGTAACAGGGAACAATGGCTTGGTTACTATTACACCGGTAAAAGGATCTAGGTAAGAGAATGAGCCTCCGAAAGAATAGCTTTTGGGAACTGTTGGAGCGGCTCCTTTTTCAGGGATAAACAATACGGTTGCGCTTCCCTTTCCCTGGGCAGCAAGTGTTCCGGTACCATCAATTCCTGTGAGTATCGAAAGTGACTTGGTATCGATCTGGAAAAGGTCGTTGCTTAAAACGCCGTATTCGTCTTTAATTTCCAGGTTCAGTTTTATTTCCTTCATATCATCGGTAGTATGTCCGTTGAAGATGGTAAGTGTACCTTCAAAAGCTTCGCGCGTCATAACCACTTTCTGCGTAATGTTAATTGAAACAGAAGCGCATACTGAGCTCCGGCCGGCATCAACTTGTTCTTTGGTGGTAGCCAAAGCAACATTATACATTTCCATAAAATTGTCATATCCCCGGGAAATAGCATAATTCTGAGCTGTATCAATTTTCATAATATACTTTTTCATCTTTACTTTATCAATCATATCCGGATGATCAATAGTAGGGGAATAAACCTGCAGACTCCATGCGTTTATCGTATTGTTCCACCTGGTTGTAAAAATGTGGATATCTGAACTGCTGATATCAGTTCCAGCCATTTTAAGTTCAAGAGCAGTAATATCTGTAGGATAGAATGGTTTGTTTTGTTTTATAAACGGATCTGTTTCAACATTAAAGTCCTTCAAGCTGGCTTTTGATCTCCAGTCCCAATCCCCATATATTTCGGCTGATAAACTATCCAATGCTCCGTGAGCGGCTACAGCATATTCGAGATCTAGTATCGATTGCCTTAAAATGGGTGGCATTGTTGGTTTCGAACCTTCGGGGGATTTGGTAAAAATAGGTGGGTTTTCATAACAATCCATAGCTGAACGTGCAAGTCCATATGCACAGCCGATTTCTCCTAAATCAACAGCAAGGCCTAGTCCTGTCATACCACAATCGGCAAGATCCATCCTGGTTACTTCCAGATCTGCCAGGCTTAAAATACAACCAAGAATACCGGCAGCATTTGTAATCATAGGACCTAATATCGGGAAACATCCAATTCCATTTAATGCCAATGAGATCAAACAAGGTTCACAACCAGCAGTTGATGAACCCACAGTTGGAATGCCAAGTGTGGGATTGTACCAATAATAGCCGCCACCACCTCTTTGTGGCACATTTCCAAATGCCCAGCCATTCCACCAGGGAGTGCCTTCGGGACCGGTAGTGCTAGGGCCGGGCGATCCAATGCATATTCTACCGCTGAATGAGAAGCTATTCTGTGAATGACCCCACTGCCTGTCGGGGCCACATTGCCATCCATAAATAGTAGCTGCAAAACTGACGCAGGTGCCGCCAGAAGTAGCTGATTTTAATCCGGCTCTCCGTTTCATTACAACCGGAAACTGGATGGATTGCTGTGCCAGCAGATCCATTGTAGTGAAATTAGTCACAAACTCGTATTCCGGATCATCCTGGGGAAAGTTGATCTGAACATCTCTTGCTGTTATCAATCCTTTGTTGGTCATGGTAACCATGAAAGGGTAGGTTTCGTCATTAAACAGTTGTGGCATTTCCTTAGGCATTTCAACAATTACAACAGGTACAGGAACACTGGTTTCGTATTTCATTACCAGCTGAACTTCATAGTTATCCTGGATCTGAGTCGGAACTACTTCCCATGTATAGGTGATTGCCTGGAAACTTATAAAAACACTTTGCTCGTTTATACGTCCCGGATCAATGGTAATAGTAGTCTGGAAGCCTTCGTGTTTATCAGCTTCCACATTCATTTTATATGAGCCTTCGGGTAGGCTGTCTACTGCGAAAATTCCGTTTGCGTCAGTAAATCCATCGGCCATGATTTTCCCCGAAAAAGGATGACGTACCACGACATGCGCATTTTTAACATGTGGCTTATCTTCAGTAAAGTAGGTGTACTCATCGATTACATCCACTTTTAAACCACCTTTTTCTTCTGAAACTACTTCAAAGCGGTAAGGAATCTGAACACCGTTTCCGTTAACACAGTTTGCAGTAATATTTCCTGAAATCGGCGTATTAAGAGGAACATCGGCAGTTGGCGCAAGGTTTACAATTACAGTTACTGTATCCTGAGGTGAAATATTTGTGAGCGTGTCAGGACTGATCAGATTCATCCAGCCTACATTTGGCAAACTGATGGTTACTTTCCCTGATTCACCTGCCCCGTTATTGAAGATGTGAAATTCATAGAGCCTCGGTTTCCCCTTTGTCATTGTAGTATTGATGCTTACCGGGTTAGATTTTAACTGCGCCTGTAAAGCCTGGCAATAGTAATATGCCGGGAAATCAATGGTGATTCCTTCGGCGGATTCAACATGGAAATTTATCTTTTCATAATTACTTCCAATAGTTAATTGAGTTGCCTTCAATGTAAAATTGAATTCTTTGGTTTGATTTGCCGAAAGAACTGCTATTGTATCAAACTTAAGTTCACATCCTGCAGGAAGCTTATCAGCCAGTATTACAATATGTTTTAAAACTGCTTCACTTGTATTTTTCAAAGCTATTTTCCCTGTAATCAACTGGCCAAGCTTCATATCCCAGACTATGTTGGAATTGTTTTCTCTGACTAATCCTGGGATGTCGAACTTATCCTGTTCAATACTGAGATTCTGTTTTGGATAGCAGGCGCCTATTGAGTAATGTCCTGATTCAAAAATACTGGGTACAAAATCAACAGAATATTGCCCGAGGCTATTGGTTTTAGCTTTTAATTCCCGACGGATACCGGCAGTTATAATATATATATCTACATCAGCATCAGCGACAGGAGCATTTTTGGAATTTATCGCTGATCCATGAATGGGTACAGTGGTTTTGGGCAGGTAAATGGCATTATCAGTAATTGCTGTTGCAGTATATTCAGGTGCTATAGTGATGCCGACCGCATCAGAAACATTATTGAAATACACCAATTCGGTAAGGCTCTCAGTAGGATTAATTTTGGCAAGGATATAGAAATCACCCGTTTGGGCTGGAATTATAACTGCCTTTGTGAAATTAGCTGTTGCTGCCTGGCTGATAGGTGAAGGGAATTCATATTCACCTAACACTATATCATTGGCATCGAGTGTTTTATCTTTCGAACAATAAAAAGCGATTTTCATTGCGGAAGGAGCTGTCGAAAAACCAATATTGCCGGCTGTTCCCGAAATTTCGATAACATCATTGGTAGCAGGTGTGCTGTCGCTGACAGCAATTTTTGTAATTACCAGATCAGGTTTATTGAGGTCGGTTACAAAAACATACCCAAAGCCTGAAGAGAAGGTTGGTGCACTGGCCTGTATGGAAACCATCTGTGTACCATCTTCAATATTATCATTAATTGAGTTAATCGGAACCTGGACGGATTTTTGACCGGCAAGAATTGTAGCCGTAGTTTGTATGCTTACTTCGGTTGGGTCGTTGTGCGAGATATTGACCAGCAGTGCATTATCGGTTGGTGTGTTTCGGGTAATGGTGAGTGTGCCGGCATTCAATTTGCCTTCAGGAAGTGAAACAGGGTTAATCAGAAGTGAAAGAGTAGGACCATCATTATCGGCAATTACCAGATTTGCGGAAACAATTCCTCCATTTTCGGCTGAAGTTCCGCAATTACAGGACGAGATATACACTGAACCTGAAAGGATTACTTTCCGGTATCCATCTACATCACCATTGTCAACTAATCCTATATTGAATTTCTGTTCCTGTACACCTTTAGGCAAACTAAGGCTGGCAGGGAAAAAGAGCGCGCCTGGCAAACTGGAAGTTAAATTCACAGTGATAATTCCATCTCCTGATATTCGTTTGAGCAAGCCCCAGGTGGCATAAACCCCGGCCGATTCCGATACCGTATCAGCAAGCAATTCAAGGCTAACCTGTGGAACATCATTATCAACAATGCTGGCGGTTACCGTGCCGGTAGTAATTCCGGCAGAACTGGCATAAATAATTGCGTCGTTGGTCAGTTCCGGCACATTGTCATCGGTAATATTGATGCTAACCTTTGCGGAAGCACTATTTGCCAGTATCACCAAAGAGGTTGGGAATGTCCATTGCGAAGGCTTATTGGTAGTAAGGCTGACCGTTAAAGGTTGGTTTGTAACCAGGTTTCGACTCACAGTCAAGGTAATCGTATCACCTTCAATAGCAGTAGTTTTATTTAAAACAGCTGTCAGTGAAGGAATTTCATCATCCAGTATAGTAATGGTTTTTGTAGAATTGCTGTATTGAGCGGCAGTTGCAGTAATCCAGATATTTCTCTGGCCATCAATCAATGCATTATTAATGGTATTCAGATTAAACACCACGGAAGACTGGTTGGCAGGAATCGTAATTGTTGCAGGGATTGTAACCTGCCCGGCTACCGAAGCTGAAAGTGAAACAATTAAATTCGCTGAGTAGTCGCCACTACGTGTTACAATGCAACGTACCGGTGAGGATAGGTTTTCGAGCAAGGATGTTTCCTGAATATCAAGCGTGAGAATATTCCCAACGGTAATCTTGCCTACAGATAAAGCAACATTGTTGGCTTTATTGGCTGCGTATTCTATGAGTTCTGCGAATGGAACCAATTCTACCTGTATATGAGCATCACCCGAAAAACGGAGGATATCCGCCATTTTAATCTTTCTGCTACGGTTAATGGTAGTCCCGGCAGGCAGTGGCAAAGTGTATTCTGTATTCGGATCAATCGAAAGATTCAATCCGGTAACCGGCACGATAGTAATCCTTTCTGCCCAACCTCCGGTTGCAGCTACTCCGCCAATGTTTTCAACTTTCCAGCTGATCGTTATGGAATCGCCGGGATTTATATTTACTTTTTCAGCAGCAATCTCTTTTACCCGGATGTCAGGAAGTGATTTTAACGTAATGTGCGACGCGGATGCCGTTTTTCCCAGGTTGTTAATATCCGAAAATTCAACGACAGAATTTGTATTATCAGTCTTAACCAGGAAATAATAATTCCCGGTGAAATCTATCGGGAGTGAAATTGAAGCGGATTGTGTATAGGAACTATCTGGTTCAAGTTGCGTAACATTTGTTTTGGTCGACAGCAGTATGTCATCATTACTCCAGGTTTGATCGGTTGAAGCATACACAGCATCATACCATTGAGCACCTGCAGTGTTGCCAGCACCTGTGTTTTTAACTGTGAAACTGATATTTAAATTGGAGCCTGATTCAATATTTGCCGGAGCAGTAACGCTTGATACACCCAGGTCCGGAAGCAGCCTTGTTTTTAATGTCTGAACACCACTTTCGGCTGAGGAACAATCGTTAATTGATCCTATTTTCCAGCGATAAACCTGGCCATATTTCAGATTATAAAGCCTGAATGTTGTGCCGGAAATATTGGCATTTGTAGGCGTGGCAGGCATAGTTGTGCCATCTTCCCAAAAATACAGATTGTATGAAGTAGTATTAGGCGAAGGCTGCCAGTATAAATCCAGAGTTGTATTCAGGTTTTCAGTTGCATTTCCCGGAATCAAACCGGTAACTTTATCAATGGGTTTACAGTAAGCAGTCAGAATAGTTGGATTGGCATAATCCGGAACCAGATTGGGAATAAACTCTATTTTCTCCGTGATGTCGTAAATTTTTGAAGAGAAGATGTCGTAGTATTTAAAAGTTATGGTATCACCCGATGATTTACTATCGAAGACAAGGACTTTATACACATTAACTCCTGTGGGCGGATAAAGAACCGAAGCGGTTTGAGCGCCACGGATCTCACCATTAATGTAGGCAATCAGGGCACCGCTGGGCAGGAAGGTATTTCCCACCTTCACCCTGAAAATCATTTCGGTACTCAGTTCGAAACGCTTGGCCAGGCTGCTGTTGCTTGGAATAGCCGGCAACATTAACTGGGCGCTTGCAACCACAGGTAGCCAAATCATTAAAGTAAAAACTGTAATTCGAAGCAATTTGTTGCTTTCGAACCTGTATTTGGTACTCCTGAATTTATCCTTGATTCCTGAATGATTCATTTTGGATATTGTATGTATCAATAGTTTCATATTCGGTAAAGTTTTGCACATTAATAAATCATTGTTCCAACAACTAAATGAATTTTACCGGTTGCCCGGGCAAGTTTGATTTGTCGCTTATCATTTTGTTGATTTAACCAGTTTCCGGACGATTGTTCCATTTGATGTTTCAACTTTCAGGAGATACAATCCCGGGGCTAGGTTTCGGGTATCAATAGCTACCATATTTTCAGAAATATTTGATCTGCAGAGAATGGAATTTCCTGTTAAGTCAGAAATAGTGACGGAAGAAATTTTGTAGCCGGATCTGATTTGAAACTTGTCTGTTGCCGGATTTGGGTAAACTGATATGGATTGTTCATTTCCGGAACCATTCAGGCCAGTTGCATTTAATAGTTGAAGAGGATATGGATTCATAGATTGTCCAAACACCTCATTGCTGACAAAAGTCACTTCATCCGAAATTTCCTTCTCAGAATTGTCATCAATCGTTTTCAACTTAAAGCTCATCTTCTCCTGGTTCAGATTCGAGAACAGGGTCAGAATGAAAATATACCGGTTTAAATCAGGTACAAAACGGGCTTCAGTAACACCTCTGCGGGCTGTTCCTACGTAGGCAATCAGAATATCACCTTGATGAATTATATTTTGGCTGTTTTCATTAACAATTTCTCCGATAAGGGTAGCTGAATTTTCAAAATCTGCAGGATTGATGTTATAGAGTGTGTATAAATCATCCTGGGTGGTAAGCAATTTCTGTACTGATTTAACTTTGGCTCCACTGGCTTTGTATTTAATATCGCTGCCTGAAACCGTTTTCATCATATATCCGTTCAATACTCGCATTGAATCCAGGTCACCTATCCATCCCGAACCCGGGTAATATATGGCGGACGCTGTTTTGCTTTTCAGCAGAATGTCACCCGTCGGCAAGGTTGTTGGATCAAAAGCCTGGTTAATTGCGGCATTCCTTTTCATGATATAACCTATACGGTTCCATCCTGAGGAAACTGGAATAGATGTAAGTGTAGGATTAATTTCTTTTCCGGATATTGTGAAAAGTCCCGCAGTTGATTTTTTAAACATAAGCATATCCAATTGAGGCAGAGTACTTAAATCACCAAACCAACCGGAAGCTGTGTAATATACTGCCGATGTTGTTGCCGATTTAATATAGTCGAGGTTGGCTAGTGAAAGACCACCTAAAACTGTTCCTACATTCATATCAGCCGGAGTTGCGCTTAATGAAATCCAGTTCCACCCGGAAGATAGGCTCCTTTTGAGGCTGACTGTCGGAACAAAAACCTTTACCAGGAAAACTTTTTGAGTTAAGCCATCTTCGGCAGTAATGGTATATGAAACCGGTGAAGTGAAATTCTGTACGGTTCCACCAGGCGGAGAAACTGAAGCTTTGGGTGACAGCTGGAAAGTGGGCGCGAGGGCACGGATGTCAGCGCCATAAGGCATATAAAGTGTAACCTGCTGTGCAACCTGATCCACTTTTGTTGAATCTGCGCCTGTAAGGGTGGTTTTTATAATTTGGGCAGCTGTACTTAAAATATCCAGGTTTTTGATAGTGATAGAAACCTGGTCAGCATTTGAACTCGCATGCCCGTCGTGCACAACAAGCGAAATAACAATCACCGAATCTCGATGTACCATTGGAGCGGTAAATGTTGGTTTATTTGCAGTGTATGATGATAAAACAACGATAGACGGTGCTGTCCATTTGAAAGTTATCGGTTCGTTATCAGCATCCGACGAAAGGGATCCGTCAAGTTGAACGAGTGTTCCTTCATTCACTGTCTGATCGACACCTGCAAAAGCAAGCGGGATTTTATTCACATTCACAACGTTAATTTTAACCGTATCAGGAAAAGAAGTAAGCACGCCATCCGAGACTTCCAGTTTGAACCGGTATATTTTGTTGGCACTCACTTGTGGCACAATAAAAGAAGGAGTCGGACCAAGGGCATCAAACAGAATTATTCCATCAAGCGAGGTCCATTTGTAAGAGATAACATCCAGGTCGGGATCGTAGGAAAGACTTCCTGAGAGTGAAACCGAACTTCCTTCGTTGTAACTGATATCCGAACCGGCATCAGCAACCGGTCTTTTATTTACCTGAAGAACAGTTATCGTTACTGTCGATGGATCGGAATTGGAAGTGCCATCATTTACCACCAGGGTGAAAATGAGATTTGTATTTACTTTTACATCAGGAGCAACAAAAGTTGGTTTTTTCAACGTGCTGTCATTCATGTGAATTCCTGTCGGTGCCCGCCACGAAAACGTAAGTGGATTTGCATCAAGGTCGTATGATTCTGATCCGTCGAGTTGAACTGTTTCGCCTTCAAGAACTGATTTATTCAAACCTGCTTTGGCAATAGGCCGATAGCTTACCTGAATTACCCTGGTAATTTTTCCGCTCGAAATTGTAGAATGTAAAGTAGATTCATTTGCCGAGAGTGAATTGAGTGTTATCGGAGTTTGTTGGTTTAATGCAACCGTGTTCTTAAGTTTAAACTTAAGGTAACAGATTATCCCGGACTGAATTCCTATGCTGCTAGCCCCAACAATATGAACTATGTTTCCGGTTATGGAGTAGTTAACCAGCATATTCGCGTCAACCGGTTCTATTCCTGTAAAATCAAGATCATTCTGGTTAAATGATACAGATCCGTCAAAATCATACACTGCTTTTCCTGCCGGAAGCAGCGAGGTCGAAATCGGGACACGCGTAACACCATCAAGAACGCCATCCATATTAACGACCGAAAATTGGTTATCAAGAATTAAAAAATCGCCGCTGGTTTTAGTTGCACCGTGAAAATCGGTTGCAGTAACTTTAACATTTCCACCCGATAACCCTTTCAGATTGCCCTGCACATCAATTGATGCCAATGTTGGATCTGAAACTGTATAAACCATTGGAGGTGTTCCATTTGTAACAATTATTTTTTGAGTGGTTCCCCACATCATTGTGCCGGTATTGGGCGAAATTGTCAAAGTAGGCAAGTAATAAACTTCCACATATTCGGTGCTTGTAAATGCCCTGAGGACTTCATCAAATTGCAGGTTCTGAAAATTAAAATAATGGTTCCCGCTGTTTAAGGCTTTAAATCCCAGGTAACACAGAATCCCGCTACCGGTAATTCCTGAAACGGAAGCAAACGAGATGCGCATTACATTGGTACCCGTATTGTTTTGAATAGAAATATCGAAATCTCCTGCTTTAACGCTTTGTTTAATTCCCGCTAAATTCCCATTGTAAGTGATCTCGAAATATCCGGAACGAACTTTGGTCCCGGGAGCAATCTCAATTTTCACAGGCAGGTAAAATGTGTCCTGTGGCCATGCATTTACTCGCATAACACTCATTTTGATAGCTCTTACATCAATATTCCCAGTCATGTATGATTTATCGCCATTTTTATCGGTAACAAATACTTTGGTATATCCGGGTGCTTTTGCTTTCACAACACTCTGGCTGCTCATAATGGCAATGGATGTGTCAGCTGTTGCATAAACAAATGGCGCAGTTCCGCCTGAAGTATACATCTGCGCCTCAGCGCCGACAAATAACTGGATATCATCAGGATAAATATCAGGGTACGAACGGGCATTCGCCTGAATATAGACAGAATTCATAGTCATTGCAGGCAAACCTTCGTTCAGCAGGCTAATTCCAGAATTATAGTTTATGTATGTGCCACCAGGCTGTAAAGCCTTGAAACGGAGGTAAAACATTTTTCCTTTACTTGTAAGAGGGGAGGAGCCGGCTCCTGCAATAATTATGGAGCCCCTGGTAGTGTTGCTGAAAGTAGGCATTCCCCAATCATACAATACTGAACCAACGGAATCAATATTCTGAAATTCAAGATAATCGGCGTTGAATGTAAATGCAAAGCGGAAGGCATAAATTCCTTTCCCGGTTAAAACAGTATCTGCTTTTACCGCGATGGTAAACGTGTTTTTCTCGAGAACAGTCGCCCCTTCGATGCTAAAGCCTATCTTGGATTGTGCTGTTACGGTACCTGAAATGAGGAGCGTAAAACACCAAGCCCAGAAGCAGGAAGCAATTATATATCTGATCAGTTTCTTCATCTGTATAAATTTTATTTTAGTGTCTGGCTTTTCCAGTTTTGCATCTTTGCCTATTTAATCTATTTGGTTTAGATATCTTCGGCTGAATGCGATTGCATCTAAAATTGAATAATCCGTTGTCAGGATTTTGCTTATTCAGCAAAATCCTGATTAACAGATGGTTTATTTTATCAGAAGTTTTTTCGAATAACTGAATTCTTCTCCCCTAATGGAAAGGATATAGACACCGCTGTGTGGATTTTCAAGATCAGTATAATTGAGATCAAGATTATGAACGCCTGAACTTAGATTTTTAACGGATCTCCGGTAAATAATCCTGCCTGTCATATCCACAACCTGAACCTGGATATTCTGATTGGATATGGATAAGTTAAATATGGCATGAATACCATTCTGATCCGTGTAAGTTAATGGTTTCGCACTGTTCTGCAGGTTTTCAATGCCTGTTATACCCGAATTGCCGCTTATCTGGGCGATTGGAGGCAAATTGTTCAGGTAATAGTCGTTTGCCATGCCGAAAGTCAGTCCAAACTGAGATTCTGTTATACCTGAATCCTGGAATTCGAATTCAAGAACAAACGACTGGTTAACCAGGTTCAGATCGTAAGCTGATGCCATTGAAATCGTGATTTCACTTTTCTGATCATCAAAACCGGTTGCAATTGAAAAATCTGCCGGTAGTCCTGATTTATTAAGTTGGATGAATTTAATATGATTTTCATCGATGGCAAATTTCAAATCCAGCGCTTTAATTCCCTGAGCTGTTGAAATAGTTACAGGAATTTGGAATGTCTTCGTTGCAGGTTCGCTGATCTGGTCAGGATACGAAAATGTTGCAAGGTCATTTGCTAAAACAGATTTCTTGCCTGCCTGGGGATCAAAACGACTGATTAAACCGACGCTGTATTGAAGTATAAGCGATGCATCAAATGATGAAACAACTCCATTTCCGCTAACATCGGCAACGCTTTTCTGTTTCGTGCTCAGAGTAATGTTGCCGGCGGCATACTGTAAAACAAGGGAAGCATCGTAAGGTTTAACTTCACCATTCATACTAACATCGCCCAATACTGGTTTAGCCAATTGCGTTGCCCAGGGAGTGAAAGTTACATAATCGGAAACGCGTTCTCCCGTTCCTGCTGGATTCGAAGTATGTTTAGGACCGGTATTACTGTTCCACCAGCAATTGATAGCAGTTACTGTATTAGTTGCAGTCTGATTATAAATTCCGTAACCATTAGTTGGGTCAGTGCCAACAAAGTCGCAATTCGTAATTTTAGGTAACGAAGTATTACGCGCGATAATTCCATAGTAATTGCTCTCAAAAAGACAGTTTTTAATGGTAGGTGAAGAGTTGTCCAATGTTATAGCGCCTCGGTCGTATTGGGGATAATAATTATAATAATAGTTATACGTACCATCTTTCAGAATGCAGTTTTCGAGCCAACAGTTCTCATCAATCGACTCGTTTAAAAAATAGATTCCCTGCCAGTAGGATTTGTTTGGCAGGTTAGCGTCACCATCGCCATAAGTATCGCCACCATAAAAATCATCGCGGTCAGCCGTAAATACAATTGTACTGTCTGTTGTGCTTCCTCCCTTGGCAATTAATCCGTTTTGGATATTGAGATATCCGCTCGACATAAACTTGCAAACCACTCCGGGTTTAATCGTTAGTTTAGCACCGGTACCAACCGTATAATTCTGAAAAACATAAGGAATGTTTGCTTTTCCGGCAAAATCACGTTTAGGTAAGATAACATCCTGGGTTAGTGTTTCATCGGTGACACGAATAGCCCTGCCGGTTGTGCCGGAGATTATATTCCCTGTTGAAACTGAAGGATAGGTTACCAGTGAAGTTGTGAACGGGAAGGAAATATTGTTGAATGTACATCCTGTAATAGCTGGAGCACTCGATCCGGAAAGCGAAATCCCGGAATAGATAAGGTTTTCGAAGGCCGAATTCTGTATTTTGGGTGATGCATTGGTAAGCTGGATAGGAATGGCTGGCGAATACCTGAATAAAGCATGGTCTATTGTGCTCAGGTCATTTGATTCATCGTAAAAAACAAAATAAGCTCCGGAATTACTAAGTGCTGAATTCCCGTTTTGCTGCAAGTCTTTTGGATTTCCGTAGGCATCATCTTCCTGGGTGGTAAATACAACAGGTTTCAGTGCGGTTCCCTGTATTTCAAGTCTTCCTTTTATATACCAGATTCCGGGACCTTTAAATGTAACTCCGGCAGGAATAGTCAGCTGATTGGTAACAGTCATTGCTTCTTCGGTGATGTATGTAATTGTATCATAACCTGCAAAACTTCTGATTGGAACCGTTCCCTGGATAGTCTGGCTGCGGATTAATAACCCGATCCGAGGGGTATTGGCAATTTTGTTTCCTGCGCCTGAAAAAACAGGACTCGAAAACATATCCATACATATAGGAGCATTAGCCAGGTTGTAGAACTGGCTGTTTGTAATTACCGGGTTGGCAGTGCCAAAAATGCCGAGGGCACAGGAATTGCTGAAGTTCACTTTAACTGAGTCAATACTCACTTTGCAATCGGTAATCCGTATGGCTCCTTTTGTGCCGTAGTAATAATAATTACCTGAGTAGCGTATTTCGAAATTCTTCAAAATGTTATTAACATCGCTTGCTGTTCCTGAATAATCAATTCCATACCAGTCACCCGAGGCAGGTGTGGTAGCAGTGCCGTTGTTGTTGCTGTCACCTGAAGCTGAATCATCTTTTGTAGAGGTAAAAATGATTTTGTTATTTGCTTTTCCTACAGCTTTCAGAGCTCCATTCACCACCAATAATCCATTGGATGTATATTTTACAACAACTCCGGGATCAATGGAAACAACATCTCCCTCAGGAATAGTTTGCGTATTTTCAATTATGTAAGCCACGTTGGTAAACCCCGCAAAATCAAACGATTTCAACGTAGGCGAATCTGTTCCGAATGAACCAATAATTATTCCTATATTCCCAACATTTGCTACCGTGTTTCCTATTAAAACAGGCGTTCCTTGATTTACATTTCTTCCCAGTGGGTAAGCGTCGATATTAATAAATGAATTATTCAGAATCTGTGCGTTGTCACTAAAATTGACTGCACGAAAGGCGTTTTTGATTTCACATTTACTTACGATATTGCCACTTGCAACAGATATAGCCCAATACCCAACATTGTCGCCAGGATATCCCCCGGCATACTGCATTTTCCAGTTTTCAATTTTTGATGTTTTTTTGCCGAAAAGATCAATCCTGCCGGCGCTGGAATGACTAACGGATTGAACTCCATCATTCTGTGAATCGAGTGGGTTTCCATAATTATCATCGGCAATACTGGTAAATATTATAGGTTCCAGATCAGTTCCAAGGCCTGTTAAAGTACCGTTTGCAGTAATTCTGGCATTATAATCGCGGCATTTTATTACCACTCCCGGATCAATAATGAGAGTTGCCGTATCAAGTACCGTTGTTAGACCACTGAGGCAATAACTTGGATTGTCAAGATTTTTGAACGATAATTTTTTCAGACGGGCATCGTCAATCACATTTGAAGCCATAATTTTGACTGCCCTTATCTCTTTGTTATTAAATTTGATTGAGTCATTAGTAAAAACAGGAGCAGCATCCATACCCATGCTGATATTAAAACATTCACCGGATACTATTGAGGATACGTCGAAAGTACTGTTGGTAAAAATTGGCTTGCTCAAACCGTAAACAACCAGGTTCCGGCCGTTATTTGTAAATTTACAGTTATCGATGCTTGGCGATGCCGAATTGATTTCCATCGCCGCATATTGATCATAGTCGTATGCATAACTGTTTTTAAAGTTGCAGTACTTGAAAATACAAGCCGTATCAATTGAACTGGGGGTTACATTTATTCCAAGCCAATAGGATGCATTGGGTGATTTATCGAAGATAATAGGTTTGGCTGCTGTTCCGATTGCTTTAATTTTTCCACTGATATTAATTTCAGTATTAACAAGTCTCAATTCAACACCAGGTGAAATAAAAAGAGTACCCGTTTGGGCAACATTTAAAGTACTACAATAGTACGGTATTCCAATTTCCGGCAAATAAAAATTGCCTGGAATTTCAGAAAAATTCACGTAAACATAATCACTGGTATTTCCTGTAAACTGGTTATTTATTCCAGTTTTAAGTTCACCCGGCCCATAGAAATAGATTGGATAATTGGTGTTTTTAATAGTTGTATTTTCAATAAATAATTTGCCTGCGCCCGAAATCTGAACCCCATAATTGCTGAAATTGTTCAGGGTACATTTTTTTAAATTCAACTGCCCTTTCCTTGAATACAAGTTGCTTGCATATTCAACAGTGCAACTGTCGAGAGTTACGCTACCGTTAAAACTGTATCCTTCGTACGAAACATAAATACCATCCCAGAAACCTTTTGTAGTGGAGGCATTGGCTGTAAATTTAACGCCCTTGGCATTTAAGGTTCCGAAAACCTGTAAATACACGCCTGAGTTAAACCTGATTTCAACCCCTTTTTCAATGGTAACAGTAGCCGTGCTACTAACATCCTGGTTTCCAGTTATAATATACGGACTGTTAGCTAATGTTAAAGTCCGGTCAACAGTAAAATAACCGCCAGGAATTGTGGTTTGTGCAAGTGATCCGAAAGTAAAAAGGAATGCACAAATGAGTAAAAGGGTAAACTTTTTCATATTTGTAGAGATTTATTTATGATTTGGGGTTTTAGGTATTTATTAAAATTCAACAATAGTAACTTGCATTTCATTTTCAGAAGCAGGACAATTTAAGTGCCTAGAGCAAAGGGAGCAAGACAGGAAAAATAAAAGTCAATATAGATATCAGGCGAAAAGTGCTCTTTTTAATTTAGAACGTTTCAAAATTATAACTTTGAAATTATCTCCGCAATAACACTAAAGTGTTATTTTTAATCTCAGTTTGCATAGGCGCAAACATTTTAAGAATGAATATTTTGTTTATATAAATAGCTTACAAATTTGAATTTGGCTATTTTTTGCGCCTTTTACTGAATTTTTCGATTATAAATTGTCATCCATTGAATTTCATAAAACTATGAGGAACATGCTAACCTGGAAAGTTGAATTGTTTATTTCTAAAACTCTAACAACAATGTGTTATTTAGATTTCAATACTGTAAAACATTAATTGTCCGAATGCTGATTAATGAAAACCCGAAAGGTCTTTCCTTGTTAAAGACAAGATTTTTAGAACAGGCTCTATTCTGATAAATTGAAAACAGGTAGGAATAAAAAAACGATTATGACTTCAGGAGTAAGCCATAATCGTTAAAATATGAGGAGTAATCATACAAACTCCTGTAAAACAATCAGATTATCAATATTTCTATTTAGCCTGTAAGATAGTTTAGGGCTTTTTCGATTATCCCCAATTCAAAATCACTTTCCCGCATTCGCCGCTTTCCATTACATCAAACCCTTTCTGGAAATCGGCAATTTCGAAGCGATGTGTAATTACCGGTGTTAAATCAATGCCGGTAATCAGCATCTGCTCCATCTGGTACCAGGTTTCCCACATTTCGCGGCCGTAAATGCCTTTCAGTGTTAAGGCTTTGAAAATTATTTTGTCCCATTTTACAGTGGTGGTGTTAGGCAAAATTCCCAGGAGCGCAATTTTGGATCCGTTGTACATGTTTTCAATCATGCTTTCAAAGGCAGTTGGTGATCCTGACATTTCCAGCCCGATATCAAATCCGCGCATATGCAGGTCTTTGATTGCCTGCTCTATGGTTTCACCTTTCAGAGGATTGATACAAAGTGTGGCTCCCATTTTTTTAGCGATATTCAGGCGGTAATCGCTCAGGTCGCTCACAACAATATTTCGGGCTCCTGCAAAACGACAAATAGCTGTCGCCATTGTACCGATCAATCCTGCACCTGTTATCAGCACATCCTCGCCAATCAACGGAAAGGATAACGCTGTATGAGTTGCATTTCCAAACGGATCCATAATAGAAGCCATTTCGTCGGAAATTCTCGCATCCAGGTGGACAACATTTTCGGCTGGTAATGAAAGGAATTCGGCAAAAGCCCCATCCCGGTTTACACCTATTCCAACTGTATTTTCGCATACATGCAGTTTCCCGCGGCGGCAGTTCCGGCAATGTCCGCAGGCAATATGACCTTCGCCTGTTACGCGGTCCCCAATTTCAATATTTTTTACACCACGACCTTTGTCTACAATTACGCCAACATATTCGTGACCGATGGTCATAGGTGTTTTAATGGTTCTTGCCGACCAGTCATCCCATTTGTAAATATGCAAATCGGTGCCACAAATGGCTGTCTTTTTAATTTGAATCAATACATCGTTTATGCCTATTTTTGGAACAGGAACATCTTCCATCCAAATTCCCTTCCCGGGACGAAGTTTTACCAGTGCTTTCATAAAATATTTGAATTTAGTATCAGTTTAATATGCTGAATATGAGTTGGATGATACTTGTTATAGTTTGTTTTGCCAAACGTCTAACAAGTGGCTAAATTATCATATTTTTTTATCATTGGTTGGCTTAAATTTAAAATTCATAATACAACTTTATAGGAATATAATTATCCATTGTTGAAATTGATATTCAAAAAAAACTCCGGGTTAAAAACCAAATTTGATTTTTACTCCGGAAATTAAAACCCTAATTAGTTCTGAGTTTAGATTAAATTGTACTGAGCAGCAAGTTTGATAAGATTAGCGGTATTTTTGACATCGAATTTCGAAAGCAGGCTATTCCTGTGAGTATCTACAGTTGTTGTGCTGATAAATAGTTTTTCAGCAATTTCTTTATTAATTAAGCCTTCGGCAATTAATTGCAGCACTTCCTTTTCCCTGCGTGTAATAACAGGTATTTGGGCATCTTTGTTTTCGCGCATAGTAACTGAGGCTTCGGAACTTAAAAACGTATCACCATTTATAACACTTTCGATAGCACTGACAATTTCCTCCCGGGAAGCATTTTTTAAAACATAACCCGAAGCGCCGTTCTGCATCATTTTCTGAATGTAGCTCTGCTGATTGAATGAACTTAATCCTATTATCAGAATTTCCGGGTATTTTTCTTTGATTTCCTTGCATAAATCTATTCCGCTTTTATCTGGCATATTGATATCAAGCAACAGTACATCCGGTTGTTGCTGATACAAAAAAGCCATACATGATGCGGCATTCATAGCATGACCCATCCATTCAATATTCTTCTCTTGTAGCAGCATCGACCGTATGCCCTCCACTACCATATAATGATCGTCAGCAATAAATATTTTAATAGCCATCTGAATATCTGTATGTTAAAAGTACAATTCTATCTGAACCGAAGTTCCTTCTCCTATTGCAGAACGTATATCGAGTTTTCCTTTTAAAAATTCAACACGGTTCTGAATGTTTATCCATCCTATTCCTTTGTTTGTCTTCAGCATGTTTGTGTCAAATCCTTTGCCGTCATCTTCAACAGTAACCGAAAGCTGCCCGTTGGATTTTGTAATCTGGACAATAGCAGATGTGGCCTCGGCATGTTTCATTGTATTGTTTATCAATTCCTGAACAATCCGATAAAGCGTAATAGCCACAGTCTGATCTATTGCAACACCTTCCAGTCCAATGGATTGGTAATTGATTTTCAACGCGCCGCTTTGATTTATGTCGTTACAAAAATCGTTCAGGGCGGTATCCAAACCGAATCGTACCAGTGCTTCCGGCATCATATTATGAGCCACTCTGCGCATTTCCCTGATCGAACTGTCAAGCATATCCATGCTGCGTTCAAAAGCCTGATGATTTTCAGGCGTCATTACTAAATTGCCTTTCATAGTATTGAATGAATATTTAATTCCGCTGAGCATACCTCCCAATCCATCGTGAAGATCTTTTGCCAGGCGGGTACGTTCCTGCTCTTCGCCTTTCACTACTGCTTCCGCGGCTTCCAGTTGTTTTTCTGTCTCAAGTTCACTGATGCGTTGCTGCTGTAATTTTTGCTTTTGTTTGATGTTGCGGTATGTAAGCAATGAAATAATCAGCAATGTAATTGCGCTGGCTAGTAAGAAATAATTGAGCGTGTTTTTATGATGTATGGTAAGGGCCTGAATTTGCTTGTCTATTTCCAGCTGATTAATTGCATCCTGTTGCTTTTCATATTTATATCGGGCTTGCCTGAATTCAAGTTGTTTGATATTATCCTCCTGGTATAATAATTCTTTTATCACTCCCACCGAATCTTTGAATGCGAATGCTTTTGTGAAATTCCCCAGTTGTTTGTATACTTCAGCATAATTTTCAAAATACATTTGTTTGGAAACACTTGGTTTTGAGAAATCAAGATATTTGGCTGAAGAATCCAGGTGAGCAGCTGCCTGACGGGCTAATTTTAATTCAGCTTCGTTTCCTGCAATGTTGAGGAAGTTATTACCAATATCAGGTGTAGAATTGTATTTTTTCGCAAACTCCAGGCAATTAGTATAGTATTCAATAGCCTTGCGATATTGTTTGGTATTATAGTAATACATAGCCTTCATAAAATCAGAGGAGTAGATTATACCAGGTTGATTCATCTCAATTGCCATCTGCTTTGATGAATCCAATACGGCAAGCCCTTCGGTTCCTCGCTTTGCGGTTACAAGGTTGCCACCATGGGCATACAAGGCATTCATAAGGTTTATTCTGTCCTTTCCTTTTCGGGCCCTATCAAGACCTTTCCTGCTGTAAATAAGCGCTTCGTCATATTTATTAATCGTACCGTAAACAATAGAGAAATTGCTGTAAAGTATTGCCAGATCAGCGCTATTAGGATCGTTTTTCATGTAATTATCTTCCGCCTTCATATAGTAATAGATGGCAGTTTCAGAATCGCCATTTCGATAATGTATTAGGCCAAGGTTGATATACGCTGAACTGAGGGAGAGTGTTGCCCTGCGATTAGCCGGATATTTTGAAAATATTTTTATAGCTTTTTCATAATTGGTAATTGCCTGGAAAGGTTGTTTATCAATGTACAGAGTTGCAGCCAGGAAATATGCCTGTCCCAGGAAAAACTCATTGCCGGTTGCCCTGGCAATACGTAAAATTTCTTTCTGATGTTGCCAGCTCTCAATTGTATCAGTTGTCCTGATCCTGTTGCCTAATTGAACCAGCATGCGGACTTTTTCAGTATCGTTCTTCTCGACCTGGATTTTAGTCCTGAGACTATCCAGAAATGAGTTTTGACTAAAAGCAATATTCTGGGAAATGATTAAAAACAGGAATAGGCAATACTTGAAGTTCTGCATGTATGAAAATAAATTCAAGGGTGGATTATTCTCAGTTCTGAGCTTGAAGTTGGAAAGGAATTTGCGCATGTTTTTTCTCATTTTCCAGATATGAATGTAAACTGTATTTCCACTATGCAAATTAAACCATTACAGAAAAAGCAAGCCTCCCCTTTTTCCATGATTTTGAGTTGCTTAAACAAATATCATGTTTTTACACGATATCGAACCTACTAAGATAGCTAGATATTTGCATTCAACATTACAACAGGGAATAAATGAAAAAAGTAATCTCTTTTTCTTTGGTAAATAGGTCATCGCGTTGTTGCTTTAAAAGGATAAAAACTACGGGCTTGCTGAACAGGCCATTCTTGAAATATAAAAGATTCAAAAAAGTTTCCCGAACCTTAAATATGGCCTATAGTGAGCCTTTGATTGAAACACCTTCACTGATTGCTTTCTATCTGGCCTGTGTAATAAAACAATGAAACCATTAATTGTTCAGTAATAGCTTGTTAGTGTTGTTCAAAGTTTTAATAAGAAGCATTAACAATAATATGCCAAATATAGGAATACAAGTGAAACTATTAGAACAGAAGCGCATAGTTCCCTTGGAAAGTTAAATAAATCAAATAATAAATGTGTAAATTTTAAAAAGGAGGAAAAAATGAAATACAAAAGATTGAAATTAAGTGCAATTCTATTGCTAGCAATAGGGCTGTCAGAACTAAGGGCACAGGAAACCATTCCTGCAGCAGGTGGCAATGCTGCCGGAAGCGGAGGCTCGGTGAGCTTTACTGTCGGGCAGGTAGTATTTACTTCCGGCACAGGAACCAGTGGTTCCGTAGCGGCAGGTGTTCAGCAACCATATGAAATATCGGTTGTAACCGGACTTAATGATGACCCTGGGATAAGTCTTATTTGTTCTGTGTATCCAAATCCTACAACGGATTTCCTGATACTCAGCATCGAAGGAGATTTGCCGACTACTTACACAGCATATCTCTATAACTCAAACGGCATGCTTTTGAAAAAAGTGAAAATTGAAACCAATGAAACAAGAATTGATGTGAGTAACCTGGTTATTGCTTCTTACTTTCTGAAAATTGTCAATACAACGAAAAAATCAACCTCACAAGAAGTCAAAACATTTAAAATCATTAAAAACTAAACTCTATGAAAAACATATACACCCTATTTGCAACTATATTATTATCGGTTAACGTTTTCGCCCAGGCACCACAAAAAATGAGTTTTCAGGCTGTGGTCCGTGATGCTGGAAATTCCCTTGTTAAAAATCATTCAGTGGGAATGAAAATAAGTATTTTACAGGGAACAACTCCTGTTTATGTTGAAACACAAACTACTTCAACCAATGCCAACGGGCTCGTAACATTGGAAATCGGCGGAGGAACAGTTGTTTCGGGTAATTTTTCGACCATCAATTGGAATAGTGGAACTTATTCTGTAAAAACAGAAACTGATCCGGCCGGTGGAACCAATTTTACTATTTCAGGCACAAGCAAGTTACTTAGTGTGCCGTACGCATTAAACAGCGGAGATAATAAATGGTCGTCTAACGCATATGGAATAAATAATAATGCCGGACATGTTGGAATTGGAACAAATTTGCCAAATACTCAATTACATGTTAAGTCAGCTTCGGCTAACCTTGCCACTTTTGATGGAGGGAATAGTTTATGGGTAACATTGGCTGAAAACGGAATAAACAGAGGATATATAGGTAGTTTTGCCGGAAATCCTGAAGATGTCGATTTTGGAACTTACGATGGAAATACAATTGGTTCTGTTCATCTAACAACAAATGATGCTCCCAAATTAACAGTAATCAATAATGGTAACGTTGGTATCGGAACAACTACCCCAACCACAAAACTTGAAGTGAATGGAGCCACCAAACTGGGAACCGATGCCCCGGCAATTAAAATGAAAAAACTAACAGGAACTACAAGTGCTACACAAGGAGGGCAAACAAGTATTGCGCATGGTGTAAATAGTGCTAAAATTCTGGCTGTAAATGTGCTTGTACAGTATGTAAATACTGTTGGGAATGATGTCCCTTCATCTTACAATGCAAATCCAGGTTATGAATTTGATTATTATATTTCTGCTACTGATATAATAGTTTGGCCCAAAACAGGGAACTCTGCAAATATTTTGTCGAAACCAATTAAGATATTGATAAGCTATGAAGAATAATAAGACTTCAACTGTTACTGAAAACTCAAATTGAAAAATTGATTACCATGAATCAAGAACTGCTGAATGTAATTATATAGCAGTTCTTTCCGGTTATAGTAAACTGGTTTAGAATGTAAATACATGATTTGTAGCATTTAAAGCGTTTTTGGCTTTATTTTAGTAATCAATTATCTGAAAATATATTCGAAATCAGGTAACGAAATGTAAGAATGTGCAAATCTGATATACCGGATAAATCTGCAGCTTTTATGCTTCAATTTAATGACTTCGAACAAATATAAGGTAGGTTGACTACCAGGATTTAAATGGTTTTAAGAATTTCAGAATTCATTATTGGATTTGTATTCAGATAAGCAGATTTGATATATGCTGATATACAGCTATATAGGAACAATTCAGGTTTGCTGCTCCAAAATTGACTATTTTTACAGTGAAATAATACCGAAGCATTAATTATCTCTCAATCTTCTGGTTGTATGAAACGAATCTTTCTCAGGAATTACCGGCATATCATTATTCTTCCTTTCCTTTTACTTCCTTATGCATTATCAGCACAGACATTTAATTTTGGATGGACCGGTACAGAACTGGTGCTTAAAGCCACATTTCTGAATCCGTCAAACTGGACCACTAATGTCGCTAATACAGGCTTAGGTGATAAGAGTGTTGTTTCTGTGAGTGTTGACACATTAAAGCTAAACTGGACCTTTGGCACAGGTAACCGGGCTAAATGGGCACAGTGTTATCTTCCTTTGAATCAGACTATTTCGCTTGTAGATTACGATCTTTTTTGTTTTGATCTGAAAGGTTTGCCAAACAACGGTTATGTGGGCTTCGAATTGAAATTTGAAGATGGTACTTATCAGGCAGTGGCTCGCTGGGATGGTCTTGCCGGGCTCAACCGATGGGCTGAAAAAATTTCTGTGGCAAAAAAGCAATTCGAAAATTCAGCCCTTATGGATTGGAGTAAGATCCGGGTTATTTCACTTGCTGTTTATGCGCAGGCTTCTGCTCAGTATGTTAATACCGATCTGGGTTCAGTAAGTATCCATAACCTGGTTGGCACTAAGATGGCTGACTGGCAGCGCGGAACTTCCCGGGAATTTATTAATCCGAATGATTATGTTACAATTAAAAATAATGCCATAAGCGCGATAATCAACCGGCAAAAATCTACCGGGCTCCTTACTACATGGAACGAGGATAATTCTTCCTGGCTTTATGGGCAAGGTTTAGCCTTGAAGGCTCTGTGTTATGAGGGGACATGGAGCCAGGGGATAGCCAGCAATGCAGCTGCTATAGCAGCCGAAAAATTAGCAGTCTTCCTACTCAATCACCAGCAACCGGAAGGATACTGGCCACGGGCATGGAATTCAGTATCCGGAGCAATTACCGTCCTTCGGGAAGCAGACGGAACTGTATGGATGGGAGATTTTCCCTGGATAATAACCGGGTTACAGGCATATTATAAAAAGAGCGGCGATCAACGGGTTATACCATCAATAAATAAGGCTCTAGATTTTCTTAAAGGATTGATTAATCCCGATGGAAATTTCTTTACTGTGAATCCCCAAACCGGTATTAAGAATGAGGTGGCGAGTTGTGAAGCTTATGCCGCTGCAATACTTAGTCTTTATGAATCCGGCGAAACAGCGATTGCCAGTAATATGTTCAGCTTTATAAGTACTCATGGCTGGGATTCAGAGTTGCGCTGCTGGCGCGAAGCCACTTATTCTGACCGTATAGTTCTCTTTGCCAATACCTGGATGTCGTATTACAATTTTCAGAACGGAGATATACAAAAGGGTTTAGATGCTCTTTCACTTGCTGGAAAAGTACTATACACCCATGGAAACGGTGAACTTTATGGAATGGATGGCATAGTTCCGTTAGCTGTTTGGTACGAGGGAACACTCACTTACATTGCTGCAGGTGGTCCCGGAAGTATTGCTTTGTTTGAAGAATTGCGAACTCATATTAATTCCGATGGAATGGTTTCTCATTACAACGAAAACCTGGGAGGAATGGGTGGTATATGGGCTGTTGACTGGCATAGCCTCGATGGAACTTCCTGGCTTTATTTCACAACTGCAGGAAAATCACCGTTTGATGTAATGGAGGGTATTCCAGTTCAAGTACAACCACTTCAAGCAGCTGAGAATAAAAGAAATTTCATTATTTCTGTTCCACGCTCCGGAGAACTGCTTATCAAGCCAATAAAACTGATCCGCAAAAAAATGATTATCCGGGTAATACAATCGGATGGCAGGATAATTTCAGAAAGCAAAGTCCCAGCTAATTCAGGCGAGATAACTCTTGAGATTTCAGCAGGAAAAACTGCGGGTAGAGTTGTTTTCATTCAAATTGTCAGCAATGATCTAATTGAATGTTATCCGATGTATTTACACTAACTTAAACATAATCTGTATTTTAACAGTTGAAAAGCATTCGCCTGTAATGCTTATTTCGACTGTCAGGTATTTATTATTAAAATTTTGTTAGGATTTGTTGCTGTCAAATTTATCTGCCTGCAGTTGTTTCTGGTATCTGTTATACTCCAGAACTAGAATCTCATCAATAAGCCTTGCTAGAATCGATTATTTATTGTCAAATGCAAAACTCCTGTCAATTTTAGGGTTATGCCTTGATCAGGTGTAAAAACTTAATGTCTGGTAAAGAAAGTAAAAACAAGTTGAAAATTATTCACAGATTTTGAGAGAATATGATGATTTTATTTTTTCATTTTAGATGTCAGTAATTTTCAGTTTTCCTGAATTAGTAATAATTGGGATTTGATTGAAGGATCAGTTTATGAAAACAGTTTAGAATGCTGTCATACCTGATAAACTGCATTTTGTTTCTTTAATTTAGAATCAAATCATCGAAATTGGAAGAAAATCATGAAATATTGATAATTTATCACTTTTTTTCTAAGTCAATTCTCCTGTTTCTAAGCGTTAGCCGGAATAAGTGTTGATATAATCAACAACTGTATATAAAATATACACTACGCTTTAGTAGATTGATTAGTAAGTGTTTATATGCCTTATTAAATTAGTGTGTTGAATAATACAACACTATACCTGTAAATAAATTATACATTATATTTTGTAAGGTGCAGATATATAGTTAGTTAAAATTGATTTTTCGTTTTGGCACTGTAATTGAATAGCTAATAGTGTAATGAATTGTAATCCTATATATCATGAAAACAAAAATCGTAACATCAGCCGTAATTCTTCTGATTCTGGTTTGTGGAAGTGTCAAAAGCCAGGAAGTTTCAGGCACAACTGCTGCAAAGCAAACTGAAACATTAACTATTTCATGCACTTCTGACCTGTTTCCAATAACTTCGCAATGGGCCAATGTATATCGCAGTCTTAAACCTGAGGTTAAAATCAATGTTAGTACAATTGAAGATAAAAGCATAAATCAGGGTGAAGGTGACGATTTACGGATTGTAACTAACAACCCGGATGGAAAAATTAATGAAAAGGATTGGAAAATGGTGGTTGGCAGGGATGTGATAGTTCCGATTATGAATTCAGGGAATCCATTTTTGATACAATTGATGCAGCAGGGCATTTCACCAGAGAAGTTTGCTAAAATATTCAATAATCCTGATAAGCAGAATTGGGGAGCATTACTTGCTGATGGACAAAATGCAGTAATTCATATTTATGTGGTTAACGATGAATCTGTGAAGAACGGAATCGCAAAATTCCTGAAATCAAAACAGATTCCATCAACAGGAATTATCGTTGGAACTAAAGATGAAGTTATTTCCGCTATTCAGAAAGACCCAACTGCAATTGGATTTTGCAAAGTTGTAAATGTAATTGAACCGGATAACCAGAGCTTGGTTGCCAATATCAAAATGTTGCCTATTGATAAAAACGGGAATGGTACTATTGATTATATGGAGGATATTTACACTGATGTAAATGCATTCCTTCGTGGAGTATGGATCGGCAAATACCCCAAAGCTTTGTATTCCAATATTTATGCAGTCAGCAAAGTTCAACCTGCTAATGAAACGGAAATGGCATTTTTGTCATGGATTATAACTGATGGACAGCAATTTATGAATTCAAACGGATACTGTGCCCTGGTAAATACCGAAAGTCAGGCGCAGCTAAATAAGATCAGCACTGCAATTGTAAGTGTTTCGCCAGCTACTAACACTACCAGGACTGGTTTGATATTGTTAATCATGGCTTTGGTAATCACCATGGGTGTAGTTATCACAGCCGGTGTTCGACGTTACAGAAAACAAGCACCTGCAATCCCTGATTTTAATGATTCATTAACCGGTTTTAACGAAAATTCTATAGAAGTGCCAAAAGGTATATATTTTAACAGATCCCATAGCTGGGCATTTATGGAAAAAGACGGAAACGTTTCTATTGGAATTGACGATTTTTTGCAACATGTTACCGGACCGTTAACCCGTGTCGAAATGAGAAATGCTGGAGAAAAAGTCAAAAAAGGGGAGCTCCTGTTTTCTATAGTTCAATTTGGCAAGCGGTTGAGTTTGTATTCACCTATTTCGGGAATTATTAAACAACAAAATGAAACACTTATTCAGGATGCATCAAAGATCAATTCTTCACCATATTCTGACGGATGGATTTATCGGATTGAGCCCTCGAACTGGTTTGTGGAAGTGAATTTTATGGACATGGCAGACAAATATAAAAAGTGGATAAATACTGAATTCTCCAGAATGAAAGATTTTCTCGCTGCTACTCTAAAACCCGATAGTCTGGAATACTCGCATGTTGTTCTACAGGATGGCGGTATTGTTAAGGAAGGGGTCCTGGCTGATTTCGGACCAGAGGTATGGGACGATTTTCAAACCAATTTCCTCGAAATTTATAAATAGCAAAACTATTCTCTTCTGAATTAAAACGTTCATCCTTAAAAATATAAGACATGGATTTACATCGTCGTGACTTCTTCAGGTTCATTGGTGCTACAGGATTAACCCTGGCAGTAGGGAAAGAATTGAATGCGGCACCAAAAGCAAAAAATGATCCGGAGTTGAGAGGCGTTCTGTATGACGCTGCCCGATGCAAAGGCTGCCGTGGCTGCGAATACGATTGCGCTGATGCAAACGGGTTGCCCGAACCGCCCCCTAACAAAGAAATCAAAGGTTTTAGAAAAACTGATGATAAACACCGAACCGTTGTTAATGAATTTAAAACATCGAAAGGTATTGTGTATGCCAAAACGCAATGTATGCATTGCAATGAGCCTGCCTGTGCCGCAGCTTGTCTTACCCAGGCTATGACAAAAACTAAGGATGGACCGGTAATCTGGCGGAGCGATAAATGCATGGGATGCCGTTATTGCATGGTTTCATGCCCTTTCGATATTCCAAAGTTTGAGTTCCACAGCGCAAACCCGAAAATTGAAAAATGCACTATGTGCTACGAAAGCAGGTTGAAAAAAGGTGAACTTCCTGCCTGTGTTGAAAATTGTCCCAACGAAGCCCTGATGTTTGGTACCCGCAGGGAATTAATACAGGAAGCAAGGAGACGTATGTTTGATAAGCCGGACCTGTATTATGACCAAATCTATGGCGAACGCGAAGCCGGAGGAACCAGTTGGCTTTATATATCACCTGTGCCATTTAACGAAATCGGATTGAATACAAAAGTTCAAACTGGATCGTACCCTGCACTCACAAAGGGGTTTTTATATACAGTGCCCAGTGTTTTTGTACTGGTTCCGGCACTTTTATTAGGTATTCAGCAATCAACTAAAAAGGAAAACCACACAAACGATAACGGCGATGAATAGCGGTCATTTAATTTCGGCAGACAATGATGGGAAACCCATCTGGAAATTCCTGATATGGGAATTGAAACCTAGAGGCAAATGGCTGACCCCTTTTAACATCATTTCCATACCAATCATACTTTTAGGCATTTTCCTGATAGTAATCCGTTTCTGGAAAGGGATCGGATCCATCACTAATCTTTCACAGGAAATTCCCTGGGGATTGTGGATCGGATTTGACGTGGTGACTGGTGTTGCCTTTGCAGGTGGTGCTTACGTGGTTACTTTTATGGTCTATATCCTAAATATGAAAAAGTACCAGTCCATTGTCAGGGTTACGGTACTTAACGGTTTTCTTGCCTACCTGTTTTATGCGGGAGCCCTGCTTTTAGATCTTGGTCGCCCATGGAATGTGATCAATCCGATTATCGGAAACAATTTTGGCGTAAGCTCAGTTTTGTTCCTTGTTGCCTGGCATTTTCTGCTTTACATGATAGCTCAGCTGATTGAGATTTCGCCGGCCATTGCAGAGTGGCTAGGGGCAAGACGTGCGCGGAAAATCCTTTCCGGCATGACGCTGGCGGCGGTAATATTCGGGATTACTTTGTCAACGCTACATCAATCAGGTTTAGGAGCTCTTTTCCTGATGGCGAAGGAGAAAATTCATCCGCTCTGGTACTCTGAATTTATTCCCATCATGTTTTTTGTTTCCAGCATTTTTGCCGGACTTTCGATGGTTATTTTTGAAGGATCCATAAGCGGGAAAGTGTTTGCAAACCAGATCAGTGATAAAAACAAAAAAGCTGAGAACGGAATTATTCATGGCTTGGCCAAAATATGTACAGGTACCATGTTTGCTTATTTTTTCCTGCAGTTGCTTGTTTTTATTCATGGTAAACACTGGGACCTGCTCAACACACCAATGGGGCACTGGTTCTTATTGGAAATGATTGGTTTTGTGCTGTTGCCGATGATGCTCTATTTTTATAGCTACAGGAAAAACAGTGTATTCCTGATCCGGTTGGCATCCATACTTACGATGGTGGGTATAGTATTGAACAGGCTTAATGTAACCGTAATCGGTTTCAGATGGGATATGCCAGTTCGCTATGTCCCGTCGTGGATGGAACTTGTAGTTACTTTCACTGTCCTGTTTACTGAAATCTGGATCTTCCGCTGGGTAGTTAACCGTATGCCGGTTCTGCGTGAATCGCCTAATTGGGTGAAGGAAGAAAAACAACAACAGCAGCAGCCGGCATTTGGGAAACAACATCAGAGAGCTTAAAAAAATATGGTATCAGGAAAATAGAGAAATAGGCAGAAGATCAGTAACTGTAAATGCTGATTGCATGTAATTAGTTAACTTTTCACTTGTTTTAAGGATGGTAAATAGCCTTTAAGAAACTTAACCTTTATGCCTCTATACCTTTACTTTTCAAAATCTAATCATTAATTACAAAACTAAAAATCATGGACGGATTCACTTATACTAATATTTTTGAAACCAAAGGAATTGAGTACCTGGTAATAATAGCCTTCCTTTTACTGCTCATTCCTTTCTGGGTTTCGCTGAACAGGCAGGTAAAAATAAAAGAACAGATGAGAAAAGCAATGGGTGTTCTTTCGCTTGGTATCTTAAAAGTTGAGCAGGGAATTTTTTACAGCAGGAATCATACCTGGGCTTATCTTGAAAAATCTGGCAATGCAAAGGTTGGATTGGATGACCTTTTGCTTCATATCACCGGCGAGGTGAAAGTCCGCCATTTGAAAAATCCCGGCGAAAGTATCTGTAAAGGCGAATTGTTGGCCGAAGTGGATCAGAATGGGAAATCGCTTCAGATATTTTCACCTATTTCGGGAATGGTAATTGACTCAAATCCGGCTTTGGATGAGAATTACACCTTGCTTAACGAAGATCCATACGGGAAAGGATGGATTTATAGCTTAAAACCCACAAACTGGATTGCAGAAATACCTTCGCTGTACCTGGCCGATGAGGCTACCAACTGGATAAAGAAAGAGCTGGAACGGTATAAAGATTTCCTTGCACTAAACATGGGAAAACATATGCCTGGTAATTCTATAGATATACTCCAGGATGGTGGTGAATTAGCAGATAATTCTTTAGCCGAATTACCAAAAGAAATGTGGCATGATTTTCAGAAAGAATTCCTGAATCCTCAAAGAGAGCATCTGAACAACTAAGCAAACATTTATAAGGGATGATTTAATTGTATCCCTGCAACGAATTAGTTGAAAATTTATACAAAAAAATAAAACTGGTGAATTTTTCATCAGTTTTTTTATTATATTGCGTTGATATATATACGAACAGCTATATAAGTGTTCAATACTTTAAAAATTGTGTAATGAAAGTCTTTCATAAATCTAAAGATAATCAAGGAAAAGCCGGCGCATCTTTCGGGCGGTATTTGCGTTTCGGGCGTTCCATTTATGGACGCGTGGTACTTATTATCGCCATACTGTCTGTGTTCCTGTTTGTTTCATTTGGTATTATTTTCCGATCCGTTTACGAACAATACCTGAATACAGTTATCCTGCAAAGCGGAAATAATGTAGGCTCGCTTGTTGAAGGTGCTTTGTACCACTCGATGATGGAAAACGACGAAGGCGCACTCCAGAATACACTCGATGTAATTCATACACTGCCTGGTATTGACGATGTGAATATGTACGACAGCAACGATAGTCTTATTTATTCTTCTTTTTCACCTGATACTGCTACTGACATCAATCCGAATTGTAAAAGTTGTCACAAAAACATGGCAACTATGTTTCCCGGTAAAGAGAAATCGTACAAAATTATTAAAGCTGACAGCGAATGTAAGATGAGTAAAGTGCCTAGTGGACAAAGGCATCTGCTGATCCGTTCACCTATACTTAATTCGAAATCCTGTTACGAAAGCTCATGCCATTATCATGCTAAAACCGACAAAATTTTAGGTTCGCTGGTAATTAAAGTTCCTTTGAAAGACCTGGATGCTGCTGTTAAAAAGTCATCCCTCGAATTCTATCTGCTGGCTATTTTAACAACTCTTTTATTGGCTTCATTTTTAGTGCTCTTCACCCGGAAAGAGATAAAAGATCCCCTGGGAGAACTGATCAAAGCCAGTATTGCAGTTGCCAGCGGAGATAAAAATACCCGGGTCGAAATAAAACCCAATCAACTGGATGATATGCGGATGGTTTCAGTGGCATTTAACGATATGCTTGATAATTTGCAGACTGCAACTACCGAATTGGAAAACTGGTCGCAGCAGCTCGAATATAAAGTTCAGAAAAAATCGGAGGAATTGGGAACTGCCCAAAGTGAGTTGATTCATATCGAACGTCTTGCATCGCTAGGGAAATTGTCATCTTCGGTGGCTCACGAGATAAACAATCCATTGTCAGGAATACTGGTCTATACCAAGTTGGTCCATAAGCTTCTTAGTAATCCTGATCTCACAGATGCCAAAAAGGAAGTAATGCTAAAGCATCTGAAAATGATTGAGGCTGAAACCAAGCGTTGCGGTGATATCGTTAAAGGCTTGCTCGATTTCTCGAAAAAAGATCAGGAAGATTTTGAACCGAAGCATCTTCACGAAATCCTGCACGAAACCTATGATCTGATGTCGCACCCGGTAAAGATTGCGAATATTAGCCTATTGACTGATTTTACTGCAAAATCAGATTTGATCTATTGCAGCCCGAACCAGATTAAGCAAGCCTGTGTGGCAATGCTTGTTAATTCAACGGAAGCTATAACGGAGAATGGCGAAATTGTGGTAAGGACTTCAAACCCTGATCAGGATATTATAAAGCTCGAAATATCCGATAACGGAATTGGTATTTCGGACGAGGATATACCGCATATTTTCGAGCCTTTCTTTTCAACAAAGCAGCAGGTACGCGGAATCGGGCTGGGACTGCCCATTGTTCATGGCATTATACAAAGCCATAAAGGGAAAATCCAGGTTAAGTCCGAACCCGGTCAAGGCACTACTATTTCAATCCTATTACCTATAATCAGAAGTTAAGGAAACTAATTATGGAAAAGAAAATATCGATATTGATTGTCGACGATGAAGAATCCGTCAGGGAATCACTGAACCTTTGGTTTACTGAAGATGGTTACCGGGTTGAATGTGCCGAAAACGCAAAACAAGCCCTGTCAATTCTCGAATCGGACGTTTTTGACATCATTCTCACTGATCTCAAAATGCCTGGCATGGACGGATTGGAATTGCTCCAGCGGATCAAAACGCTTAACAAGGATTCGATAATTATTGTAATGACGGCTTTTGCCACCGTTGATACAGCCGTCAGAGCATTAAAGGAAGGCGCATTCGATTATGTCACAAAACCTTTTGATCCGGATGATTTATCACACCTGATCCGGAATGCTACAAAGCAGATTTCGCTGGCACAGGAAAACGAAACGTTAAAGAAACGGGTCGACTCATTGGAAAGTGTCGAGGACCTGATTGGCAAAAGTGAAGCTATTAAACTGGTATTAAAAGAAGTTGAAAGCGTGGCTCCGACAAATTCGTCGGTTATAATTACCGGCGAAAGCGGCACAGGTAAAGAACTTGTCGCAAGGGCTATTCACGCTAATTCGCTTCGCAAATTCTATCCATTGGTAAGTGTACATTGCGGAGCTCTCACCGAAAGTTTATTGGAAAGTGAGTTGTTCGGACACGAAAAAGGCGCCTTTACCGGAGCATTATACAACCGCAAAGGCCGTTTCGAGATGGCCGACAGCGGCACTATTTTCCTGGATGAAATTGCCACCATTTCGCAAAAGATGCAGGTTGAACTTTTACGCGTTTTGGAAACAAAGAGATTTATGCGGGTAGGAGGGAACAAGGAAATTTCTTCCGATTTTCGGGTCATTTGTGCAACAAACCGCGATCTGAAAGGCATGGTTGAGAAGGGAACTTTCCGCGAGGATTTGTATTACCGGCTTAATGTGATGAATATTCATGTGCCGCCATTGCGCGAACGCATTGAAGATATTCCGTTGCTTGTCGATTATTTCATTAAAAAGTATTGTACATCAATGAATAAGCCGCTCATTACTATTGAGCCGGCAGCGTTGAAACGTATCATAGGATACCAGTTTCCCGGCAATATACGTGAACTGGAGAATATGATAGAACGCGCAATTGTGGTTGGAAGCGGGAAGAAAATAGTATTGAAAGATTTACCTTTTGGTAAGGATACTATTGATAGTTCAGTCGAAAGCCTTGATGATTTTGAAAAAGCGTTTATCCTTCAGATTCTGAATAAATACAGCTGGAATATTTCGCGTACGGCTCATGCGTTAAAGGTGGATAGGGTTACGCTTTATAATAAGATCAAGAAATATGGGCTGAAGGCGTGAGGAGAAGGATTTGGGGATTAGGTTTTAGGGGTTGGGGTACCAGTACCCCGGGATTCCTGTTCAAAATGTCATTCCTGAATGATTTTAACAGAATCAGCATTTTAAATTTATAATTATCTCATCAAAACTCTTAATACTGACTACTTCTGAATGAATGCTCCAGCAATAACAATCTTGTCTTTTGGCCGTTTCGAAAGAGGATTTCTTGAGAAGATATCCGAAGTTGTTATGCAGGAATATAACTGCACTGTCACTATCAAGGAAGCGCATGTTGATATAAGCGAATATTATGATCCGGTTCGCAGGCAATACAATGGCAATAAGCTGCTTAACGAAGTTGCTTCCCTGAATATAGCAGGTAATTCCAAAACAATTGGATTATTTAGTGTTGATCTCTTTATTCCTATTCTTACTTTTATCTTCGGGCAGGCGCAATTAGGCGGACGTTCGGCAATTGCTTCGCAATACAGGTTGAGTAACGAAAGGTACGGAATGCCTGTGGATGAAAACCTGTTGTTGCAGCGGTTTGCAAAGGAAGTTATTCATGAACTCGGGCATACTTTGGGATTGATTCATTGCCACACTCCAACATGTGTTATGCGATCAAGTACATATGTGGAGGATATTGATCAGAAAGAGGCGCAGCTTTGTGCAAAATGCCGTGATGAGTTGATTAAGATTTGATTTTTTGATTCAAAGACATTGAAATGATTGACAATCGTAAGCGTCAGAAAATAAGGTTTGCGAATCATGGAGCTGAAGTCCGAAACGCAAAGTGCAAAGCGTAAAATATGTACACCTTGCACTTTGGGTTTGACCTGATACCAGAGGATAGACTGTTAATATTAAAGCATATATTTTATTCTAAATGAGCAGATACTTTTATAGCCATAGGAGGGTAGTCAATTGCCTTTTCTCTGTCAACAGGTATAAAATAGAAAATATATACAGCTTTGAGTTCTTTTTGCTCAACATTTCCTGCATACTCATCATACCCCCAGGTCCAGTTTTCAAGTTTGTAAGCTTTTTGCTCACCTACCTGCTTTATCGCCTCGGCAAAAGCCTGCTCATAAGGCTTTGATTTAGTGACCCTGATTTTGCCCTTAATTGGCCTCCACACTTTGGAAGCGTTGTACAGTGATCCGTCATTGTTGAGCTGGACAACTACTTTTCCCCCCTCCCCGACTGTTTTGACCGTATCACGCCCGATCATAATCACCCTGTTGAAAGTAATTGAAACGTTTTTCTGTTCATTCTGGATTGGCTCTGTACGTTTGCCCGTGTTTGGTACAGATTGGAGCATCATTTTCTGGCCTACAGGTTCCGAAACTTCTTTTTCTGTCCAGCCCTGTTCCCTTAAAAATTTACCGGCCATATCCAGATATTTCGATTCCCCAAACTGCTTAGCTCCATCTTCAAACATTCTCTCCCCAAATATATATACAGAACCCGATGCATTATTGATCTTTACCTCAGGAATTCCTCTTACTTTCAGTTTTGTACCTGAATATCTCCATCCTTCTTTGTCCTGAAAGGTTTCTCTCTTATATTTCTCAGGCCATGGCAACGGGATCAGTTCAAAAACCGGCAGCAATTCCGGAATATGAAGATGGAATTGTGGAACATTGCTTGCAAATCCCGATAAAAACTGAATATGAAGGTATGCACCTGAAGGATTTGGCTTATTAGTAAAAGTCTGGTCGAAAAGTGGTGTAGTTGATTTGGAAATGCCGCCCGTAGTAATACACAACGGGCAGTTGTAGCTCAAACGGTGCAATCCCCATATAAACGCGTCAGCAACATCATAGCCCTGGTTGTTGTAATAGTCCCAGATTTTATTTGTTTCAGTTTCCCAGCAGTATGCTAAAGTAGAAGAACCGCAAGCCATTCTTAATTCCGGGCTCAGTACCGGGCCCCAGCGTTCATATACATTTCGCATGGCATATGAGTCAGCAGATCCATCAAAATCTTCAGGACACGTATATGCTTCTGTAGACCCGGTACAGTTCACCGGACCGTGAGCAAATACCTCACAGGAACATTGCCAGAAATATCTCAATAAGCCATGAGACTTATCATCGCAATTACCCAGCTTCATACTGGGTAGCGTAGCCGAATTTCCTAAGGTGTTAAAAGTTGTCGGATTGCCATGACCGGCATAGAAGAAAAGCATTGACTGATCAATCCCGCTGCTTGCATCACAATCTTTGCCTGATGTAACTTTACCAATGTCATAATAATTGTTGTTCGTGTTTGTCGAACCGACATGCATATGCGACTTTGTCCATGTATCAGGACAATAATTACTTGCCATATTATTACCATTCATATCCTTTCCGGTAAGGAACTCTTCTGCGGTATTAATATGCCAGTCGGTGTTTCCATGAGCTGTTTTCACTGAGTTCAGCTTTGGATTAAGGGGACAGCAGGAGGTATAAAACACTCCCGCAAAAACCAATAAAATCGATGTAAGGAAGTTTCCGTTTGTCTTCATTTTTCGTTTTTTTGTTAAATGAAAATAAATTCAAAACCAGGATTGGAGAAAAGATATATTTGAGCGGGATTTCAGTATGCTTTAAGCAAGTATATAGTATTGCCAGATATGATGTTACTATAAAGTTACAACAAAATTTTATAAATTGGATTTTTTATGTCATAATTTATTGGACAAGGCTATGATTCAGATTATTCCTCTGTTTACATAAATTCGAATTTCGTGCCATGATTCCTGACACTTTATAAAACCTTTGCCATTTCAAAAGTCAATACATTTGGAATTTGTACTGACGCGGATTATCAGCCTCCGGCTGATGAGATCCCTGCTTGCATCAGGCAAGATATCGCTTAGTTTTCCGTTTCGCTCATGAGACCGCTGCACTAAGTTCGCAAAGATGCAAATCCGCGCCAGAAAGGGAGCAAGCAGTTGCTATTAACCGATCGAATATCATGTACTTATGGGACATTGGTAGTGAAATTACAAATATTATTAATTTGCGGAAATCTTCTCCTGAGAGAAATAGAACTCTGTGCTGTCAGGCATCGGGAGATACTCACCTGGCTGGGTTCCCGGCAAAACTCCAAAACTCCGGACTGCCCGAATAGAATAGCTGTGAAATTTATTATTGCAACTCTGCCGGCCACTGCTAAAGTACTGGGTATATGCATTTAAATAATCACACTCTGAACTACTCCAATAGCTGGCAGTAGTAAAATTCCCAAATCCATTGTTTTTCAAATTGGTATACATTAGTCCCAATTCATCCCTGGAAGGTAAGAACCAATCATCAAAACCATTCAAAATCAGGTCATCGCAAAACTTAGCCGCATAGAAACCATTTCCAAGGATACTTACAAGTGAGCTGGTATTCGTTGACCCGGAACCAATAGCATTACTGGTTGTACCGTAGTAAATGTAACCTTGAGAATACCAGGGAACACTTGTACCCTGGTCGTTTTGAGCACAAACAAGTCCACGCTGATTTGGGTAGGTTCCACTCAAATAGAAAATAATACCTCCCTGGTATGTATCACCAACAGATAAGGCTGTGGATGAAACTGTTGTAAACGCAATATCCGGGCCATAACCGATACCTGCTGAATTTACAGCATAAGCCCTGACATGATACCTTTTGCCAGGTAATAAATCAGTTATATTACTTGTAAAAATGCCGGTACCAGTTCCGTCGGAAGTTTTAAAATCAGATATAGCCGGATCGGCTGAAGTAAACCAACAAACGCCTCTTGCTGTAATGGAAGCTCCTCCATCACTTACAATATTGCCTCCGCTTGTAGCCGAAGTTTGAGTTATACTAGAAATTGCTTCTGTATTTAAAGTTGGTTTCTGAGCTTCAGGCTTGTTTTGATCTGTTTCACAACTACTGATAAATAATAGCAGTGTAAAAGTCAGGATAAACTGAAAAGTAAAAAAAACAATTTGTTTTTTCATAATCTATTTTCCTGCTATCTAATTGAAGGCTGCGGATTAAAGCAGACTGAAAATTGGTAACGGCTGAGGCTCCCGTTACGCTGGACAAATAATGGCAAGTGGCGGATTATTCGGCTACGCACTTGCTGCTTTGTTTGCGCGCGACTCCCGACGCATGACCTTCTACATATATTACCTCATACTCAATAATTGCACTTTAATCCATTCAACAATTGTGAATGTTACAAAATACACTTCATCACTATCAACTGTTTTGTCTTTGTCGTATTTAGTTATGCAAGATAAATAAAATAATTATATAAAGGTGAATGTTACTGGCACGCGACGGGAGACACGCGTCCAATGCTAATAAGGTAAGGGATTTTATTAAAAAAGTTTTTAACGCAAAGTACGCTAAGGAGGCGCAAAGTGCCGCAAAGCTATTAATCGCAAAATTTCTTTGCATAACCCTGTCTGCCGCCAGGCAGGTCTGCGAATCGCTCTGCCGTTCAGTTCGGAAGGCTTACTGCATCGCTCTGCGGTTCAAATTTTATGCTTTTCCCTTCTAACACGGAAACTATCTCATCGAAGGTAATCCTATCGCGTGGTTTTATAAATCCAAAACGATAACATTATCCAATAATCCTTTTTTTTCTCTATAATCCATGGTATTGCTATGTCCATAGTCTTCTGGTCTTAACACCTAGCCTTCTTCAACAGGGTTATTGTGTATAATCCTGATTATCTCAGTAATTACTTTATTGCTCCACAATTCAATTGGTTTATTATCATGCCTCCGGTTCGAGCGCGTCTTTATTTCAGACGCTTGCGGGCACAAATTTTTCTAATATGATTTCAATTCCAGGCTCTCGAAAATTATTTCAAACGGAGCATCTTTTCCGGCATAGTTCCGGGCGGAACTTAGAGAAATAATAAGATAGACAGTGTACTTTATTCGGTATCTGTAGTCGCAGACTACGGATAGCTCTTGTTTATTTTTATTTTACGGAAGACTAAGGCCAGCAGGGTAGCGTGAGGGAGTTTATACCACCATGCGAAAGGATTACTTTCGGTGAGATTGTTCGAGCGGTAGCGGGAGTTTGTTGGTATATTGCATTTTTATCCTTTGTATTCCTGTTATTGTTTTATAATTTTTATAGCATTCGTTTTTTCGCTTGCATAGGTTTTCAGAATGTAAATACCATCGGGGAGATGCTTAATATTTAATATTTCTTTTCCAAATAAATTATTTTTCTCCATCATAACCCTGCCGCTAATATCAAATATTTTCATTGATGAATTTGGCGGCGAAATTAAAGTAAAGTCTCCTTCAACCGGATTTGGATAGATGAAACAATTAAGATCTTTGTACCCAACGACATTTTCAGGTATGCCATAAGCTGTATCAACAGGGCTAACTACTGATATGCTATTTGACGGATCGGAATTCCCGAATTTATTAAATGCCCTAACCCTGTATGTGTATTGTGTGTTATAAAGTTCAACCTTATCAGCTAAAGTTAATATGTTAACTCCTACGAAGGCATGTTCTTTCCAAATGCTGTCATTCGTTTTCCGCTCTATTACGAAACCGTCTGAGTTATTACTTTGGTTTATCCAGGTTAATTTCATTATCAATCCTTCGATTGAAACTGATAATTTTAATGGACAATATGGAACTATATTCCGGGTATAGCTGGCCTCTTCAATAGTTGTGCTATATAATTTCACTTCATCAATAATGCCTCCAAAAGCAGAAGTGCCATCATTTTTAGCCCCAATCACAAGTTTTACAAAATTTTGAATTGAACCTTCACCATTTAGTACCGTATTGGCAGAATCAATATATAAACTATAAATATTGTTATCTCTGCGAAGTGCTATAAAATGCCAGGTTCCATCGTTAACAGGTTTATTGCTTACCAGATCGGAGTTTAATCCGGCTTCAGATCCGTTGAGATAAATATTGCCTTTGGTATTAATTCCGATTTTCAATCCGGAAATTTCTGTTTTGGCAATATCTGCAATAATTCCTGGTTTTGTAGTTGATGTTTTAATAAAGCATGAAAAACTAAAATTACCTGAAATACTATCTGATAAATTACCTGTCGAAATAAAATCATCAATTCCATCAAATTGTAAGGCTTTTGATTTAAATCCATTCACAAATACAGGTGTTCCAGAATTGTGTATCGATCCGTAATTATTATAACTCATTACATCGGGCATCAAATTATTTTGAGTGTTTTCCATTTCCCAAAACAAGATATGGCTCATATCGGTAAGCGCTTCCTTAATCCCATAATACGCTGGTTTCGGCTCAAATGCAGTAGTATATGGCAATGGATTTTGACCAATTCTAAAGCTATAATTATCATTAAAACCCCATGTTTGAAATTGACTTGCTCCACCTTTTATTGCTGCCGAAACCAGCCTGTAGTACATCATTTTCTGCAAATTGGCTTTATCATCCGACCAGCTTTTATCTACATCTCCAATATCAACTTCAGGGATATAAACATCATAACCCAGGCGTTTGTATCTCTTTATGTTGTTGGTGTATGCATCCCAATCGTAAATATTCTGCAGATCGAGGTGAGTTTGAAAAGCTATCACATCAACAGGTGCGCCAACTTTTTTAAGGTGTACTGCCAACTGATAAAAAGCTGCGTATTTGCCGTCACCCGGGAATTCGAAACCTGACTCACGAAGTTCAAGTTTTTTGCTGGTAAATTTACGGGCATATTCAAACGATCTGCGAATGTAAACAGGATGTTTGGGATTGACGAACATATTGCCTGTTAGTCCAGACAAGTCTGTCTCGTAGCCAATTTTTTGCAGTTTACATGCATTCAAATGATCGGGATTACTTTCGGGCCAATAACCGCCTTTTCCATCCCAGCTGATAGATTCGTTCACTATATTCCAAATATCAACCAGGGAATCGTTTCCTTTATATTTGATAATGTCTTCAATCCAGGTTTTCATTAAATACTCAAGGGTATCGGCCGGGAAATCATTGTTCCTGTACCATACAGGAAAATATTGGTCCCATGCAAGAAGCGTATGGGCTGTAACGTTCATTTTATGCCTTTTCATCTCTGCCACTTCAAAATTAAAATTGTCGAGATGAAAAGTATTGCGCAAACTTTCATCCCAACGCCCACCAGGATAACACTGCACAGTAGCAGCATTGCAATCGGTTAATACCTGGGATTTCGCCTTTGAATTAGTAAAATAATTAATACTTCCGTCGGTTACTACTCCACCAATCAACATAGTTGATTTAATGTCTTTAAGACCTTTCCCGATTTTTACACTGCTGGTGTCGGCATTTGGCCCCATTAATTGCACATCGTCGATGAGATAATCAGAAAAAGCTGTACCCGCCTTCTCAGCTTCGAAATAAAGATTGGCACTCTTTAAGTTACCGGTCCAGGAAATTGTTAAACTATCGTTATAAAACACATATAAACCACTTATAGGATTTGCAGTCCATGAACAAAATTTATAAGAATTTACCCCATCTATGTTTAAAACAATTGTCGCCCTGTAATTTATTGAAGGATAAAGAATTTTTACCCAGGCACTTAGTGTGTATTTCCCGCCATTTACAAGTTTGCTTGTTATATCCTGAACTACTGCACCCCATGAATTATTTCTGTTGCTCACTAATACGGAAAGGATTCCGGAGTGTGCTTCAACTGAGGTGGAAAGGGAAGCTCCCCATACTGTCCAACCTATAGTACCTTCTTCGAAGTCACCATTTCTCAGTAAATTGGTTTGCGAATAACCTGAACTGATGGCAAACATAAGTAAGGTAATTGTATATAATTTTATTTTAGCAGCCCTGATAATCGATTTCTGCTGTGCAGTTCTCATTTTGTTTCTATGGCTATGTAAACCCTTATTAGAAAAGATATGTATTTATGTGCTTTGGCTGTAGCTCCTGCTCCCGTCTGTTTCCCGAAACTGGATGATACATTTCGATTGACTTTCCTTACCACATACTCTATAATTCTACTTAAATCAATTATTCCTTTTCTATGTACCTGGAAGCAGAACTAAATTAGTATTCCCATCTCAATAAATTACAATTCATTTGACAGATTTAGCGATGCAAGATAATGAAAAGAATTATTCAAAGGTTTAATGTTACCGGCACGCGTCGGGAGACGCGCGCCAAAGAAGCCTATCGAGGGTGTTACAAACGCGCGCCAGCCTAGGGGTTTAGTTGTTTTCATCGCTATTTTGCTGATTAATTGTTTTACTGATTAAATAGAATCACACGATTATTTATAAGCATTGATTTATTTTTATTTCGACTGCAGGAAGAGTCAGGGGCAGGAAACAGCAATTGTTCGAATCGCATACTAGTAGCTTCTGAACTTTCAATCCGGTGGTTGAGTTCTTTTAAATTTTTCTGTTGTAGCTCGTTATACAAACAGTTAGTTAATACAAATATAACCGAGAATGCAATTCTTTACAATATATCAGGTAAATAAGTTCATATATAGCCAAATGACACTTTTATTAGTAATAAAAATATACATATTATATTCCAATAACCAGTATGGGACCTGCCATATCATTAAGTTTATAAGCAGGAAATCGAAAAAAAAGTTCAGGAAATTGATAAACTGCCACCGGGTTTCGCGGGAAGAATTAGACCTTTTTCGCGTGCGTCTTTATTTCGGACGACTGTGAGCACAATTTGTTTAATTTGATTTTAATACCTGGCTTTTCGCGCATGCGTCAAAAAAATAAGATGCGCGCGAACCAGAGATAAATTTATCAATTTTTCCAGCGCGCGTCTGAAAATAAGATGCGCGCGAACGGGGACAATCCACAATTACTACTACTTTTCAGCCGCGCAGACTTTCGCATTCAACCCCTACAAATTACCCTTTACTAAGTTGCATTTTTATATTCACTTTTTATCACCCTGAGCAGCCTGCACTGAGATTGCTAAAATGAAGGGTGCTGATAACTTATAATTTATAAGAGTGTAAATCAGCGTTACATCATATATAATTTTTGGTAAATCCTGAAATAACTTGCTAAAACTTTGGTAATTGATTAAATTTACACTGATCTTAATCAATAGATCAAAAACATTGTGATAAACGAATTATCAGTTGCCGCAGTTTAATTTTACCACAGCAGTACAAAGTTATACGACAGGCTATGACATGATATTAGCAGGCCTTGCTCTTGGATTCTAAATTTTGTTGTTTTTAAATGCTTGTGCGAATTTTAAGAATTTTTTAATCCATGGTCTTTATGAAAACAATTTATACGCTTGCCCTGGTATTCCTGGTATTTTACGGCGCTGTCGCTCAACAGGCCGAAGTGGTAGTATTTAAGCATGAACTGCGATGGACCGATGAAACCAGGTTCCCAAACTACCTGAAAGTACCCGCAATACGCGATTCAGTTTTCAGCGAAACAAAGCAGGAACTGATGAATTACCTTGAAGTGAATGACGTTAAATTACCCGGACAAATTGCCTATAAAATTACCAGCGGATTCGGAAAGCTGAAAGTTGAAATGCCGCCAAACAATAATGGGAATGCGTCCACAATCGGAATTTTCTCTTTTATTACCAGGGCAACCAGCGGATATGCCATGTTCTGGAATTTCACGGTTATTATTCAGCAGAACAATAAAACCATATTACAAAAGGAAGTATGCCATGAACTTGAATATTTTAATGTTTCAGGTTATACGGAAGCAAAACGATGGATGTCGGCCGAAAAATTCCAGGAAATATACAACAGGATGCTCCATGAAGCCCTAGGTGTGATTCCAACCACGGACGAAAAGATAGTCCTTGGCAAAAAGGAAGAAGAGGAAGAAGAAGCGCGCAGGCTTTTGTACCAGGAAGCACAGGAAAAAGAATCGCGTTCGTTGTTGACAGAACCCGAACGAAATATGCTTAAATTAAACGGAGCGTGGACCTCAGCCGGTAATTTTGCCGCAATTCTCTTATCGCCGGCTGACACCGTTTTTTCCTTTCATTTTAAAGAAGGCTGGACCTGGGAATTAGCAAAACCTTCGTTCGGATCTGTGCTTTCTTCGTTATTTACCGAAGTTACAGGGTTTGGGATTGAATATGATCAGAAAGTGCTGTACCAGAAAAAAGGAACTATGATATTTGAAGATGGGCAAAAGTTCGCCATTAAACTAAAATGGATTGAAATAGCGACAAGAACATCTTTAAATGATGATGTTCTGTCATCCAGGATAATGGCGCCATTGGTAGCTGAAGTGTACGACGAAAAAGAACAGGTTGGGTATTTTTTGTATACACGTTTGCAGGAATCGCGATCGGCGGTCGGGATAAAGGATTCTGTCGGCAATTCTGGCGGGAATCCGGATATAAACAATATAGGTTATGATCTGGTACACCATATCGAAGGTTCATTATTAGGGAAACCCATTTTTGCCGAATATAATGAGGGCAGGGGGATTATAAAGATAAAGTCGGGTGATGAAATACTGGGTGTGATGGTAGTTGTAAACTGTAACCCGGTTAACCGTTCGGCCGGGAATGTTTCGCTTTCGAAAAACAAACGAATTATGACTTCTTCGGGTCAGAATGTCGTTAAGCCTTCATTGGAAAATGAGAAATATGTTGAATGGTACCCGGTTTATTTTTCAGCTAATGCTACTAATGAAGCGCGGGAAATCTGCGTTGAGACTTTGGTTTGTTTATTTTTTGGGATTGGGAATATGTAAAGCCAGAAATACTAAAATCTTCATTTTGAGGGAAAATACGAAAAGGGAGAAATAATGAGCTTCCTTGCTGCAAGCTGATGAGGTATCATAAAAAGGATTTCTTTTCAATTTAGCCCTAAGGGGCGAGGTATAAAACCTGGGAGATCCCTCGTCTTCGCTCGGGATTAGTTCGACTAAATAATTTCAGTTCACTATCGTTCCTGAAATTATAGTCTCACTGACTTAATTATTCGAAATAAAAACCTCGATTTTACCTGGTTTATAAATCGTAAATGCGAGATTGCATTGCCTTACTCCTCCTGTAATCGGGATTGTGAAATGCAAGTCGCAGTTTACAGGGAAATTATAATTCTGAATAATTATTTTCTTGTTTTGCTCAATTTTATATCCTGAAGATAAGGTAACTTCCAGGTCGCGGGGGACGTACTTTTTATTTACTTTTTCAAATGAAATTTCAATGAAGTTCTGGTCACCTTTCACATTCTTTATCGTATAGTTTTCGATGGCAGTGAGCTTGGTAATCCTGTATTCTTCGTCAGGTTCTGAAATTCCGGCATAATCTCCGTCTTTCCAATAGCCTTTGATAACCGTAGCTTTGCCGTTAACCAGGCTTTTAAATTCTCCTTTGCCATTTTTAAGCCCGTTTTTCCAGTAACCGGAAAACATGTTGCCGTTTTTATATTTATAAACACCTTTGCCTTCGGGTATACCGTTCAGAAAAGCGCCGGTATATGAATCTTCTCCGGTGGCAGTGCCTTTACCATTGGCCAGCCCGTCCTTGCAATCGCCTTTGTACGAACCGGAAATTTCTTTTAATAACACTTTGCATTCAGCGTCGGCTTGCTGGGAATATGAATAAGGGATAAAGGAAATCAGAAGCAGAACTAACAACCGGATTTGTTTCGAAATAGCGAATTTCATAATTGGATATTTATTAATAGGGGATTCAAATGTACGTCAAACCATGATCTGTAAAAAAAAATAATTTCTCAAAGAAATATATTCCGTCCCTTCTACGGGACTATGATCTGTGTTTTTTATTAATTTCTACCAATATTTCGTCCTTACAGGACGATTCTTCAGACTATTTGAATAAGCAAAACGAAAATTTGCGTCAAAGAATTTTCCTTGTTTGAACCTGGTCGCGGAGTTTATTTGAGCAAGCAAATGGCATGTTGGTAGAATTAGAAAGCCGATAAAAACCGTCAAATCCCGTAGAGATGATTTGTATTCCTTTAATGGAATACCTGATCTGAATTTACATATGGAATTTCTCTTCTCTTCCCAGCATCTCAAGAATCTCTTTCATTCGCTTCTCCCTGGTTTCAGGCCTTTTAGCGGTTTGGATCCGCCAGGCGATGGCGTACTTATTGTCTTTATTCAGGGATTCATAAAAGGCAAATGCTTTTTCATTTTTTAAAAGTACTTCCTGGAAATCAGAAGGCAAGCTCATCGTTCCCTGCCCGTCGTAGGCAACTTCCCAGCGACCATCGGCTTTTGCTGCTTCTGCTTCCCTGATGCCGGCGGGTTTCATTCGCCCTTCATTTGTGAGCCGGGCAATATGCTCGATATTCCGTTTTGACCAGATACTCCGTGGTCTTCGGGGTGTAAACCGCTGCATATACGAAAGCTCATCGATAGATTTCAATTGGCCATCGATCCAGCCATAACACAGGGCAACATCCAATGCTTCAGCATAGTTGACAGAGGCAATGCCTGAACTCTTTTTGAACATCTGCAGCCAGATACCCTTCGAAATTGCGTGGTTTAGCTCAAGCCATTGTTCCCATATTTGTTGAGAAGCAAAAGGAATGATTGGTAAATCCGGTTTATCAGAAATGTTGTTATTACTTGCGGCCATTGATCTGGATTAAAATTCCCGGGCTTGACTTATTGTATTTTCACTGGTTTCAGAATCCTTAACTGGTAAAGGAACTGTTTTCTTTTTGAACCAGTTCTTTGGGTTTAAATAGGATTTGTATTTGGTGAGAAGTTCTTTCCCAAGCAATATACTACCAACCCAGAAAGTTATTTCACCCAGTATAACGGCTATTGTGCTGAAAGTAATTTTCGTTTTTCCTGCAACATCCAAAAACGGAACCGCAAGCAAAGAAGTAAATAGTAAGGTGGAAAGGATAATTAAAAATATTCCTGTTTTGAATTTCCAGTTTTTCTGCATTTTGAACCTTTTATAAATAAACCAATGCAAGAGAATATTGTTTGCTACCTGAATAATAGGATGGAAAATTAAATTCCAAATTTCAAAATCACAATTCAAAAATCACAATTCACAATTCAAAAATCTTTTCTCCTTGTCACCCTTCGCCCCATCGCCCCATCGCCTTGTCACCCCCAATACCTAATAAAACCCTATCTCTCCCAAATCCACGTCAACCTATGCCAAATCCCCTCCAGCGGTCCATGCGTATGCGATTTCATCCACCAGCGGCAAAAAGTAATTTGAAGGAGAAAAAGAGTAATTCCAATAAGCAGGCTCATGGTTGCTCCTGTGTACTTATACATCCCCAACCCAAATCCATAATAAATAAAGGAACCAACGATAGATTGCATCACATAATTAGTGAGGCTCATCCTGCCAAATACTTCCAGTTTGGTTAGAACGCGATGAACTGCATTTTTCTGAAACATCAATACAAAGGCAGAAACCCAAACAAACATAAACGCAAAATTTGCCAGGCTGGTTATGATTATAATCAGTTCACCGGCAGTAGCTTCCCCGGGAATTAAGGTTGGAACGATCATTTTAGCAGCAAACAGCACCGCAAAAATGGAAACAGCAAAAACCAATATTTTTTTCCAGAAATTTTTGCTTGCCTCAGAAGGAGCGAACAGATTATTCCGGCCAAGCAGCATACCCAGCATAAAAATAGCCGGTGTCTGAAGGATTCTTCCGTTTTCGTAATTCCATAAAATAACCGCGGTTTTTCCGTTGATAAGATTCCCTTTAACAATTTCCAGGAACGAGCTTCCTGTAATATATCCTTCCATTTTTCCAAAATAAGTCCATGATACAGGATCTGTTGCCACAAACGAAGGATCATTCGCAATCTGCGCCAGCTTAATCCATTCAAGTGGCTGCAGCAGAAGTATAATGGCTGTTATCAGAACTGTTTTATCGTTCCATTTACAAACCACTACCAACGACACACCCAAAACCGCGTAAAACAAAAGTATATCGCCCTGGTAGAACATGGAGTTTATTACTCCGAATATGAACAGAAGAAATGATCTCCAGAGAAATCGTCCCCTGAAATCTTTTCCTTTCTTTGCCTGGTTCGAAAACATGATGTAGAAAGTAAAGCCAAAGAGCAGGGCAAAAATAGCGTAGGTTTTCCCTGAAAACAGGAAAAACAGCGTATCCCAGATTCCTTTATCCAGAACTTTCATCCAGCCTGGTAAATATTCTGGTGAATAATAGAAATCGAAATGCTCGAGATTGTGCAGCAACATAATTGCCATTATTGCAAAACCGCGAAGGGCATCAACAACTTCCAGCCGTGGCAATTTGGATAAGGGTAGGGTAGTGGTCATAAACAGGATTTGGCGTGCAAGTTACGGAAATAATGTTTTTCCGTATGGCAGAAAATCTATTGAGTGCCTAGTTTTGTTGGGTCAGAGACTGATTTAGTGCTCTAAATTCTGATTATTCGAATTTTGGGTTTTCACTCTGTCTCTCGAGTAAAATTGTATTTCGACATTTGTTAACCAACCTGGCAACTTTTTCTTTAAAGCCAATAATCCTTAAACCAAATTTCTCGTGAAGTTTAAGCGTGGCAATATTTTCCGGGAATATACTTGAATTTAATGTCCAGATGCCATGCTCTTCTGAGGCTGTTATCACTATTTCCATAAGTTGGGAACCAATTCCTTGCGAAATAAAATGAATGTTGCGTTTCGGGTATAAATTCCATTTTTAAGATTTCAAGAACCTTTGTGCAGTCTTGTGCAGTCATTGGTCTGATCTTATTTTTTTGTTTATGCCAGGCAAATAGTGATTTTGGTTGTATCCAATTTTATCCCGTTTTTGATTTATCCAAATCATCAATAGTACACCAAACAACGTTATCTATTCCCCGCACAACCTGGTAGTTTTCAACTTTAACCAGGATGAGGGCGCAATCCGGCTCACTCGTGAAACTTTGCAGCTCCGGGTATTTTTGAAGATGAGCCTGTAAAGCTGTATTATTTGCAGTTAAATTAATTTCTTCCGCAACACCGTAAGCAGTTATCACGAAGCCATTCTGAATACCTGACTTTTCTTCATTTTTACCTTCGATAAGAACTGCAACTTTGCTGTTAAGCGCCAGGTTACGAAACTTGCGTGTGTTGCGATATGTTGCAAATATCAGTTGGCGGAAACCCTCAAGTGGTGTAAAGGCAATCAGGCTTGCGTGTGGCTGATCATCGCCAACAGTAGCTAAAACTGCGAGCTGGTTAGTTTGAAGCGCGTCTTCTATATACTTCCAGATTGGGATTGGATTTTTCATGCTTCTTAGGATTTAACGAACTTATAACTTCCTATTCATATTAAATATTTTAAAAATCCCCGTCACTTTTCAGTCGCGGGGATTTAACTGTTTTCGATATACTTTTTTCTTTTTTCTATTAACGATTAACCATTATCCTCCGTATACACCCTGTTTTCCTGTTCGGCAACCCGGATAAAAGTTGTCCTTTTCGTTAGTTCTTTCAATTGGGAAGCTCCTACATAAGTGCAGGTACTTCGTATACCGCCTAATATGTCGAGCAATGTATTTTCAACTTGCCCGCGGTATGGTACTTCAACGGTTTTGCCTTCGCTGGCGCGGTAATCAGCAACTCCGCCGGCATGTTTATCCATGGCGGTTGTGGAACTCATTCCATAAAACTGTTTGACTTTTTTACCGTTTTTCTCGATCAGTTCGCCTCCGCTTTCGTCGTGCCCGGCCAGCATGCCGCCAAGCATAACAAAATCGGCACCTGCGCCGAAAGCTTTAGCTACATCGCCGGGAGTGCTGCAACCACCATCACTGATAATCTGACCTCCCAGGCCATGGGCTGCATCGGCACATTCAATAATTGCGGAAAGTTGCGGGTAACCCACGCCGGTTTTTACCCGGGTTGTGCATACCGATCCCGGACCAATTCCCACTTTGATAATATCAGCTCCGGCCAGCAAAAGCTCTTCAACCATTTCACCGGTAACTACATTCCCGGCAATAATCACTTTATCATGAAATTTCACCCGTGTTTTCTTAACAAAAGCAACAAAATGTTCGGAATAGCCATTGGCAACATCAATGCAAATAAACCGAAGCTGTGGGTTAGCGTTAATAACCTGGACAATTTTTTCCAGATCATGAGTTCCGGTTCCTGAACTTACGGCAATAAAGTTTTCAATTCCTTTTGGAGCCTTCGTCATAAAAGTATTCCATTCAGCCAGGGAATAGTGTTTATGGATAGCTGTAAATAATTTCTTGTCGAACAATGCCAGCGCCATTTCAAAAGTACCCACAGTATCCATATTGGCAGCCATTATAGGGACTCCTGTCCACTCGGTATTTGTGTGTTTCAGCCTGAAAGTGCGTTCGAGTTTTACCTGCGACCTGCTGCTCAGGGTTGAGCGTTTCGGCCTGAACATCACATCTTTAAATCCTAATTTTATATCGTATTCTATTCGCATTTTATTTTTGGTTTAACAGTGCAAAGGTATTGCTTTTTGCGAATTGGGGCAGATTTTGTAATGGCTCATTGGTAGTTCAAAATGTAAAATTCAAAAAGCAAAAAGCAAAATCAGATAAATGCTTGTCTACAATAAGCCCCTTCAGGGGTTTTGGGTCACTTGTCAACTCAAAAATAATTAGACTATAACCACATCACAATTTTACCATTTAGAACTTGCGATTCCTCTATCTCAACTTTTTCTTCTACTTTTACCTCAAAAATTTCCTGATGGTAAAACGTTTTATACTGATCTCAATTTTCGTCAACAGTCTTGTTGGTTTTACGGGTTTACTGGCCTGTACCAATTTCATAATCACAAAAGGTGCCAGCAGCGATCGTTCCGTAATGATCACTTATGCTGCTGATTCGCACACCCGATACGGAGCGCTGGATTTTTACCCGGCTGCCGATCATAAACCCGGGGATATGCGCGAAGTTTATCATTACGAAAATGGTAAATTCCTGGGCTCAATTCCTGAAGTCACTCATACTTATTCGGTGGTTCAGTTGATGAACGAGTACCAGGTTGCAATTGGCGAAACAACTTTTGGTGGACTGGATTCACTCAGCCGTCAGCCGGATGCTTTTCTTGATTACGGTTCGCTGATGAAAATCGGGCTACAGCGCTCGAAAACCGCACGGGAAATGATTAAAGTAATAACGGAGTTAGTTGAAAAATACGGTTATGCTTCCGGTGGAGAATCTTTTTCAATTTCAGATGCCAACGAAGCCTGGATCATGGAAATTATCGGAAAAGGGAAATACGAGAAAGGAGCCGTATGGGTAGCCCGCTTAATTCCTGACGGATATATCAGTGGACACGCCAACCAGGCGCGCATCACAACTTTTCCTTTTCAGAAAACCAACACTTGGAGCGATCCGAAACAAACTGTTTATCATTCAGCAGATGTTATAAGTTTTGCAAAGAAATTCGGTTTTTATAAGGGAAATGATGAGTCTTTCAGTTTCTCTGATGTTTTCAACCCATTAAACTTTGGCGGTGCCCGTTTTTGCGACGCAAGAGTGTGGTCATTTTTCAGGCAAATAAATAAGGGAATTCGCGAAAGCCCTGATTATACAAAATATGTACTTGGCCAGTTTTCGCATAACACCGTTTTGATGGATGGAAGTAAGAATCCTAACAGTTTTGTATCCAACAGGCTGCCGTTGTGGGTGAAACCTGATTCGCCGGTAACACTTCAGCAGGTGAAAGATGCCATGCGCGATCATTACGAAGATACGCCACTGGATATGCGCAACGATCCCGGAGCCGGTCCGTTCAAGCTTCCTTATCGTTGGCGGCCTATGGAGTTTGAAGTGGATAGTGTGATGTATCTCAACGAAAGAGCAGTGGCTACGCAGCAAACAGGTTATAGTTTTGTCGCTCAGTCGCGTAGCTGGCTTCCTGATCCGGTTGGAGGTGTTTTCTGGTTTGGTGTTGATGATGCCGATGGATGTGTTTATGCCCCGATGTATTGTGGAATTAATGAGGTTCCGAAAAGCTATGCGGTAGGCAACGGTTCAATGGTTACATGGTCCGAAACATCCGCTTATTGGACATTCAGCATGGTGAATAACTGGGCTTATACCCGCTACAATCTTATTCATCCGGAAGTTGAAAAATACCAACAGCAGCTCGAAAAGCAGTATGCCGTGGAGGTAGATGTTGTTGATAAACAGGCCTCAGAACTGAATAAACAAAATTCGTCAGCTGCCCGGGAATACATTACCGGGTATTCAGTTTTTACCGGCAATAAGCTGGTCAGCGACTGGAAAATATTTTACCAGTACCTTTTTATGAAGTATATTGATGGCAATGTGAAAAATTCAGAAGGATACAAATTACTTGACAACGGGAATGGTAAAAACATCCCTAAAGCGCCTTCACAACCCGGTTATGGAAAGGAATGGGAACGGATTATGATACAGGGAACAGGAGAGAAACTAAAAGTCCCAGCAAACAAAGAGTGATAAAAGTGAAATGGAAACTCAAATCGCTACTTCCTGATAAGGAAAACCGGTGAAATGCTTATTTCGTTGAGCAAAGTATTTCGATGATAATTTATTTTTGACTTTTAAAATTGACAATGATGAACAAACTCATCCTTTTTATTGTGATGTTATTCCTGAGTGTTCAACTTCATGCACAGGATTCTCAGAAATTGGCAGACAAAGTTTTCTGGAAAGAAGATTTCTCATCAGGTAAACTTCCCGAAGGATGGATAAATAAAGCTTTAAACGATAGCAGCATTTTGTGGGATTGTACCAATCAGCCTTTCCCCGGATCGTATGGTCGCGATCAGCAGGCACCACCCGTGGCGTCCAAAAGCGGTGGTTTTCATATGCAGTATGCTGCAGGTGCCAGGGTTGAGAAAGCGTATCGGAAATGGGAAAAAGCTGGCATTTGGCCGGATGCTTATTTCCAGACTTCAGCCATCGATTGTTCAAAGAAAGGTTCCGTAGTTCTGAAATTTCAGCAGAATTTTATGTGGAACGATTGGGGAAAACTGCGTAAGGATGGAGGATTATTTGTAGGAGTTTCATCTAACGGCGTGGATTGGAAAGAATACGAAGTGCGCAATGGAATTGCTTCCGAAGCCGACTGTTCCAACCCTATGAATGTGGAACTCAACATTACTTCCGTAGCTGCTTTTCAACCGAAAGTGTTTCTTCGTTTCCAATGGCGAGGTATTTATGCATGGTACTGGATGGTTGATGATATTGAGCTTTCCGAAGCGCTGGATGTAGATTTGTCGGCATCGGCATTGGTTTCGCATCCGCAATCAGGGAATTCTTTTTCAAACACCGATGTTTTTAAATTCAATGTTGTAAACCTTAGCTCAGGCGCAATAAAAAAGCCATTTGATTGCTTTCTGATTATTGACAACAGGCCGTCAATTAAAGTTACTGTTCCATTCTCGGATAAAAAAAACCTGAAGATTGTGGACACCGTTGTTGTTGCATTCCCTGCCGCCGATCTCACCGATTATGGCATTCATAAAATCCGGTTTTATACTTCGCTTCCCGAAGATAACCGGAAACAGAACGACACACTTTCGATGGAATTGTACTCAAAGGCTTTTGAATTGGGATCTGTCACAGGGTTCAACAATTCAGGAAGCAAATTCACCTTTGATTGTAATCATGCAAAAGTGCAGGTCGATTTTTCCCGCGATGATATTTTCAGGATACAGATGTCGTATAACGGTGAATTTACAAATCCTGCAGGAACCGACATTGTTATAAATCCTCCAAAAGAAAATGTGAATGTAAAATTTACGGATATGGGCGGTTATTACCTGATGTCAACATCAAAAGTCTCATTAAGGGCTTACCTGCATCCGCTTCGTTTTGCTATGTATAAACCCGAAAATAAAACCCTGGTTTGGGAAGAGAAAAAGGGCTTGACTTATGGAAAAGAAACTGTCCAATACCTGGCACGAGGTACAAATGAATATTTCTATGGCGGAGGTATGCAGAACGGCCGGTTCTCGCACCGGGATAAAACCATCCTGATGCGCATCGACTGGAACTGGGAAGACGGCGGCGCGCCAAATCCTGCTCCGTTTTACATGAGCACTAACGATTACGGCGCTTTAAGAAATACGTACGCCCCGGGTGAATACACATTTACCGATACTTTAAGATTGCAGCATTCCGAGGCTCGTTTCGATTGCTATTATTTTGCCGGTGAATCGCTCAAAGATATTTTAAATGCTTACACCGATATTACAGGCAAACCGTTCCTGCCTCCGCGCTGGGCACTGGGAATGGGCGACGCAAACTGTTACAACCGTGGTGCTACAAAAGGTAAAAATACAACCGGTTACAATGGTACAACTCCGGATGTAATTCATCTGATCGCCGATAAGTATATTGAGAATGATATGCCCAGGGGCTGGATTTTGCCAAATGACGGTTATGGATGTGGCTATACTAAACTGGATTCGGTTGTGAAAGAATTAAGCAAACGTGGTTTCCGCACCGGGCTTTGGACTGAAAATGGCGTAGAGAAAATTGCCCGTGAAGTCGGCGAATATGGCAGTCGCCTTTGTAAAATTGATGTGGCCTGGGTTGGCGAAGGATATAAATTTGCTATCGACGGCTGCAAAGCCGCTTACAATGGAATTGAGAACAGCAGTGATGCGCGTGGTTTTCTCTGGTCAGTTTGCGGCTGGGCAGGTTCTCAGCGAAATACTGTAATGTGGACCGGCGACCAGAAAGGAAGCTGGGATTACATCCGCTGGCATATACCAACTGTGATCGGCTCTGGACTTTCGGCTCAGAACTGTGCGACCGGCGATATTGATGGAATTTTTGGCGGAAGCGATAAGACTTTTACACGTGATCTTCAATGGAAGTGTTTTACGCCGGTTTTAATGTCGATGTCGGGCTGGGCGCCAAAAGATAAACAGCCTTATGTTTATGGTGAGCCATATACTTCGATTAACAGGAAATACCTGGATTTGAAATTGCGTCTAACTCCTTACATGTACACCTTGTGCAACGAAGCATATGAAACCGGCACACCAGCCGTTCGCGCCCTGGTTCTCGAATATCCGAATGATACGGTTGCGCTGGGTACTACAACACAATATGAATTTTTACTTGGAAAGAATTTCCTTGTGGCCCCGGTGTACAGCGATACAAATGTCCGTGATAATATCTATCTGCCCGAAGGGAAATGGTTCGATTTCTGGGACGGAACTGTTTATTCAGGAAATACAACTTTGAACGGATATTCCGCGCCGCTTGATAAACTCCCGCTGTTTGTTAAAGCGGGCTCAATTATCCCGATGTATCAGCAAATGAAGTATGATAACGAACGTCCGGCAGATACAATTACGCTGGATGTTTATCCCGGACCAGGTGCCAATTTTGAAATGTTCGAGGATGAAGGCTCAAACCGCGATTACAGGCAGGGGAAATTTTCTAAAACCCGGTTCATAGCTTTATCGGACGGTGATGGTACTAAGATTAAGGAGCTAAGCATTTCGACTGCCAAGGGTGGTTTTATAGGCAGAATCCTTAACAGAACTTATATCTTCCAGATCCATGGTACTGTTCTGCCAAAGAATCTGAATGTACAGGGATCCAAACTGAAAAAATACAAGAAATCTGAAGATTTCAATAAGGCCGCAACCGGGTGGTACTTCAATCCGGAGGATAAAAATGGAATAATTTTCATTAAAACTGCAAAATTGCCGACAGATAAAGAGGTGTCAGTCAAATTGAATTATTAATGAATATTGACCTGGCTTTAAATTCAATTATTTAGAGTTTGCTGAAAAACATTTATCACACATGAAATCAGCAGAATAGCATTTTCTATTTATGAATCAAATGCAAGGCAAACGCGCATTATATGTCAAAATCCGTGCAGTAGAGATTTCGGTGCGCTGCACCTTTTGTTTTTATTTTATACTTTTATTTTAATTATTTCTGTGCTCTGCCCCTTCATTTATTGCAATAAAGGAATTCAAATGAAGCCACAGAGTGACGTAAAAATTGTGGTCAGGGACAAAGGAGCAGTAATTTAAGGTGCAAAGCACCGGAATATAAAGCCAATCAAAGTATGGTGTGAGTTTTTCAGCAGACTCTATTTAAAGCGGAAATTCTGTCATCGAAGGAATCGGTATTAATATGTTCCTTTGCGAACTAAAAAAGCCAAGTGAATTAAGCTGATAATATTCTAATTCATTATTAAATCCAGGCATTTCTGCGAAGCTTCATCAATACTGATTTCATCTGTATTAATTGAATTTTCGAAACTGACCGGCTCCTCAAAAGGCGAACTGATTCCTGTGAAATCAGTGAGGTTATGCATTTTTGCTTTTAAATAGTGACCTTTTACGTCTCTTTTGATGCATGTTTCCAATGAGGCCTGGATAAAGACCAAACTCAAATTCATACCGCTGTTTATCTTTTCTACAAGTTCTCTTAATTCCCTGGTTGGAGTAACAAAAGAACAAACCACCCAATAATCCTGCTTTGCCAGTATTTTAGCCAATTCTGAAACTCTCCTGATGTTTTCATGCCTATCATCCAGGGAGTAACCTAAATCGCTGTTAATCCCGTTGCGAAGGTCATCGCCGTCGAGAATAATAACAGATTTACCTCTGTTTTTTAATACTTCGGCAACAGAACCCGAAAGTGTGGTTTTCCCGGAACAGGGGCGTCCGTATAGCCATATTATTTTTCCGGCAGAAATTTGTGTCATAAAGTATTTAAATAGTTTCTTTCCCTGCAAAAATAGTGAAATCGTGCTGATAATTCAATCCTCCTTTTTGTTAACGGTTCATTGGATATCTTTTATCTTTACGACAAATTTTATAAGTAAAACCTATGAAGAAAGGGATCATTCTCGTTTTTCTGATTACCAGCATTCTTTCATTTGCAGATGCCCAGCCCAAACATGCTTTTGCTATCAATGAAGGCGAATTTTTGTATGATGGCAAGCCATTTAAGATATATAGCGGAGAAATGCATTATGCGCGTATTCCTCATGAATACTGGAGGCATCGCCTTCAAATGATCAAAGCCATGGGTTTAAATTCGGTTGCCACCTATGTTTTCTGGAACTTTCACGAAACAGCGCCAGGAGTATGGGATTTTACCAGTGGTGACCGCAATATCCGTGAATTTATTAAACTTGCCGGTGAAGAAGGACTGATGGTGATACTTCGTCCAGGTCCATACGCGTGCGCAGAATGGGAATTTGGCGGTTATCCGTGGTGGCTGCAAAAGAACAAGGATTTAGTTATCCGAACTAATAATAAACCATTTCTTGATTCGTGCAATGTGTACATAACAAAGTTTATTCAACAAGTTAAAGATCTGCAGGTGACAGAAGGCGGACCGGTGATCATGATACAGGCTGAAAATGAATTCGGGTCGTATGTGGCACAACGAAAAGGTATTCCGCTGGCAGAGCATAAAAAATACAGCCATGCTATCAAAGACCAGCTTATTGAAGCCGGTGTTGAAGTTCCTTTGTTTACTTCAGATGGAAGCTGGTTATTCGAAGGCGGAACTATCGAAGGCGCCATGCCGACTGCCAATGGTGAGGATGATATTGATAAACTGAAGAAAGTTGTAAATCAATACAATGGTAACAAAGGTCCTTATATGGTGGCTGAATTTTACCCCGGATGGCTCGATCATTGGGTTGAACCATTTGAGAAGGTTTCAATCGAAACGGTTGTAACCCAGATGAAAAAATACCTTGAAAACGGTGTGTCATTTAATTTTTATATGGTACATGGCGGAACAAATTTCGGATTTACCAGCGGCGCCAATTATGATAAAAATCATGATATACAGCCGGATATAACCAGTTACGATTACGATGCTCCGATCAGCGAAGCAGGCTGGGCAACCCAAAAATATATGGCTATCCGTGAAGAACTTAAGAAGCATGTTGGTTATTCCGTTCCTGAAATTCCCGCAGCTTACCCGGTAATTGCTATTCCTTCTATCAAATTATCAAAAGCATTTGATATTGCTTCTCTTAAAGATAAAATCAAACCGGTTATTAATGATAAACCATTGACTTTCGAAGAGCTTAAACAGGGACATGGATATGTTTTGTACAGCAAAAAGTTTCAGCAACCTATAAGTGGTAAACTCGAAATTAATGGACTGCGGGATTTTGCGACCGTATATGTAAATGGTGTGAAAATCGGTGAATTGAACCGCTATTTTAATAGCTATTCTGTAGGTATCGATGTTCCGTTTAATGGAACACTCGAAATCCTGGTCGAAAATATGGGACGTATTAATTACGGCTCAGAGATCATTCATAACCTGAAAGGTATTATAAGTCCTGTCGTTATTAATGGGGTTGAGATTGTGGGTAACTGGCAGATGTACGGATTCCCGCTTGATAAAAAACCGGATCTGGGCGAGTTCACTGATAAAAACATAAAAGGCCGGCCTGCATTTTATTCCGGAAGTTTTACACTCAATAAAACCGGTGATACATTCCTTGATATGCGTAATTGGGGTAAAGGCATTGTGTTTATTAACGGGCATAACCTGGGCAGGTATTGGAATCTAGGTCCGCAGCAAACCTTATTTGTCCCGGGAGTTTGGCTGAAAACCGGCAAGAATGAAATTGTTATTTTCGAACAACTGAATGATGAAATTCAATTGGAGGTAAGCTGTATTTCCACGCCTATACTCGATGAGTTGAAAAGTAAGTAATCCGATATTTGAATTGTATTTTGATAAAAGAGTAGAGGCTGCCAAAATCTGGCAGCCTCTTTTAGTTCAGAATGTGGCAGTAACACTTTTAGTTTACACCAAGTTTATATTAAATTTATTTGTGGATTATTCACCTAAGTATTCTGATTCAGGATTACTTTGAGCAGCGTATTTGTTTACATCGAATTTGAGATTTGTGTATTCATCTACAGGAAGTTCAAATATTTCGGTTGAGGTTACTTTATTGCTGTCAGCGAATTTTGAAACATCGAATTTCAGGTAATTATATTCATTTACAGGTAGATCAATTGCATTGAAATCAGTTAATTCAGTGCTTCCTGCATATTTCATTACATCAAATTTCAGTTTTATTGTTTCGTTGACGGGCATTTCAATTTCATCCGTGGAAGACAGATTTTCATTGTATTTAGTTACATCAAATTTCAAGGCTGAATATTCGTTTTCGGGTAATTCGATTTCATCTGCATCAGTCAGTTCCGTGTTTTCTGCAAATTTAGTTACATCAAACTTTAAGTTTGCAAATTCGTTTACAGGTAATTCAATAGCATCCGGGGCAGTCAGCTCAGTGTTTTCAGAATATTCAGTTACATCAAATTTGAGGTAATCGAAGGATTCTTCAGTTGTTACTTCCGATGCCATCTCATTGTTTTCCGAATAGTCGGCAACATTAAATTTAAGGTTACTGAAGTCATCAACCAGTTTTACACCAGGTTTAATGTCAGTGTATATTTTGTTACTTCCTGAAAGCTCATCTGCCGGAGCAGTATAAACAAGGTTAGATGGTATGTAATACGTATTGCTGGCCGAAGATGAATTGTTGCTTTCAGTATTGCTGCGTTTTGGTGCTTCTGCGAAGGTTAGAAGAAGACAAATTGCTGCGGTTCCCGATACTAATATTGATGTTTTCATGGCTTTTGATTTTTATGCTCTTTCGAGGTTTTTTGGTTTTTGGTTTATCATCTGGTTTTCGAACATATGACGGCGGTGGTTTGGAAATGTTACACGCAAAAACGTTAAAGAAAGTTTAAAATCGGTTAATCAGGGATAAGTATCGGTGAACCATGCCGTTTTTTAGTTAAATATTTAAGAAAAAATGTAACCATTCCTGATTGATTCTTAATCATTCAAACCTCTAATTCCAACAGCTGTTTTGTTGGGACTTTCAAAATACTGTTCCCCATTAAAGGCACTTTCACGTTGGTTTTTATAGTAATTTTGGGGTTTCCCAATGATGTTGGGCTTCCCCACTTCAAACTTATACAATTGTAATCCATAAGTTTAAAAGTATCATTATGAAAAAGTTACTTCTAATACTAGGTATGATGATTCCGATACTATCAAATGCTCAAAATGAAGCGCCTAAAACAGCGCTTCTCATAATAGATATCCAGAATTTCTACTTTGCCGGCGGATCGTCGGAACTGGTGAACCCTGTTCCGGCAAGTCTGAACGCACAGAAGCTCTTGCTCAATTTCCGGAAAACAGATCAACTTGTAATTCATGTTAAGCATGGTGATGGAAATGGTGCTGAAATACATTCGACTGTTGCTCCTTTGCCCGGCGAGAAAATAATTGTAAAGAAGGATGTGAATAGTTTTCTGAATACCGATTTACTGGATTATCTTAATAAGAACGGCATCTGTAAGCTGGTGATTTGCGGCATGCAGACAAATATGTGTTTGGAAGCAGTAACCCGAGCAGCCTCGGACTATGGTTTTGAATGCACTGTGATTCACGATGCCTGTGCAGCTAAGAACCAGGCTTTTAATGAAAAAACCGTAGAGGCTGAAGATGTTCATCTTGCAACTCTAGCAACTCTTAAAGCTTATGCTAAGGTGATAAGTACTGAAGAATACCTGGATATGAAAAAGGGAAATGGAAAATAGAAAATAGAAAATAGAAAATGGTTGCCTATCACTCAGCCATGAACATTAAACTTTGAACTTATTTCCCAATTACAATTTACTATTTCCCATTTACCAATAACGATTAACCATTTTCCATTAACCATTAACTATTTTCCACACACCCAATGCAACCCGATTCCCAATTACTCCTTGACCTCGTTAAAATGCAGATGCCTTTCGGTAAATACAAAGGCCGGATATTGTGCAATCTCCCGGTTTCGTACCTTGAGTGGTTTAACGCAAAAGGATTTCCTGATGGTAAACTTGGCATGTTGCTTCGGACGATCTATGAAATTAAGCTTAACGGACTCGAATATCTGCTTGATCCAATAAAGAAAATGTGCCAGCCCTAATGAAAGCATCTACCATCAGCACTTTAAAAAAAGAACTCGCTACATTGCCTAACAGCGATGTGATAGATATCTGCATGCGCCTGGTGAAATACAAAAAGGAGAATAAGGAACTGTTGAGCTACCTGTTGTTCGATGCCAATAATGAACTGGAATATATCAGGAGCATTAAAGATGAAATCGACCTCCAATTCTCCGACATCAATCGCAGTCAGCTCTATTTTGCAAAAAAGAGCATCCGGAAAATTTTAAAGATTACAACTAAATACATCCGGTATTCCGGGCACAAGCAAACGGAAGTGGAATTACTTATACACTTCTGTACAAAGCTTAAGCATTCAGGGATTTCTGTAAAATCGAGTAATTCCTTAAGCAATCTCTATTTGAACCAGGTGAGGAAAATCCATATAGCTATCAGTGCTTTACACGAAGACCTGCAACACGATTATCTGGATGAAATAGCTGAATTACATCTTTAGAAAAATCGTTCATCATGTATTCAAATTTTAAAATTTTGAACAGTAAAAGTTGATTATCCGGTGACGGAGTAATACTTTATTATAGCTCAGGCTGCGGCATATTATTATTTTACCTTACTTTTGTTATACCAGACAAATCAAAACAATATTTAATCCAGGATATTATGAGACTCAATCTTTTTCAGAAAATCTCAACAACAACAGGCCTTTTGGCAATAGTTGTTTTATTAGCCGGTTGTCCTTTTTCAAGCAGTGTTCCAATTGATGAAGGAACAGTGAAAATTTCCCCTGACCTGCTTGGTGAGTGGATTAGCCCTGCTGATAAAGAATCAGCAAATCCAACATATTTTATTATTACCAGAGATGACAAGTTTCGCGCTACAGCGAAAAAAATGGAGTATTCATCATCGGATAGTTCGTACAGTGAAACTGTTTACCACCTGACTTTTTCTGATGTTAACGGCGAAACATTTATGAATGCGATGGAGGAGGAGGGTACAACCTACAGCTTGTTCAAATTTAAGTTTGATGAAAAAACAGGTGAAGCTTCTACCTCCGAGGTTACAGATTATATAAAAGAAACTTTCAGCACTTCGGCTGAATTAAAAGATTTTATTGCAAAGAATAAATCCAACAGCTATTTCTTTACCAATACCAGCGACACCTACGTACGCAAATAAAGGACAAGATTGGAATAAGACCCAAGTCTCAAATTCCAAATTTCAAGACCCAAAAGGTTAATGGGATGTAATCCATGAGTTCAGGTTTAAATTCTTGGAATTTGATTCTTGGAATTTGATTCTTGGAATTTGAATCTTAAAATTTGGGACTTGGAATTTACATTAAGTTTTTCCCTGTATAGCTCTTTTCATCAGAGATTCCTGACAACCTCTTTAAACAGTTGGATAAGCTTTATCTCAGCTTTCCCCGCCGTTTCCAGTATATCCGCAAGCACAGCCGGCACCAGGTTGTCAGGATCACATAAATCGGTTACCACAGAAACCGCGGCGCAAGGCAATCCCATATGGTTGGCCACAATTACTTCGGGCGCTGTTGACATTCCGACTACATCGGCGCCAATCATTCCAAGGTAGCGATACTCAGCACGGGTTTCCAGGTTTGGACCGGCAACAACGGCGTATACCCCTGTATGTAAAGTAATATTAAACTTTTCTGCAGCCAGCTGCATTTTATGATTGAGTTCCGGCGAATACGGGCAACTCATATCCGGGAAACGGGGACCGAGTTCGTCAATATTTTTACCTGTAAGCGGATTTTCAGGTAAAAGGTTTATGTGGTCGTCGAGCAACATCAGGTCACCTTTCTGATAGGTTTTATTGATTGCACCGGCAGCATTTAATAGCAAAAGCCATTTAACGCCTAACAGCTTCATAACTCTGATTGGCAGGGTTACCTGTTGAAGTGAGTATCCTTCATAAATATGGAAACGGCCTTGCATGGCAAGTACTTTATGTCCTTCGAGGTTGCCATATATAAGTTTCCCGTGATGCGATTCAACTGTTGAAACCGGGAAATGCGGAATATCAGCGTAATCAATGGCAACTTCAATATCAATTTCGGAAACCAGTTTGCCTAAACCTGTTCCCAAGACTATTCCTATATCGGGAGATGTAATGCCTTTGCTTTTTAAAAAAGCAGCTATTTCCCTGATCATTTCAAACATAAGCTGATTGTTAATGTTATAATAAGACTGCTAAGTTACACAAACAGTTTTACTCTGATTTTAAATTAAAAAGATTTCTTCTTTTGGATCCAAACAATTTCGATACACTCCGCCAACATCTTACCTCAAGTGTTTCATGGCCTTCGGTTTATATGTTCAAGTTAATTGCTCCTGCCGAAAACCGCATCTTTGCAATGCTTCATGAATTATTTCCCCACCAGGCTGAATTTACCAACAGGCATTCGGCAGGTGGTAAATATGTAAGTATCACAGTGAAAGAAGTAATGATGAATCCCGACGAAGTAATTGATAGATATCAGAAAGCTTCGGCTATTGAAGGGGTGATCATTTTGTGAGGTCTATCGCACATTTCTAGCCCCGACCTTCAGGTCGGGGAACTTGAAATCCAAAACAATATTGATTCTAGCTGGATAAATCAAAGAGGGATTTGTACCGTTTGCAGTAAAAAATGATTGAAATCATGGGAGTTTGGTTTAGCTACGACCTATGGCTTTCAACAAAACCGGAACTTCATTCTCAAAGTTTGGCGTAAAAATTCCTGTTCCCAGGTTTCTCTTTATTTCGTTAATATTCCAGAACCGTCCTTCATCAATTTCCTGCTTATTAAAAACAGGTGTGGCATTATAAATTGCCCTGAAACTAAATACCAGTTCCGATTCAATTTCCGTTTCCCATTTATATTGAACCATGGGAATGGGATGAATTTCTGTAATATTAAGCTCTTCCGCAGTTTCGCGCAGTAAAGCCTGTTCAATGGTTTCACCCAGGTCAACATGACCGCCGACAGAAGTATCCCATTTGCCGGGAAAAGTATCTTTGTTCATGGCGCGTTTCTGCAGATAGATTTCACCTTTGCTGTTGATCAGATGCAAATGGATCACCGGATGCAGTTTGCCTGGCCCACGGTGAACTTCAGCTCGTGTGGCTTTGCCTATTACCATACCTTTTTCATCAACCAAAGGAACCCACTCAACTTTATTGTCAGGTGCTTTTTGTTTGCGTTTAGCCGAAATATACTGCCATGCAAAAAACAATCCGAAAAGTACATACAGTAATCCTCCACTGATAAATGCCCAGGCTTCTTTACTCATATAAAATGCAGAATAAACAATCAGCAAGGTATACCCCAGCATCATCCAGAAAAGAATTTTCATGGTTTGCTGCATGGCTTTTTCTGCTCCTTTCGGCATCCTCATGTCGCCCATATACCGCTGGGTATAGATCATAAGCAGGTTCTTGCTGCTGAATGCTGAAAATCCAAGTATAGCACAGAATATCAGGTTAATAAGTGCGGGCTTGAGTTTGAAGAATATTTCATCATTTAAAGCTATCGAAATACCTCCCAAAGCGACCAGCAGCATTGTATCATAAAACACGAACCTTTCGAACCGCTTTTCGCGGATAAAAACATATCCAAGCTGCCCGACTCCAAAAACAACTGCAACAACAAGCCCCGCTTCCGTTGACCAAAGTTCGTCAACAAGAATAAAAACGAAGATAGGCAGTAGACCGGGGAGGAGTTTTTTAAAGAGGTTGAGCTGGTTGGTGTCCATTTTTACCTTTAGCTTGATACGTTTATAATTTTGATTTACGAACAAGGATTAACGATTTAAGAAATTGGAAGTATGTCTCAATGAAAAATCATAAATCAACATTCGTTAATCCTTGTTCTTAAATCCTTTCTTAATTGCTAAAACAACACTTAGATTCCTAAAACAAAAAAGGAGCCCTTCGCAAAAGAACTCCTTTCCTGAAATTGAATTCAATTACTTTGCAAAACTGATAGCCCTTGTTTCGCGGATAACCGTGATTTTAATCTGTCCGGGATAGGTCATTTCTTCCTGGATTTTACGTGAAAGATCGAAAGCTATCTGGTTTGATTCTTCGTCTGTAACCTTATCGGCACCTACGATAACGCGAAGTTCACGGCCAGCCTGAATAGCATATGTTTTAACAACGCCAGGGTAGGAGAGAGCTATTTCTTCAAGCTTGTTCAAACGCTGAATGTAAGCTTCAACCACTTCGCGGCGTGCACCAGGGCGGGCGCCTGAAATTGCATCACACACCTGAACGATAGGAGCGATAAGCGTTTCCATTTCTATTTCGTCGTGGTGAGCTCCTATGGCGTTGCAGATATCCGGTTGTTCCTTGTATTCCTTGGCAATTTTCATACCCAGGATTGCGTGTGGCAATTCGGCATCGTTTTCGGCTACTTTTCCAATATCATGGAGAAGTCCGGCACGTTTTGCTTTTTTAACGTTAAGCCCGAGCTCGGCAGCCATGGTAGCGCAAAGGTTAGCTACTTCGCGTGAATGCTGTAAAAGGTTTTGCCCATATGATGAGCGATATTTCATTCTGCCGATCAGTCTGACTAATTCAGGATGAAGACCATGAATACCCAAATCGATGGTTGTACGCTTACCTGCTTCGATAATTTCCTGCTCAACCTGTTTCTTGGTTTTGGCTACAACTTCTTCGATACGAGCCGGGTGAATACGGCCGTCGGTAACCAGTTTGTGCAACGATAAGCGTGCGATTTCCCTTCGAACCGGGTCGAAACCGGAAAGGATAATGGCATCAGGCGAATCATCGATAATGATTTCGATACCTGTTAAAGCTTCGAGGGCACGGATATTACGGCCTTCGCGGCCAATGATGCGACCTTTGATTTCTTCGCTTTCAATGTTAAAAACGGAAACTGTATTTTCGATGGTTTGCTCGGCAGCAGTGCGCTGAATGGTTTCAACAATGATTTTTTTAGCTTCGTTGTTGGCTCTCAGTTTAGCTTCGTCAATAATATCGTTGATAGATGCCATAGCCTGCGTACGGGCTTCATCTTTCATGTTATCAATAAGCTGGGTTTTGGCATCATCGGCGCTAAGGCCCGAAATGATTTCGAGTTGCTCAATATACTGTTTGTGAGCCTTGTCAATCTCCTGCTGTTTGCGGGTTATGACATCTTTTTGCTGATCGAGATGTGCCTTGGATTCGGTAACTTCTTTCAGCTGTTTCTGAACTTCTTCGTTTTTCTTCTGGATTTCGGAATGTTGCTGGTTCAGTTGTTGTTCGCGCTGTTTTTGCCGGTTTTCGTTTTTTGCTATCAGGTTGTTTTTTTCCTGAGTCATGTTTTCGTGATCGGTTTTAAGCTGGAGAAATTTCTCCTTAGCCTGGAGCATTTTCTCTTTTTTGATCATTTCCGCTTTTTCTTCCGCGTCCTGGATCAGATGAATGCTCTTTCTCTCGATCGACTTACGTAGCAGGGAGGTTGCCAGGGCGATTCCTGCACCTATCCCGACAATAGCTGCAATAACAGCTACTATAATATTGGTCATTTCATAGTGGTTATAAGGGTTTAACATATAACCGGGTAAGGTATAGCTTGAAGATAAAAGAAAAAACCCGCAGTTAATTCATGCATTTTGGGAAACCCCAAAACGACAAGTTTAGGCTGCCTGAAATCGTCGGACTTCCAATGTTCCCCGAAGAGAATCCTTATTCGCGGAGGAATAAGGTAAGGCCTGTCCTGTTATTTCAATGGTTCGCCCGATTGCAAATATGTTGAGTTTCCAAACGGATTGAATTAACGCGGGTTTTTATTTTTGTATTTTCAAAGAACGTTGTACATCAGTCTTTTAAAGCTTCGGTCAATATGCTGTCGATGTTAGTTAGTGCAGGAGATAAACGGGTAGTCATAAATGAGACTTCCTCCTGATTATTAATAGCCAAGGTAGCGAAATGTAATACTACCATTGCTAATAAATCCTGTTTGTCGCTGTATCTAAAGTTTTCTGCATAGTGGCTGATTTGTCCTTCAATATGTTTCGCAGCTTTACGAATAGTTTCCTCCTCATTACGACTGATAGTGAGCCTGTAAGGCCTTCCTGCTATAGTAATGGTGATTGGTAATTCGTCTGCCATAGGCTATTATATTGTTTTATTGTTTAAAAGATCAATGCATGTATCAAGTTCCCGCAGTAATTCATTTATCTTCTTCTTGGCTATGGATGACTCCTTGCCGGTTGGGATTGATTTTGCTATTGTTAGTATTTGTACTTGTTTTTCTAGTTCTAAAATGGTTTGCTTATGTTGAGTTATAATGTTCTCTGTTTCCAGGTGTCTTTTTTGAAGTTGTTCAAAGTCATTTTTAAGCTTTTTATGTTTGAGTGCCAGTTGCCTGCTTTTAATATCCAGCCCTTTTACCAGGTCACTCAAATCTTCCATATGTCGTAATGGTACTTAAATCATGATCTATTAGGTGCAAAGATAGCGACTAAATGATATATTAACAATAGTTTAACATCTAATTCTACTAAAATAATGTAAGGATATAGAAATCAACAGAATAGAATATTTGTAAAAATGGAATCAGTAAACAAAAACATCCGGGAATGAATTTTTAGTTGTTTACGTATAAATCCTGATTCTTTGTTTTTACACATATACCCGGAAAGGATACTTTGGACTTCACTCAGCATTACCTGCACCTTAAGGCATCGGTTGCAAGTTCTGATGTTAATAAATTTGAAAATGTATATAGAGTTTTAACCATATTAGTTCCTGGAATATGCCATACATCTGGTACTCATTTTCCAAATCAGGAAGTAAAATGCTGCCAAATCAGGAAGTAGGATGGAGCGATTCAACGAAAAGCTTCTTTTTTAATGGTAATAACCGGAGGTCAATATGCATATCGTCGTAATGACTGTGTTTTGGTGGTGCCTATTGGTAGCCTTAGGGATTAAACAACTCCAATCCAACCATGGTATACCCATCCGGTTGTTGAATGCATTACAGTAAGTGTGTAAATCATATGCAAATCTATGATAGTACAAAATAAATTATTGAGTTGCTGATTTTGTTTTTTCCTTATATTTGTTCCATGACAGAGGAATTCCTGCATTATATCTGGCAATACCGGCTTTATTCGCCCAACCTGGTTCTCCAAACCGGAGAACAGGTGGAGGTATTACATCCCGGTGTTCATAATATAGATTCTGGTCCTGATTTCTTTAGTGCAAAAATCCGGATCGGAGATACTATCTGGGCCGGTAATGTTGAAATTCATATTCTTTCTTCCGACTGGAAACGTCATCACCATCAGCAGGATATGAGTTACGACAATGTAATTCTGCATGTTGTGTTTCGGGATGATCTTCCTGTTTTTCGCAAGGATGGTTCCTCAATACCCACGCTTGAACTTGATGGGCATTACAACGAACATTCCTGGAAGAACTACCTTAGTTTTATGGCTTCGCAGAAATGGGTTCCCTGCGATACGATGATTGGCCGCGTTGACCCGTTTTTACGGAATGCATGGTTTGACAGAGTTCTGGTTGAGCGCCTCGAACGTAAAGCCCTGCAGGTTGAACATATTCTTTCATTAACAAAAAACGATTGGTCGCATACGTTTTACCGTCTTCTTGCCCATAATATGGGATTTAAGCTGAACAACCAGGCCTTTGAGATGCTGGCTCAGTCGCTGCCCTATCAGTTTTTAGCCAAACATGCCGACGATCTATTCCAGGTCGAAGCTATGGTTTTCGGACAAGCAGGATTACTTGCAGGTACATTTACTGATGAATATCCTCAGAAACTCAAAAAGGAATATGATTTCCTGAGAAGTAAGTTTGATCTAACGCCGATTGACGCTCATTTGTGGCGTTTTATGAGGTTGCATCCAGGTAACTTTCCAACCTTGCGGCTGGCTCAGTTTGCATCTATCATTCATCATTCTGAATCGATAATCAGCGGGTTATTTAATTCGAATGATGTAAGTACATATCGTAAACTTTTTGGGGCGGAAGCTTCGGGATACTGGAATACACATTATACGTTCGATAAACCGTCAGCACCGCGAAAGAAAACTTTGGGATTGTCATCCATCGATCTGCTTTTAATTAACTTGGTAGCGCCTATACTTTTAGCTTATGGTCGCCGCAGGAGCGATACTGAAATAACCGAAAAGCCAATAGATATGCTTATGCAGCTTAAAGGCGAGGAAAATTCAATCATCAGCAAATGGGCAGCACTAGGAATGGATGTTTCAACTGCGGCCAACACCCAGGCGCTTCTCGAATTGAAAACATACTATTGCGATGCTAAAAAATGCCTCGATTGCAGGATTGGGAATGAATTGTTGAAATGAGACATCCGGTCGGGGGGTGTATGGGAAATGGAAAAGTGGAAAATGAAATTAGAAAAGGGTAAAAAAGAAAAAGGGAAATGGAAAAACAGGAAACCAGTAACCAATAACGATTAACCAATAACTTCTTTTGTCACGCTGAGCGGAGTCGAAGCGAACCAATAACAATTAACCAATAACGATTAACCATTAACCATTAACTAAACTATGACTACAAACAACTTAGCATGGGGATCCCGGGTAGGATTAATACTTGCCATGGCTGGCAATGCGGTAGGACTTGGAAATTTTCTGCGTTTCCCTATGCAGGCAGTACAAAATGGCGGCGGAGCTTTTATTATTCCTTACCTCGTATGTTTCCTTTTAATGGGAATTCCGCTTTTATTTGTTGAATGGACCGCGGGTCGTTACGGCGGGCAGTTTGGCCATCATACCACCCCTTTTGCCTTTCATAAAATGAATCAGCGATGGATATGGAAATATATAGGTGTTTTCGGGATTTTTTCGAACTTATCAATTGCTGCATATTACTGTTACATCGAAAGTTGGACTCTTTCTTACACCATGCATTCAGCAATGGGGACATTTAATGGTTTAAGTCAACACGGGGTAGCCAATTTTTTCACCAATTACCTTGATATATCTACAACTACAACTGGTATTCCTTACGAAGCGGTTGTTTTTTATGTTCTATGTCTAGCCTTAAATATATGGATTTTAAGCAAAGGCTTAAGCGGAGGCGTTGAAAAAGCGGCAAAAATAATGATGCCTTTACTCATACTGTTTGGTATTTTCCTGGCCATTCGCGGAATTACATTAAAAGCCGGTCACGAAGGCGCATTATTTGATGGCGTAGTCGGCCTTAATTTTTTGTGGACTCCTCACTATGATTCGCTTATGAATCCTAAAGTATGGCTTGCTGCTGCCGGGCAGATTTTTTTCACGCTTTCGCTGGGTCAGGGTTCAGTACAATGCTATGCTTCGTATGTGAAGAAAAAGGATGATATCGTTTTGAATTCCATGTCGGCCGGATGGATGAATGAATTTGTAGAAGTTGTATTGGGAAGTGCCATTATCATCCCAATAGCAATTGGATATTTTGGACTTGAAAAAGTTGTAGAGCTTACTCAACTTGGCGGTCTTGGACTTGGTTTCCGGGTTATGCCTTTCCTGTTTGAACAATGGGGGCCAATCCTATCAGTGCTTGCAGGCGTTTCATTTTTTGGTCTTTTATTCTTTGCCGGAATTACCAGTTCGCTGGCAATGGGAACTCCATGCATGTCATTCCTTATGGATGAATTCAAATGGCGCAGGGGTTCGTCGGCAGTAGCTTTTGGAGTGGCAGTGTTGGTTTTGGGACTTCCGACCGTCTTCTTTTTTCAGGAAGGGGTTTTTGATGAATATGATTATTGGGCGGGAACAGTCTCACTTGTTGTATTTGCCATGCTCGAAATAATTCTATTTTCCTGGGTATTCGGATTGAAAAAAGGATGGGCAGAGCTAACTGCCGGTGCCGATATTAAAATTCCGAATATTTATAAATTCATTCTCAAATTTGTTACTCCGGTAATGCTTATTGCAGTGTTTTTTGGTTCAGCCGTCAGACCTGTAAATGATGATTGGAGCAAGATAAGTTTCCGGGGATGGGATTTACATCATGAAAGCATTTTAGGTCAGATGCTTCACAACAATATCGGACCGAATCATAAATATTTTACCGATGCTTTTTATTCTGAAAAGTCAGGCGTTGTTGATTCCGTTTTCGTGCAGAGGAATCGAAACTATGTAAGAGTTACTGACACAACAAATGCGGTTAAATCATCAGCAGAATTTGAATATAAAGCTAAAAATCAACTGGCCGTTAAAATTGGTGATCAGGTTAATAAAGGGGATGCCTTATTTACGGGTGGAATGATCAACAAGGTATTCTTTATTGATATTTCGCGCTTCTTGCTCACGTTGGTTTTTGTATTAATTGGCGGAACCGTTTATTACGCTTACCGGAAAAGAGTGCGTGAAAAAACAATTTAAAAACACATAACAAGTTTTTGACTTCAGTCATCAGGAAATAAACAATTTTAAGACGATTTTATGGAAACACAAGCTCTTATATTTATGGTTACATCCGAAGTAATCATTACAGGACTAACTCTTTACTTCTTTATCCGGGTATTGTTTACAAAACCTAAGGGTGGAGTTGATTCATACACTGATACTAAGGAATAGCTCTGTTAACTATGGAAACAGGAAAGCCGGAATTTAAAAAAAGCCTTGGATTTATTGATTCCACAGCATTAGTAGCTGGTTCAATGATCGGGTCGGGTATTTTTATTGTAAGTGCCGATATAGCCCGCAATGTTGGTGCTCCCGGCTGGATGTTGATTGTATGGATAATCACCGGTATAATGACCATTTTTGCTGCCTTGAGTTACGGTGAATTGGCTTCGATGATGCCAAAAGCCGGAGGACAATACGTTTATCTGCGCGAAGCATTCAATCCGTTAGCTGGATTTCTTTATGGCTGGACATTTTTCACCGTAATTCAAACCGGAACTATTGCTGCAGTCGCTATGGCTTTCGCGAAATTTGCCGGCGTGCTTGTTCCCTGGTTTTCCGAAACCAATATTCTGCTCAACCTGGGAATTATCAAGATAAGTACGGTTCATCTGTTAGCAATAACAATGATCCTGGTACTAACATTCAATAACCTGCAGGGAATTAAAAATGGCAAATGGGTACAAAATGTTTTTACATTTCTGAAAGTAGCCTTATTGATTGGGTTTATTATTCTTGGATTGTTCTTTGCCGGAAATCCGGATGCAGTAGCTCTGAATAAGAGCTATTTCTGGAAGCCGGTTGCAATGGATGGTTCAGTGTTAGGTGGCTGGGCATTGATTGCTGCCATAGGAGTAGCTATGGTTGGATCACTGTTTTCATCCGATTCCTGGAACAATATCACATTTGCGGCAGCAGAGGTAAAAAATCCGAAACGTAATATCCCGCTAAGTCTGGTTACAGGTGTTACACTTGTTACTATACTTTATATCCTTGCTAATTTTGTTTACCTGAATGCACTTCCTCTTCGGGGAATAGCAGATGGAACAGGTGTTTTTGAAAAAGGGATTCAATATGCAGCAAATGACCGGTTGGGATCTGCTTCGATGTTTGGATTGTTTGGCGCTCTGGCAGCTTTGCTGATGGCTGCTTTTGTTGTTATATCAACATTTGGCTGTAACAATGGATTGATCCTTTCCGGGGCCAGGGTTTATTATGCCATGGCAAAGGATAACCTTTTCTTCAAGAGTGCAGGAACATTAAATAAAAATGCTGTGCCTGCTGCCGGACTTAAATTTCAGGCAGTTTGGGCTTCCCTGCTTTGTTTGTCAGGAACGTATTCAAATCTGCTCGATTATGTTGTGTTTGCTGTTTTGATTTTTTATGTGCTTACAATTGCCGGCATATTTGCGCTCCGCCGGAAACTGCCAGACGTTGAACGTCCGTACAAGACTTTTGGTTATCCGGTTGTTCCTGTAATATATATGGCGGCTGCTTCATTGATCATGTTTGTTTTATTGATTTACAAACCCAATTATACCTGGCCGGGATTGATAATAGTAATAATAGGTGTGCCGGTTTATTATGTCTGGAAGCGTTTTGGCGTGAAAAGTGAATTGTAGAGATGCGATGCCTCGCGTCTCTGCCTGCGAGGAGGATAAGAAAAGTGTCCCTTCGCTTCGCTCGGAATGACAGTGAATAGTGAACAACGAATAACGAATTTTACCCTGAGCGTAGTCGAAGGGAACGAATAACGATTTTTTACATGTGCCTTATAAAATAAAACTATTGATTTAATATCCCTTTCACCGGGAACTGTCTTCTTTTTATAATTGCCTGGAATTGTTTCATTTACAGTATATTTTATAATATCTGTTTATGCTGGATGATTTAAAGAATTATTTCAATTTTAATAAGGGTGAACGCAATGGTATAATTGTGGTTATAGCTATAATTATAGCAGTACTGGCTTATCCCTACCTGGTCAAAGTCTCTTTCAAGGATAATTCGGAAGAATTTTTACAATTTGCCAGGGAAATAAAACAATTTGAAGCAAGTTTGAAAAATGCTGCCGATTCAGCTGATATGGCTCGCCGGCTCGACTTTCAGCAAATGGACCGATCGGTTGCCGAAAATAAAATCACACCTTTCATTTTTAACCCAAACATGTTGCCATCAGAACAATGGAGCAAAATGGGATTAAAGGACTGGCAGATAAAAGTGATTAAAAAATACGAGGCAAAAGGTGGCAAGTTCTATAAAAAGGAAGATTTTAAACGTATGTTCTGCATCTCACCTTCCGAATATGAAATACTTGAACCATACATTTCAATACCTGAGCAAAAAAACGAATATTCTGACCGAAAGCCGGAAATAAAGGAGATAAAGAAAAAAGTACTGGTTGATCTCAATACTGCTGACTCAGTTACATTGCTTACTTTATATGGTATAGGTCCTTCATTTGCCAGGCGCATATTAAAATACCGCAATTTGCTTGGTGGGTTTTACAGCAAAAATCAACTGCTTGAAGTGTATGGCTTTGACCAGGAAAAATTTGATAAAATTGAAGCAAAATGTGAGGTGAGTCCGGGAGGTATAAAAAAAATCAATATAAATACCATACGAACAGAAGAACTGAAAAAGCATCCTTATCTGGACTACTACACAGCCAAAGCAATAGTCGATCAGCGGGTAATTCTGGGGCGTTACACGTCGATTCAACAGATTAAGTCGATTCCCTTAATTCATGAAGACTTGTTCAATAAAATCCAGCATTATTTTGTACTTGAATGATTCTGCTGATAAATTAACACTACTAAAAGATGTTTCAAAAGAAAATCATATTCTTTATTCTTATCATGGCTTATCCTCTGTTGCTTATTGCTCAGGACGAAGCAGCACCTTTGATTGAACAAATGCAGAAAGTCAAAGGCACTGAAAAGATCGATTTGATGAATGAAATATCGGTAGTATACCGGAAAACTGACAGGTATAAAGCGCTGGATTTTGCAAGGCAGGCATTTGAGCTTTCGGCTAAGGCTAATTACCTTCAAGGTAAAGCTCTTGCCTTGAAAAATGAAGGTGTTTGCTGGTTTTTTGTAGGGAATAATGATTCGGCAATGTTATGTTATAGACAATCTCTTGAACTGTTTTCTAAATTTGGGGATAAAAAGGGTATGTCAGCATGCTATAATAACCTCGGACTGATTTCGCAGGAAACAGGAAAATACGATGAAGCGTTAAAATTTTATGAGCATTCCATCGAAATGGATACGAAACTCAATGATCAGATCGGGGTTGCACAAACGAAAGACAATATGGTTAGTATCTATATTTATCTTGGTGATGCGAAATCAGCACTTAAGCTAACTAATGAATCTATAAAAATTTATTCTGACTTATTGTATAAGCCTGGTTTGTTGACTTGTTACATCAACAGAGGAGCGGCATTTGCTTATCTGCAACAATATGATAACTCAATACGCGATTTTAATCAGGCATTGAATATGGCTGTTGAACTGAATGATAAATACATGGAAATAATGGCAAACAGTAACCTGGGATACACTTACTGGAACATGAAAAAGCCTGAAATAGCAATGAAATACCTGAATATTGCTCTTGAGATGAGTGATGAAAGTGACGACGCTTTTAATATCGACAAGACTCTTACTACAATGGCAGAAATATTTACCTCACAGAAAGAGTATTCAAAATCAATAGAGATTTTACAGAAGTTATTGAAACGAAATGAAGATACCCGGAATGTACGACAAGCTTCCGCCGTAATGACGGCTATTGGCCGGAATTTAATTGAACTCAACGAAATGGATAAAGCCGTTGGTTATTTGTCGAAGAGTTTGCAGATAACTGTAAATTTAAGTGCCAGGTACGAATTGCTCGAAAACTATAGGAATCTCGCCCATGCCAATGCAATCCTGCATAATTTTTCAACCGCCGACAGCCTGCAGGATTTGTTTGCTCAAACTTATTTGGAATTATATAGTGATTCAATTGCAAACACCAGAAAAGAGAAAACCCGTACTAATGTAAGAAATACTCCTGTTGCTTCTAATACAGCCAATTGGATGATTGCGTTTTTACTGATGTTGTCAGTATTGTTCCTTTCGGTGTTGGTTTTCAGGGGCTATAAACATCAGGAATAGAATGGGTTTTATTCCTGATATTTCTCCATTGGTCATCTTCTGCTTCCCCAAACCTGCACCATAACCATTCCCGCCAGCATCAATAAGCATCCTGCCAGATTGCGGAAACTCAGTATTTCGTTAAGCAGAAGCCAGCCTCCGATTACAGCAAAAACTGTCTCAAAACTTAAAATGATGGAAGCATAGGCCGGGTGAACATGTTGCTGGGCCACAACTTGCATGGTATAAGCAATGCCAACCGATATCAGACCGCCATACAGCAATGGCCATGATGCCTGAAGAATAGTTTGTAACGTGATCGTTTCAAAAATAAAAGCTGCAGTAAGGCTTAATATGCCGCAAACCGCGAACTGAAATGCCGAAAGCGGAAGTGCAGAATGTGTGTCAACAAGTTTGTTAATTAATTGCACATGTATAGCCCAGAAAAATGCACTCAGCAAAATAAGTAAATCGCCGTATTGTAAGATAAACGGTCCGTCAATTGTTAAAAGATATAGTCCTGCAAGGGCAATAAAAGCACCCATCCACAATATACGGGTAATATGTTGCCCGATAAGAATGCCGATCAGCGGAACAAGAATCACATAAAAGCCAGTGATGAAACCGGCTTTTCCAGCTGTTGTATAAACCATGCCAGCCTGCTGCAGCGAAGCTCCGATAAAAAGTACTATTCCTGCTAAGAGGCCACCTTTCAGAATATTCTTTTGCTTTGCCGATGGACTCTTCTGTTTGAATTTCATCCAGAATATAAGCGGAAGTAGTGAGGCGCTCCCCAATAAAAACCGAATCCCGTTAAACGTAAAAGGACCGATAAATTCCATTCCGGCACGTTGCGCAACAAAAGCAAAGCCCCATATTGCTGCCGTAATCCACAGCATAATTATCGCCCCGCGATTGTAAACGCCTTTCTGCATAAATAGGATTAAGAATCAGCAAATGTACTGAAATTCAAAGTGACAAGTCTCAAGATACAAATCCCAAATTCCAATTCGCAAGTCCCGAACAACAACCGAATGTCCATCGAATAGCAACTACTTCAACTCAAACACTCTAAAATCTCACACCTCAACCATTGAATAACCATCGAATGACAACTAATATAACTCAGACTCTCTGAATTCTCACACCTCAACCATTGAATGACCATCGAATGACAACTAACATAACTCAAACGCTCTGAATTCTCACACCTCAACCATTGAATGACCATCGAATGACAACTAACATAACTCAAACTCTCTGAATTCTCACACCTCAACCATTGAATGACCATCGAATGACAACTAAAATGACTCAAATACGCTAAAATCTCATGCATCAACAATTGAATGACTACTATATCGTCTCGGAAGCTTAATATACTAAATCTTCTATTATCTTTGATCCTTAAATCCAATCCATCATGCAACTCTTATTATTAAGCAATTCCACCAACCAGGGAGAAGAATACTTAGGTTGGCCAAGGGAAATACTCAGCCGGTTTATCAAAAAGAATAACATCAGATCATGTTTGTTTGTGCCGTATGCCGGTGTTACAGTAAGCTGGGATGATTATACAAATCGTGTCAGTGATGTATTCGGTATGTGGGGATGCCAGGTTCAATCGGTTCATACAGTCAGTGATCCTGTGCTATCAGTAAATAAAGCTGAATGTATAGTTGTGGGAGGCGGAAACACTTTCAGGCTGGTTCAGATGATGCATGAAACAGGGATTATGGCTGCCATCAGGGAGAAAGCGCTTGCCGGAACTCCGTTTATTGGTTGGAGCGCCGGATCAAATGTTGCCTGCCCAACCTTATGCACTACTAATGATATGCCTATTATTCAGCCATCTTCATTCAAAACGTTGAACCTGATTCCTTTCCAGATAAATCCACATTACCTTGATGCAAATCCGGAAGGTCATGGAGGTGAAACGCGTGAGCAACGGATCAATGAGTTCCAGGCATTGAATACCGATATTGTCGTTGTTGGATTGCGTGAAGCTACCGCCTTACAGGTTGATAATAACATTCTAAACTTACTTGGAAACAGGTCAATGAGGTTATTTGTACCTGGAAAAGAGCCGGTTGAACTTCAGCCGGGAAATGAGGTCAGTTTCCTGTTAAAGGATTAATCTGAAAATTGAGAAATTTTTAGAATAAAAACAGAAAATCCTGAAAAACTGTAAACAATCAATTCGTGTTCAATTTCCAGGCCACATGATATTTCTATAAACGTGCAGTTTGCATCTTTTGCTTCCTACTTTCTTTTTATCTTTGTGCCATGCACGAAACAATTCTGATCCTCGATTTCGGTTCGCAATATACCCAGCTCATTGCCAGGCGTATACGCGAACTCAATGTGTATTGCGAAATACATCCGTTTAACCATATTCCTGCGCTTGGCAACCATATCAAAGGTGTGATTCTGTCGGGAAGCCCTTTTTCAGTGCGTGATGCAGATTCACCAGCACCTGATCTGTCAGCTATCAGAGGGAAATACCCAATTCTCGGAGTATGTTATGGCGCGCAGTATTTATCTAAAACAGATGGCGGAGTAATTGCTCCTTCCGAAATCAGGGAATACGGTCGTGCAAATCTTTCGTTTATCGATCATCAGAATGAATTGGTGCGCGGCATGTCGGACGGTGGACAGGTTTGGATGAGTCATGGCGACACAATTCTGGATATTCCGGAAAGTTTCCGGATCATTGCAAGCACCCCGGATGTAAAAGTTGCTGGTTTCTGTATTCAGGGCGAACAAACATACGGTATACAATTCCATCCCGAAGTTTATCATAGTGTTGACGGCACAGTTTTGCTGCGCAATTTTATGGTTGATATCTGCGGATGCAACCAGGACTGGACTCCGCTTGCGTTTGTTGAAACTACAGTAGCTGAATTAAAAAATCAGCTTGGGAATGATAAAGTAGTACTTGGTTTATCAGGTGGTGTTGATAGTTCGGTTGCCGCGGTACTTCTGCATAAAGCCATTGGGAAGCAGTTATATTGCATTTTTGTCGACAACGGATTATTGCGCAAGGATGAATTTCAATCTGTTCTTGACTCTTATGAGCATATGGGTTTAAACGTAAAAGGTGTGGATGCCGGCAAGCGTTTCCTTGATGCATTAATAGGAATTACGGAGCCGGAGGCAAAGCGCAAAGCAATCGGCCGCACGTTTATCGAAGTTTTTGATGAAGAAGCGCATCGCATCGAAGATGTGAAATGGCTGGCTCAGGGCACTATTTATCCTGATGTTATTGAATCAATATCAGTTAAAGGTCCTTCAGCTACCATCAAGAGCCATCATAATGTGGGCGGTTTGCCCGATTTTATGAAACTCAAAGTGGTGGAACCTCTCAAAAGTCTTTTTAAAGATGAAGTCCGCCGCGTTGGAACTACTTTGCTGATTGATCCCAATATTCTCAGCAGGCATCCTTTCCCGGGTCCGGGTTTAGGAATCCGGATATTGAGCGATGTTACTCCCGAAAAAGTAGCAATCCTGCAGGAAGCAGATGCTATTTTCATAAACGGACTAAAAAATCATGGCCTCTACAATAAAGTATGGCAAGCCGGAACGATGTTGCTGCCTGTACAATCCGTAGGAGTAATGGGCGATGAGCGTACTTACGAGAACGTGGTTGCACTCAGAGCTGTAACATCTACCGATGGAATGACTGCTGATTGGGCTTATCTTCCATACGAATTTTTATCAGCCATTTCGAGCGAGATTATCAATAAAGTGAAAGGCATAAACCGGGTAGTTTATGATATTAGTTCAAAACCACCAGCAACTATTGAATGGGAGTAAGGCACGACAGCATTACAGGGTAATCTGATCCCATATCTGAAAATGATTAATAAACACGGGTCTGGTTTTTGCTTATATTTACACGCTATGCCGCATTCTATTTTTCAACAAACATTTATTTCCATGCGTTTTCGTTTATTCACTTTGCTATTTCTGTTAATTGCAGCTAACTATACTCAACACGTTTACGCGCAGGATGTTATTGCGAAACGATCAACTGTAATTGAGAATTATAAAGGGAAGCCATTTTATATTCATTTCGTTAATAAAGGTGAAACTCTTGCTGCAATTGCTAAAGCATACAATGTATCAGTTGAAGAAATAAGCGCCGATAATCCTGTAATTTCCCAGGGATTAAAAGCTGATATGGTTCTTCGGATTCCGCAAAGGTCAATAGTAGCAATTCCAGATGCTGATACTAAGCCCAAGACAGAAATAAAGAATGAACAGGCCAAGCCTGCTGAAAATCAAAAAGTGCAGAATAAACCTGCTGATGATCCGAATTATATACTTTACCAGGTAAAAAAGCAGGAAACGCTTTATGGTATTTCAAAACAATATAATGTAAGTGTTGACGATATCATCAATGCTAATCCCGGCTTCGAGGGATTGAAAGATGGAATGGAAATCAGAATTCCAAAGAAAAAATCCATTGAAAAAGTTGCTGCTATTGAGGTCCCTGCTGAAAAAGCGATTAAAGTTGGATCGAAGCCGGATGAAGTTATTGTAAAAACAGGTGAAACACTTTACAGTATCGGGAAAGCTCACAACGTATCTGTTGATGATCTGATTGACCTGAATCCACAATTGAGTGGCGGTCTTAAAGCAGGTATGGTTTTAAAGTTACGTAAAATCGGCACTAAAATCGGAGTTAACCCAACAGATAAAAAAGAATCGGAAATTGTTGTTGTTCCTGTTGCGCCTAAGTCGCCTGGTGTTCCCGGTGATTGTTATAATGCGGAAAATATTAAAACGACTTATAAAGTAGCATTGATCCTCCCTTTTAATCTTGATGAAGCCACGGATGCTATTGAAGCACCGGAGACAAAAAATGCTTCGGAATTCGAAAATTTCAATTATTTCCAGTTTTATGCAGGTTTCATGCTGGCGGCTGATTCGCTCGAGAAATACGGGCTTCACGCACGCATCCAGGTTTTGGATGGCGATAAGTTAAATGATACTCTGACGATAAAGCAAACATTACGCAAACCTGGCATGGATAAAATGGATCTGATTGTTGGACCGATGTATGCAAATTCGTTCTCTGTTGCTGCCCGTTTTGCTAAAAAACATGAAATTGGAATTATTAACCCTTTATCCCGTCGAGAAAATATTGTTGAAGGAAATCCTTTTGTTTTAAAAACGCAGGTTTCAGGTGCCGGAGTTGCGGCTAAACTTTCATCTTTCATCATTAGTAAGTATCCAAACGCAAATATTATTGCTGTAAGGAATGATAATAAGGAGCAGAAAGCGATAATTAGTGATTTCGCAGCTAGCATAAAATCCAGTCTAACGAGTCACTCTTTCAGAGGCAGTATGCAGGAAGTTGCTTATTCATCAGATATGATGGCCGGCCTTGCGAAAAAACTTAAACCTAATGCTAAAAACATTATAATTTTCTTTTCGAATAATAAAACTAATGTTCCGAATTTTGTGTCGCTGCTTAACCCGCTTTCTAAATCAAACGACATAATTCTGATGGGTATGGATGGTTGGGAAGAACTCGAATTGGAAACAGAATTCCTTGTTAATTTGAATTTTCACCAGGTTACATCCAGTTATATCGATTACGAAAGCGAAGCAGTTCAGCAGTTTATCACCCGGTTCCGGAATAAATATGGTTCGGTTCCATTATCTGCAAAACATGCTTTCCTGGGTTACGATATAGGATGGTATTTCCTTACCTCGCTTATGTGGTTAGGAGATAACTATATTTCGTGTTTGCCGGAATACAATGGAACTGGTTTGCAGTATAATTTTGATTTTTCTGCCCCTAAAACCGGTGACGGACTTCAAAATCATGAAGTAAATATTGTTAAACTCCAGGAGTATAAGATGGTGAAGGTTGAGTAGTTCTGCCTTAACTTTTCTGATCTTTTTTTTTCTTCACGTTCTTTTCCCATTTCCACTTTTCCCATTTCCCATTTCACTATTTTCCATTTTCCCATTTTCCCCATTTTCTATTTTCTACTCTACTCCCTTCTTCCTTCCTGCCATAATCGCCAGTATCTCTGAAGCGATCTCTTCGATTGATTTCGAAGTTACATTTACTAATGTCCAGCTGGGATGAAGATTATAGAAACGGTTGGCGAAATTGATTTCGCGGGAAACATATTCCGGTTCTGAATAATTTCCAACATTTCCTCCGAGTCGCACGTTACGGGTTTTTCGCAATTCCGACAGTCGTGAAGCACTTGTTGTAAGGCAAAAAACTTTAGATGAATCAATATGATTCAGCACTTCCGGTGGATTTAGTCCCATTATGATAGGAACATTCGCCGCAAACCAGCCTTTGTAGGCCAGGTAAATACTGATTGGCGTTTTAAATGTTCGCGAAACACCAAGCAAGATTATGTCAGCCTCATTGAGGCTTTCCGTACGCTGACCGTCATCGTGGTTAAAGGCAAACTGCATGGAATCAATACGCTGAAAGTATTCTTTATTCAGTTTGTTAAAAAGTCCGGGTTGCTGCGAAGGTTCATGGATAAATTGGCTTGAAAGCCGGGTAAGTAAAGGCCCCATCAGGTCGGTAGTTTCCACATTGTTGGTATGGCTTTCGCGGATAATATACTCACGCAGAGAATCAGTAACAAGCGTATGAACAATCAGAGCTTTCGATTTTAATGCTTTGGCAACAATTTTCTTTATTTCTTGTTGTGATCTCACATCGGAATGAACAACCACATCTATTTCAATCCCCGGAAACTGGGTGAGCGCTGCATTAAGCGCCTGCCGGGCAGTTCGCCCTGTGCCGTCGGAAACAACCAGAACCTGGTACAAATTACCTCCGTCTTTTGAAAGGAATATCTAACATTCAATTCTGTAGAAACAAAGTTAACCTATTTCTTAGAATTTGAAACAAGGGTGCTGAATAATAGTTTGTACCGTTTAGAAAAGGTCCTGTTTATGAGTTGTTAGGCCCGGTGAGTTTGCTCAGATAATTTCTATCTGTCTGAAATTGAATTATTTCTCTGTTTCAGATTTCTCAGGTAAACAATAACCCGGGCAATCATAAAAATCAATACAAATACAAAAATAATAGTCGCTCCCGAAGGAATATTCCAGTAATACGATAAAAATAATCCAGTTATGCTTCCGGCAAAACTAATAATCATCGAAAGGATAATGATCTTCTTTAAATCGTTAACAAACAGATTGGCTGTGCTTTGCGGTATTGTTAAATACGAAATTACCAGTATGATTCCTGCAACTCTTATGTTTATTACAATCACTAATGCGACCAGAGTCAACATCAGGTAATTAAAAGTTTCAACCGGCGCATTGTGCGAACGCGCATATTCCTCATCGAACGAAATAAATAAAATTGTCCGGTAAAAAAGCAAGAAAACTGTAACGGTTATCGCCGCCAGTATTGCCATCAGAGTAAGGTCGGTAGATGTAACAGTAAGTATGCTGCCAAAAAGATACGACATCAGGTTTGGCGCATAACCAGGAGTAAGATAAATAAATATTATCCCAACCGCCATTCCGAAAGACCATAAAATTCCGATTGCAGAATCTTCCCGGATATCAGTTTGTTTCGAAACCAGCCTGATACCAAATGCTGATAAGATGCTGAAAATAGCTGCCCCAAAAATCGGGTTTATCCCTAGAAAATAGCCAAGCCCGATTCCTCCGAACGAAGCATGAGTAATTCCGCCGCTGATAAAAACCATGCGACGCGCTACAATATAAGCCCCGATAAAACCACAGGTAATGCTGGCAAGGAAAGCAGCTTCAACAGCATGGAGAACAAAGTCGTATGAGAGAATTCCTGCCATCTTATTCGTGCTTATAATCTGAGTGAGTGATGGCATTGCCATGATTATGCTCATGTTCATGATCATGATCGCGGCTGTGGTCGTGTTTTTGAAGCACTGTGTGTGGCACATCACCATGGGTAATGATCTGCAACGGGCAATTGTAACCGGCAAGTTGTTCCTCGGTAATGATATTTGAAGGATGATAATGCAAATACGTATTTACACAGGCTATCGTTTTAACGAAATACGAAATGGTACCTACATCATGCGAAATGATCATAATGGCCATCTTTTTATTGAATTGCTGCAGCAGCTCATACATTTCGTGCTCAAAACGGTTGTCAACAAAGGTATTCGGTTCGTCGAGTATTAACAGTTTTGGTGATGAAATAAGCGCGCGGCAGATAAAAACGCGCTGCAATTGTCCGCCCGAAAGCTCACCTGCTGTTCGTTTTGCCAGGTGACTTATCCCCATTTGTTCAAGCAGATCATATGCCTGTTTTTTATCTTTTGACGAATAACGGCTCAATCCTTTTCCAGCCGACATCAGCCCTGAAAGCACAATATCCTGAACCGTGATCGGGAATTTCCGGTCGATTTGTGATTGCTGTGGTAAATATCCTATAAAACTACCTTCCTGCTTGTCAAAACGTTGAATTGTGCCTGAAACAGGTTTTATAAGCCCGAGTATCAATTTGATCAGCGTGGTTTTGCCACCACCATTCGGACCAATTACTCCAATAAAGTCCTGTTCCGAAATCGTGATTGAAACATCGCGCAGCACAATCCCATTGTCGTAGCCGGCGGTAACATGTTCCAGTTTAATGAGTTCGTTCATGGTTTTATTTGAATATCAGTTTGACGCAATCAAATCGGCGAGGTGAATCATGTTTTCTGCCCAGTTATCAGCCATAGGATCAAAAACAACAACTTTCCCTTTGATCTCAAGGGCAATCACTTCTGCGTTACGGGTGTCAAATTCTTTTGAAATAAATACGGCTTTAATATTTTTTCCCTTAGCGGTTTTAACAAGCTCAGCCAGGTAAGCCGGGGATGGTTCTTTTCCGTCCTGTTCAATACTGATTTGAATAAGGTTATAATCACGGGCAAAATAGGCCAGTGCCGGATGAAAAATGAGGATTGATTTGCCTTCGGAGCCTGCAAGTTTCTCACGGATTAAACGGTCAACAGAATCAGCAGTTTGATTAAACTTATTCAGATTTGAGTTATAAAATGAAGCATTTGCTGTATCAATTGTTGATAACGCTTTGCTGATATTGGCTGCCTGTACTTTCATACAGGAAGGTGAAAGCCATGTATGTGGATCAATACCATGATTTTGTTGTTCATCAGCTTCCTCATCTTCATGATGGTGTCCGCTTATCATTTGTATGCCTTCACTTGTATTGATAACCGTCATCGCAGGATTCGAAGCCTTAAATCTGTCGAGCCATGCCATCTCAAAATCAAGTGCGCCAAGAGCCAGGTATAGCTTTGATGCTGAAATTTTTTCCATATCACGGGGAGCAGGCTCGTAGGTTTCGTGGTTCGATCCGATGGGCTGCATGGCCTGAATATCAAACTTATCGCCGGCAATAAAAGTTACCAGGTACTTCTGAGGGATGATGCTTACTGTAAGCTGGATCTTATTATTATCAACAGTTTTTTGCTGACATGAAACCAGAGATAATGCAGTAAACAGAATGAAAAAGATAAATATATTTCGGAACATGTGTGCAAAAGTACGAATTATGAAGCTTATCAGAAAATCGAATTCTTGTTTCGTGGGATTCCCTTTCTTTTAATGGATGAACTGACGATCCCTAATCCCCAACCCCTAATCCCTAAATCCTTTTTCAGATGTAACCAAATCCCTGAAATCTCGTCAGATCATCATAAAACAGTAAGAAAATGAACTCATCCGAATTTAAAGTTAAAGGCGAAGATTTACTCCGGAAAATCCGCGAAATTATTGACGAAGGCAATGTAAACCGTATTATTATCAAGGATCATGAGGGTAAGGTTTACCTTGAAATTCCTGTAACTATAGGCGTTATCGGGGCAGTGATTTTACCGGTATTTGCAGCAATTGGCGCATTGGCAGCCCTGGCGGCTGATTTTACTATCGAAGTGATCCGCAGGGATCAGTGATTTACAGGGCCTATTTTATCTTCAATAGCTGCGACTTTTTGTTGCATTCGTCCAACTGCGCCATCACGGATATCAAAAGTAACTGTGCAGTAAACGCGGGTACAATCAGCTTGTAACAACGAATAAGCTTTTGTTACAACCGATTGTGCTTCTTCAAGTGTTTCGGTTTCAATTATGGTTCCCATGGCACTGAGCTGGTATGGAAAACCACTTTCACGGATCATTGCAATCACGCGGCTTACATAAGGACTTGCGCTGGCGCCCTTATCAGTTGGAAACATGGCAAATTGCATCAGGACGGACATGGAAATAGGGTTTAGGGGTTGGGGATTAGGATTTGGGGGAAGAAAAAAGTCGAAAGTTATAATTTTTCAGAGAATTAAGTCGGATAATACTTCGCCCTGTCGCCCTTCGCATTGTCGCCCCTCTATACATCACATTTGAAGTATCAAAATCAAGCGTTCCAAATTTCCCACGACTTTTCCGCTTGCAATACAAGCATATTAGCACCATTTAAAGTAGTAGCACCAGCTTCACGGCCCAATCGGAGGAATTTAGTTTCAGCCGGGTTATAAATAAGATCAAATAACAGATGTTTGCTGCCAAGGAATTGATATGGAATATCCGGGCATTTGTCAACCTCAGGAAATGTACCAACCGGCGAAGTGTTGATAATAAGAAGATTACCGCTGATTATTCTTTCGCTTAGCTGAGAATAGTTCAGAACTGACTCCCCATTTCCAGAGCGTGAAACCAAAGTATAATTTATTCCAAGCTCATTTAAAGTGTAACACACAGCTTTTGCGGCACCGCCTGTGCCAAGTACAAGCGCATTTTTATGAATATGTTTTAACACCGGTGTTAATGATTCCCGGAAGCCGTAAACATCTGTATTATGTCCTGTAAGAGTAATACCTGATTCGTTTCTCTCAATTTTTACACAATTCACTGCCCCGACAGATTTTGCTGCATCCGAAATATGGTCGAGAAAAGGCAATATTGCAACTTTATAAGGAATCGTAATATTAAAACCTTGTAAGTCAGGTTGGAGTGCGATTAGAGTAGTAATTTCAGAGATACTCTCCAAAGGGAAAAGCTGGTAACCTGCATCCGAAATACCTTCAGCTGCAAACTTTTCTGCAAAAAACTTCGCGGAAAAAGAATGTGAAAGCGGATAGCCGATCAGTCCGAACAAACGCATGATCAGCTTACTGTTTTTTTCTTTGTGAGATTGATGTAAACTTTGTATGCATAGTATAAAAATGCCATTCCAAGCACAGCAACTACAACTATATCAATGGTATGGCTGTATGTCATAACTTCTGTCCAGTTTTCTTTCAGCTTAAAACCTACATAAGTTAAAAATGCATTCCACATTCCGGCGCCTAAAATCGTATAGATTATAAATTTCCAGATATTCATTTTACCCAAACCTGCAGGGATACTGATCAAATGGCGTATAACCGGAATAAAGCGCGAAATAAAAATGGTTAATTCGCCACGTTTGGCAAAAAAACGTTCGGTAATTTCAAGGTCGTGCGAATCAAGCAAAAGGTATTTACCGAACCTTAGAATAAATGGTTTGCCGCCATAAAAACCCATGGCATACGAAGCCAGTGAACCGACAATACTACCCAATGTACTTGCAATGATAACACCGGTAAAGGTAAATTGACCGGTAACAATGAGGAAACCGGCAAAAGGCATTACTGCTTCACTGGGAATCGGGAAAACCATGCTTTCGAGAACCATAAGTAAAAATACGCCGGGATAAGATGTGGCGGCGATAAAAGCAACGGCAGTATTAGCAATCCATTGTGTGATTCCCATATTGTTTAGGAGTTAGGGTTTGGGGATTAGGTTTTAGGGTGGTCAGCGATTTGCTTTCCCTATATGATTATTGATTTTTGTACGATGCGATAACTGCCAGAATTTCATCCGAGTTTTTGATTTTTTCTGAATATTCGAGTAATTGAGTATGAGCTTCGTAGTCCTGTGTTAAAGCGATAAAAAGTTCAAGAATTGCTTCTTTATGTTTGCCTGATTCATACAGATATGCAACGCGGCGATAAGTAAGTGCACTGTTTTCGCCCTAGTAATAGATGCCGTCTTCCAGAATTTCGAGTGCTTTTGTATAATCTTTCTTTACATCAGCATAGAAGTCGGAGTAATCCAGCCATATTTCGGCATGGTAAGGTTCAAGTTCACTTGCTTTTTGGTAGGATAACTCTGCTTCATCATCCATGCCAAGCGCAAGTTGAGTCTCGGCAAATACAATAAAATATTCAGCGTTGTCAGCCTCCAGTTTTATGGCTTGCTCCATATGGGATAAGGCTTCGCTATGCTGTCCCATTTCTACAAAGCAGAGCCCGATTCCCATCCATGAATCTGAAAAATGACGTTCGAGACTGATTGATTTCCTGTAGAATTCAATGGCAGTTTCATATTTTTCCATACTGGCGTAGCAGTCGCCAATATAGTAATTGGTCATGGCATCAGGCTTTTCGAGCTCGAAAGTATGTTTGTAAACATTTATGGCTTCCTGGTACATCTCCATTTGCTCATAACACTGCGCTTTACTGAAATAAGCAGGCGTAAATGTTGGATCAATTGCTATGGAGTAATCAAATGCATCAATTGCTTTTTCATACAAATCTATGGTACTGTAAGCGATACCCAGGTTATACCAGGCAACAAGGGAATAGGGTCTTTTATCAATCTCCTGGGTGAAAAATGCAATAGCATCCTCACTCATCTCACCCATTTCGTAACAGTAACCAATTTCATATAAAAGACTTTCATTCTCTTTATTAAGCTGTATGGCTTTTTTGAGATGTTCGGCTGCTTTCTTATAATCCCTTAGATTCTGATACTCAAAGGCAATGCTGGTATGAATTTCATCCAGGTCTTCATCCACTTTGGTGATGGCTTTCTGGTATTCCCTGATGGCTTCGGCATGTTTATGCATGGTGCTGTACACCGTAGCGCGGGTAAGCGAAATATCCGGATTCTGGGGATCAACGGCATCAAGGCTGTTCAAACGGGCAAGGGCTTTTTCGGGCTCGCCGTTGTTCAGGAAATATTGTGCTTTAAACACCTGGAAACTGACCTCTGACGGGAATTGCTCAATGGCATAGTCAATAGCTATGCGGGCTTTCACCAATTCCGATTCACTAAAATAATAGTAAATAATATCTTCCAGCTCACCACTATCGAAAAAGGAATATCCACCTTCCCCGGAAACGCTTTCGAAGCGTTCGAGCAGTTCGCGCAGGTATTCTTTATCTTCTTCGTAATTATCCATTGTAATGTATTCAATTTTTTTAATTCTGCAAAGGTAATAATTTTTAGATTAAGGGTTTCAGGTTTCAGTCATTCATGTTTTGGTATTTCAATTTTTAATGCTCACTTATTGCAATCCGGATTTCAGTTTTGCCATGTTCAGAATGATTCTATAAACATTGTTGGTAACTAACTATTCCTTCCAATAACTGTAAAACATCATACAACTTCTGTTAAATCTTTACTATTGTCGCTTTACTCCTTATTCACAACTCACCACTCCTTACTCCTTACTCCTTACTTCTTACTTCTTACACCTTACTCACAACTCCCTACTCCTTTCATTTTTACCTCCTGAACTAATCCATAGTTCCCTGCTAATTGTATCTTTGCAAAAAAAACATCCCATTATGACATTAATTAAAAGTATTTCAGGAATACGAGGCACTATAGGCGGTAAACCGGGCGATAACCTTACTCCGGCTGATATTGTAAAATTTGTTACAGGCTATGCTATTTATATTATCAGTTCAAATCCTGCCGGTAAAATTAAACTTATCGTTGGCCGCGATGCCCGCGTTTCGGGCGCTATGGTTAACAGCCTGGTTTGTGGAACTTTAATGGGAATGGGCATTGATGTTATTGATCTTGGATTGTCAACCACACCAACAGTAGAAGTTGCTGTGACGTCCTATAAAGCACATGGTGGAATTATTTTAACCGCAAGTCATAATCCGGGAGAATGGAACGCGCTTAAACTGCTTAACTCAAAAGGCGAATTTCTGGATGCTGATGCCGGTGCAAGAGTGCTTGAAAATGCTGTGTCGAAGGATGTGGAATACTGTAATGTGAATGAGCTTGGTAGTTATACCACTGATAATACATTTATTGACAGGCATATAAAAATGGTTCTTGACCTGCCGTTGGTAGATATAAAAGCCATTAAAAGGGCCAATTTTAAAGTGGCTGTGGATGCGGTTAATTCAACAGGCGGAATTGTGATACCCAGACTTTTAAGGGCTTTGGGGGTTGCAAAAGTGTTTGATTTGTATTGCGAACCCAATGGACTTTTCCCTCATAACCCTGAGCCATTACCTGAACACCTGGGCGAATTGAGTAAAACTGTTATTGAATATGGAGCTCATGTAGGCTTTGTTGTAGATCCTGATGTTGACAGGCTGGCAATTGTGAGTGAAGATGGTAAAATGTTTGGTGAAGAATACACGCTGGTTGCTGTGGCCGATTATGTGCTGAGCCACACACCTGGAAATACAGTTTCTAATATGTCATCAACACGCGCTTTGCGCGATGTAACCGAGGCAAAAGGACAAAGTTATTCAGCATCCGCTGTTGGCGAAGTGAATGTTGTAAAGATGATGAAAGACACCAACGCCATAATTGGTGGCGAAGGCAACGGCGGAGTTATTTATCCCGAAAGCCATTACGGTCGTGATGCTCTTGTTGGAATTGCGTTGTTTTTAACACATCTGGCTAAAACTGGTCTCACCTGCTCACAATTAAAAGCAACTTACCCTGAATATACCATTTCAAAAAATAAGATCACGCTTTCGCCCGAAATGGATACGGATCTGATTTTACAAAAAGTACAGGAAAAATATAAGGATCAGCCTAACAGTACCATCGATGGTGTGAAAATTGAATTCGGCAACGAATGGGTTCATCTGCGCAAATCAAATACGGAACCAATTATCCGGATTTATGCCGAAAGTGTTTCTGCTGCAAAGGCGGAGGAATTAGCAGAAAGGATTATCCTAGATATAAAAGCGTTGATTTAGATAAAAGGGTTCAAATGCCTTCGGTGTTCAGAAGCTTCGCGTTCAGATGCCTTCGGCGTTCAAAGGTTTTAATCTTAATTTGTTTTATTACTTAGGATCTCATTTTATCGCCCTTCGCCTTGTCTCCCTTCGCCATTTCACCTATCTTTTTCAGAGTTGGCACTAATTTCCTATTTCCTAATTAACCCCTGTTCCCCTTGTTCATAAATTGTGAATTACTATTTCTCTTTATGTAGTTGTTCTGATATATAATGCATTACTTTAGCCAGCATTAGTTTTAAAACCGGATGCTATGCCGAAGCGCGGGAAAAGGAAGCCTCGTAAGATTAAGTATTACAAAAAGAACCTGAAAATTCCGGAAACCCAGAATAAGCTGCTTCGGCAATTCTGTAAAATACACAAAACTACCGAGAACAAGGTTTTCAGGAAAGCGCTGCGTGAATTTCTCCAGCGCAATGTTCATCTGGTCGGGCATACACACCAGGAAGTCAGTCCTAACCAGTTGACGCTCTTCGACTTTATGAATGATGATAGTGCTGGTACAGGAACCTGATTCTAAGTCAAATATCTATATCAACTCTCCTGATTTATCTTATCGGAACTTCAATAAACAATACTTTTGAATTACCAATAGCTTTAACCTGAACTGTTTCAGTTTCACTTACTCCTATTGCATCCCTGGCAGATAAGTCGTTTTCATTGAAAGTGATTCTCCCTTCAACTACAAAAACAAATATTCCGTTTCCGGCAATTCTGATCCGGTAATCGAAATCACTATCCTTCTTTAAATTTATACTTGAAATATATGCATCCTGGTGTATCCAGAGCGCATTCTCCTCTTGCTTGTTATCGGGTGTAACCAGCGTAACAAGCTGACCCTGTTTTTCCTTATCAGGAAATAATAGCTGATCATATCGTGGTTTGAACCCTTTCTCACGTGGGAATATCCATAATTGGAAAAATTTTACCGGTTCTGTTTCCGAATGGTTGTATTCTGCATGATAAATGCCTGTTCCTGCAGTCATAACCTGCACTTCGCCCGGAGTGATAACCTGGATATTCCCGATACTATCCCTGTGTTCGAGAGCACCTTCGAGAATAATAGAGACAATTTCCATATTGTTATGAGGATGCAGATCAAAACCTGTTCCTCCGGAAACGGTATCATCGTTCAAAACCCGAAGGCAACCGAATTTTTCGCGGGCCGGGTTAAAATAAGTGGCGAAACTGAAGCTATGATACGAGTCGAGCCAGCCATGGTTGGCATGGCCGCGTTCGCTGGCGGGATGGAGTTCTGTTTTCATGTAAAGAGTTATAATTGGCCAATATGAAATAACAAGGGATGAAGTAAAATGTTGGTATTAAATGGCAGTAAAGAAGATTAAAAGGAGCGATAGGGAAAGGAATATTTTCAGTGAAAAATATTAAACACAAAACACTAAACGTCAAAGGATCGCGTTTTAAGCTACTTTTTCATTAATAATTAAGTGTTATATGTTTTTCGTTACTTTTCACTTCAATATTTCAAAATTAAGAATTTACCCTTTTAATCCCTGGTACGGCTGCCTCATCAGTATGGAACGACCAAGCGTTATCTCATCCGTATAATCCAGTTCGTCGCCAACCGGAATCCCACGGGCAATAATTGAGATATTAACATCAAATTGCTTCAGCATTTTAAAAAGATAGAAATTCGTGGTATCGCCTTCAACGGTTGCAGGTAAAGCCATTATTACTTCTTTGAATTCACCGGTACCCACTTTTTCAACGATAGGAGCGATGCTCAGATCAGAAGGGCCAATTCCCTCAACCGGTGAAATTATTCCGCCCAGGATATGGTAAACGCCTTTAAACTGGCCTGTATTCTCAATGGCAAGCATATCGCGTATATCTTCAACGATGCAAAGCGTAGTATGGTCGCGTTTCGGGTTGGAGCAAATGCCGCAAACCTCGCTGTCCGAAATATTGTTACACACTTTGCAGTATTTTATTTCACTCCGGAGTTTCAAAATGGATTCTCCCAAAGCGGCCGCAATTTCGGGCGCTTGTTTCAACAGGTGTAATGCCAGGCGTAAAGCTGTTTTCTGCCCTATTCCAGGTAAACGGGTGAATTCGCCGACCACATTCTTTAATAATACCGATGAATAATTGCCTTCCATTTTTATTTTAGTTAAAAAAAATCTGTGCCGTAACCGGCTTCATAAATTGTAAATTTGCACATCAAAAGTAGGCAATTTTCGCGCCTTTATACGATAGTCAGCGCAATTGCGTTTATAACTCTGAATGAAAAATCCGAATCAAATGCATGTAATGAAATCTCTTCTGTTGACTGGTTTGCTGTTATTACTAAACTCAACTCTTCTGCTTTCGCAGAATGTTACCGATACAAAAGGCCTTAAGCAAGGAGAATGGAAAAAGCTTGATGCCAAAGGAAAGGTTATATATGAAGGCCGGTTTAAAGATAATATTCCCCAGGGCGTTTTCAGGTATTATTACGAAGATGGAAAAATTCGTACGGAACTTACTTATTCCAGCGATGGGAAAAGTGCAACTGCCATTAATTTTCATCCCAACGGGAAAAAAATGGCTGAAGGACTTTATATAGAAACGAAAAAAGACGGACACTGGAAATATTATAACGAGCTGGAAACCATTTCCTCTGAAGAGTTTTATCAGAAAGGAATTCCTGTTGGCGTTTGGAAGACATATTACGATGATGGCAAACTTCTGGAAGAATGTCCGTATCAGAACGGGCTGAAGGAAGGTGTACGCAAACAATATTTTTCCGACCACAGCATCAAAGCCGAGGTTAATTTCGAAAAAGGCAAGTTCGAAGGTTCCGCAAAATATTATTATCCTAATGGCAACCCAATGCTGGTTGGGCAATTGCATAACGATCTGAAGGAAGGTTTATGGACTGCTTATAAGGACAACGGCGATAAGGAAAGCGAAATTGAATATGCTGCCGGAGTAGCAATTAATGAACTTTATTTTGATAAAGCCCGTGAGGCTGAGTTGAAGAATGAGGTGAAGGAGATTCCTGAATAAGGTTCTTCGTGTTTTACCTGCTGGTTCCTGTTATACCAGGAGTGGGATAAAATCACACATTTTAAAAAAGATCCAAGTCTCAAGTTCCAAATCTCAAGAACCAAAGCTTGCACTGATTTCCCTCTTGGAATTTGGAATTTGGAATTTGGAATTTGGAATTTGGGACTTAACGGATGTGGAAATTTATCCTGTTTTCAGTATATTGACGAATCAATTTCTGATAAATTAGTAATAACCGGTAACCCGGTTTCCTGAAGTCTGTGGAACGATTGATGCCCGGTAGCTACCAATATACATTTGCAATTCAATTCCGCGGCAACCTGTGAATCGTGAAGAGTATCGCCAATCAAAGTTATTTTTTCAGGGCTGAGTCCGGCCTGTATGAAATAGTTCCGGGCATTATCAATTTTACCGCCGCCGTAGTGATCGCCGATGCCACCAATGTAATCGAAGTATTCGAAAATTCCCAGGGCAGAAACGGATTTCAGAAGCGCATCATGTTGCATGGCTGAAATAATTGCCTGCCGGTAGCCTTTCAGTTTAAATATTTCAAGTGTTTTGGCGGCAAAGGGTGTAAGCCCGCATTGAGGTAACGCGCCGAGGTATAAACTGATAAATTCCATTGCGACAGGTTCCCATTCTTCATTGTCGAAATTGAATCCAACTTCTTTATAATATTCAATAACGGGAAATGTAAAAACGTCGCGGTATGTTGAAAGGCTTAATTCCGGCAGGTTGCGGACTTTCAGCATTTTGTTAATTGCTTCACGGCATATTTCAGCGTCGTCAAGCAAGGTTCCGTTCCAGTCCCAGATTATGGTTGTGCGTTGAGGCATACGTTATTTAAAGAATTAAATACTGGTTGGTTTTGAATTATTACTGATGCTAAATTGCAGAAAAAAGAAATACTAAAAGATGTTGTAGACTTTTTTCTTTTTCAGCGGGCGATATTGTATAGTTTTCTGACAATTTCAGCTCTGCTTTTTAACCCTGAGTGCAATTTTCTCCCATTTTTCGGTAATCACTATTTTCTATTCACTATTCAATGTTATCTTTGCATTCTAATAAAAATCTTAACAGCCATGATTCAACGTATCCAGACTTTATACCTGTCGCTTGCTTTTATAGCAATTGCTCTGCTTTTTGCTTTCCCGCTGGCACAGTTTTTTTCGGAAAACGGCGCTTATATATTTTCGGTTAAAGGATTGAAGAATATGGTACCCGGCGATCCGAACGCATTTAATCCAATGGTATTTCTTCCCCTGATAATTGTTGTCATTGGATTGGCACTTCTTAATTTGTTTACGATTTTTCAATTCAAAAACCGTTCATTTCAAATTAAACTAACCAACATCGGAGTACTTGCAGGTATAGCATTGATTATGGGGATTTTCTTCCTCTACATCCCGATGATTGAGAAGAAAATCAATATTGTTCCCGATTACAGTAAAGCATTTGGCATATACCTTCCATTGGTTGCGCTTGTTTTTATGGTGATGGCAAACAGGGCGATAAAACGCGATGACAAACTGGTTCGGTCGGCTGACAGGCTGAGGTAGGATTTGTGATTTGTGATTTGTGATTTGTGATTTGTGATTTGGGATTTGTGATTTGTGATTTGTGATTTGGGATTTGGGATTTTTAATTGAGGAACCTGGGTTTTTAGTCCCCAACTCCTAAAACCTAAGCACTAAATCCTAACCCCAACCCCTTTCTCATCTACCTCTGCTTCTCAAACACCTCTAAATCCCTAATATCTTTTCCGTCAATTACAAACCTTACACAGGTTATTACATGGTGAAATCCTGAATTGCCGGCTGCGCCGGGATTGATATGGAGAAGTTCATGTTTCTTATCATACAGCACTTTGAGTATGTGTGAATGTCCGCAAATGAATAGCCCGGGTTTTTCAATTTCAATCAGTTGCCTGGCTTCCTTTTCATATCTTCCGGGATAACCACCTATATGCGTGATCAGTACTTTCACCTGACCGCACATAAAAACCTGGTTTTTAGGATAGGATTTTCTGATTTCTGTGCCGTCAATATTTCCATACACAGCTTTTAATGGTTTTAAAGAAGCTAATTTATCAGCAGTTTCTAAATTTCCAATATCCCCGGCATGCCATATTTCGTCGCAGGTTGAGAAAAACTCAAGTATTCGTGGATTTATAAAACTATGGGTGTCGCTTAAAAGGCCGATACGGGGCATATTGGTTTTATTATTGGTAAATGTTTAATTTCATTGGGATACTTTCTTCCTGCAAAGAGGGGCGAAGGGTGACAAGGCGAGGGGCGATAAGGAAGAGATTTAAATGGTAATTAAATGGTCAATTCAAAAAGCAAGCTCAAACCTTTTTCTATTTCCCATTTACTATTAACTTTTATCCAACCCTAAAACCAATTCTTCCTTTTCATATAAATATACATGATAATACCCATAGCAGCAGTGGCAGATAAGAAAACGGGGTATCCATACTTCCAGTGAAGTTCAGGCATAAAATCAAAATTCATCCCATAAATACCTGTTACCAGGGTCATTGGAATAACGATGGTCGAAACCAGCGTGAGCGTTTTCATAATACTGTTCATGCGGTTGGCATTGTTGGCCATCAGCAGGTCCATCATGGACGAGATCATTTCGCGGGAACTATCAATAGATTGAATGATAAACGAAAGGTGATCATTTATATCGCTCAGGTATTGCCTCGTATATTCACTGATTACTCCTGATTCTTCGCGCGCCAGGAACCTGATTTCTTCTTTTAATGGGTTTATAGTTTTGCGAAGCAGCATCAGGTTTTTCTTAAGTCTGAGGAATGAATGTGAAAGCTCATTGGTGGGATTATCGATCAATAATTTTTCGAGATCTTCCATCTGATCTTCAGTATGATCGAGCAGGATATAATAATTGTCAACAATTTGATCCATAAGTAAATAGCATAGATAGTCCTCCTGCCTAATCCTGCCTCTTCCTTTACCTGCTTCTAAACGTTTAATAATCTGTTCGAAAATGTTATTGTCTTTTTCTTCAAATGAAATAAGCACATTACTTCCTAAAAATAAACTTATCTGCTCTGATTCAATAGACTGCTCTTTTTCATTCCAGGTAAGGTTTTTGAGTGTGATAAACAAACTCTTATCCAGATCTTCTACTTTTGGCATGTGATCCACATTGAAAATATCTTCAATAATCAAAGGATGTATTCCAAAATGTTCACCAAGTTTTTGCAGGTTTTCAGGCTCACTGAATCCCGTTACGATAATCCAGTTTGTTGTTTCTACTCCCTGTATTTTTATAGCCTGTTCAACAGAAATATTTTCGTAAGCCTTGAAATTCTCATCGTCATACACAAGCATGCTGATTACCGTTGGCCCTGTTTGTATTCCGGTGTATACGGGGCTTCCCGGTGGCAAACCTGCTTTTCTACTCAGGCGTTTTTTTTTCATACTTCGAGGCATTACTTATAGAAAGGCAAAAATAACGAATGCATGATCAATAAAGTTGTCTGGTCTGATAATTTATCTGATTAATTGCTTTGTAACTAATCAGTCTGATCAAAATGCGTTTTTGCCACAGATTACACGGATTGCACAGATTTCAAACTGCTTTAAGCAGTTTTTCAATTAATTTCAATTAAAAATGACAAATAATTATCTGTGAAATCTGAGTAATCTGTGGCATATATTTGTTTTTCCTTACTTTAGTCAAACTGATTAGTTACATTGCTTTTTATTTTTTTCTGATAATTTAATAGCTCTGCTGAATGAATATTTCTGAGTAGTGGAATGAAAAGTAAAAACCAGCTCTTTTGAAGCCGGTTTATTTTTTGGAAAAGTGAAAGAATAGATTATTTCTGTGCTTTCAGCAGATCCCTGATTTCGCCAAGCAGAACTTCCTGTGCAGGAGGAGGAGGAGGAATTGCGACAATCTTCTTTTTGGTTGCATTAAAGCCTTTGATAATCAAGAAAAGCACAAAAGCAATTACGAGGAAGGATATAACTGAGGATAGGAAATTCCCGTATTTTACAGCTCCCCAGGTTAATTCAGCTATGTTTTTAACCCCGGCTGCATCTAATGCCGGATTTAATAATAATGGTGTAATTACATCCGCAATAAGCGAGTTTACAATAGCGCCAAACGCACTGCCAATGATTACAGCAATAGCCAGGTCCACTACATTGCCTTTCATAATAAAATCCTTGAATTCTTTAACGAGTCCCATTTTGTTTTTGTTTTTGATTAATATTAAGGTTAATTGATAATTATGAATTTGCTAATGAGCCATGGTATATGTTAATCCCAGGCTGAAAGTTTCCCTGAATTGTGTCTTAACACCCTGGGAATTGCCGTTTTTATCAACAAATGTTATATTATGATCCCGGATCAGCATGGTGGCTAGATTTAGAGAAATATATTTATTAACTTTCATCAGTATATTGTTTTCCCAGCCAACAATAATTTTCTCAGGATGGTTGCGATAATCAGAAAATAGATCGAGTTTCGACATCAAGTTAACATTTTTAAGGATATCTTTTTTAAAGCCAACATTTACGGATCCGCCAACTTGCCATAGTGTGGTATTATCTCCAAAAATGCCGTATGCTCCTTCAGGCCGGTTGGTTAATGATTTATCGTTTACAACGGTTAATCTTGCTCCGATTGGCGAAATGAAAACAAAGAAATAGTCAACAGGTTTGTAATTCATACCAATTGATAGCTGGAAATAGCCTGGTGCCATAAACTTTGAAACTTTAACTGCAGAGTCTTGGCCATAATCAAATCCTTCGTCAAATTGCGATTTGAATTCAAAAGTTCCGGCGTAATCCCAGTGTTTCCAGGCATAGATGCCGCCTTTCGTCAGGAAATTTATTTTATCATTTGTTTTCCTTACATTGGGAGTTGTTGATTTATTATAATTAACTCCATAAGCCAATCCCAGGTAATTATTCCATGAAATTTTACCTTTGGCATAATTCTTATAAATATTAAGCATACTATTTATCGAATAGGAATTATCTCCTCCTGCTGACCAATTAGTAAAGGTTGTTTGTGAGAAGCCAAGGGATGCTTCATATTTCGATTTCCAGGATGTATCTCCCTCAGGATTAAAAGCCATTAATTGAACAGCAAATAGAAATATGGAAATAAAAAGTAGTGTTTTTCTCATGGTTTTAATATTTGATTGATCAAAGATAAGGTATGAATAATATATATGCATATCTGAATATTATTTACCTGTTAGATTTTTAACAAAAATTAAAACAAGTATTGTGTGATAATGTTTGAAGATAATAGACCAATTATCAACCTGACAGGCTAACTGGAAATATGTAGTGTGTAAAATTACAGGAAAATTAATCGAAATAAACTAACAATGTGTTTATATCTTTCTGATATCTGAAGCTTTAATCCAACCAACACTTCCATTAGCGATACGAATTTCCTGCCATTCGGCAACCACATCGAGTAGCTTTACTTTAGTGCCTTCATGTAAAACGAAAATATCTTTGCTGTTCTCATCAGGCGAACTCTTAATGTTAACCATTTGTGTAAACACAATGGCTTCGTGTTGGCTATTAAGGTAATGATTTCGTTGAGAAGCAGCCAAAATGCCAATACTGAATAGTGCCATTAGAAAAAATCCTGCCCAGAAACTGATTTTCCGGATTATAATGTTTGAAATGGCAATATAAATAGCAATGAGAATGAGGGCGAGTGAAAGCAGCATGATGTTAAAAACAGCAAGTGTATCAATACCCATCATATTAACTAACAATTTCCACCACCTTTTGTAGAACAGTTCTGGAACCATCTCAACCTTATCGGTCAATTTACTGTTTACAACTTCAATGTTATGTTTTAAATCCTCATTGTTAGGCGCAATTTTCAAGGCTTTTTCATAATTTAGCAGTGCCTGGGCATTTTCATTATTCCGGAAATAGGCATTTCCGAGATTGTAATATAAAGCGTATGATTCGTTTCCAGCGACAATAATCTTTTCGTAGTGGGCGATTGCTTCCTGATATTGCCTGGTATTATATGCTTTGGCTGCCTGGGCTGCCAATTGCTCAGTATCTTGCGCTGCTGCATGAAATGCAACAAACAGTATCGTCGCTACCAGGACTGCTATTTTTTTACATTTCATTGGTCAGGAGTTTATTTAATTATTATTTTAAACGATGATCGAAGCGATCTGAGCATGAGGAGTTTTAGTAGTCATTCGAAATTCATTAAATAGTCATTTAGTCATGATCTTGATTCATACTATTTACTATTTACTATTTTCTATTTACTATTTTCTATTAACTTACTCCCCTTCCTACTTAAGAACCTGTTCGGTTTCGGTAATGGTCTTTATTGCAAGATTATAAAGTTGCTGCATATTCAGTGCTTTACCGGCAGGAGCATAACGGGCATAATTGCAATCGTTGAGCGTAGTCATAAACCGTTCCGTTAAATCACTGTCAACATTACGTGATTCAAGTTCCTCCCTGGCCGTTTCCATTGAAAGCAATGACATGGGGATATTGAATTTTTGGCTGATATACCCCCATAACGCGAATGAAATTTCTTCATGAAACGCGTCATGCTGATCGCTATCGAGAAATTTTTTGGCTTTTTGCAGCCTTTTTACTGCAATCCGGGTAGCTTTTTTGCGTTGCATAAGTTTGGTATCGCCTTTCAACCGCATATTCCGTTGGTGCAGTATGATGAAAATCAGAAACCCCAGTATAGGGATAATCAGTAAAATCCAGTATATGGATTTACCATAAATACTGTTACCTGTAGGATGAATATTCAACGGTGGTGCTATCAGATGCCTGATGTCATTGCCAAGATATTTTACATCTCCCTGTGCAGTAGATTCAGCAGCAGAGCCGCTACCTTTTTTTACTTTCAGTTTGAATTTTTCAGAACTCAGCGTTGTATATTCTTTCTGAGCCGGATTGAAGTACGAAAACTGTATAGGATCAATAGCAAAATCACCTGAGGCTCTTGGTATTATTAAGTATTCAAAAGTCCTGATGCCGGATGTGCCTCCTTTGCTATTGAAATTATCAATAATTTTTGGCTCATAAACTTCAAAGTCAGGAGGAAAATTAATTGCCGGTTTTTCAATCAGGTTCAGGTTGCCTGTACCGCTTACCGAGACCCTTAATGTTATGCCGTCATTCGTATTTACCACTGTTTGGTCAACATTGGCTTTCATGCTGAATTGACCAACGGCTCCCGAGAAATCAAGCGGGCGATTTGCTGCTGGCAGAGGCTTAACATTAATTGTTATGGGAGTAGAGCGTAAAGTTTTTTTAACATTCTGATAGTCACTTCCAAAAAATGAATCATCCATCAGGTTTTTGAAGAAAGGATCATTGCCAAAGAAGGGATCGTCGGCAAGCGGGCTCCTGGATTTTACTTTAACCTGGTAAATTACATTCTGAACCAGGGGATCTATTATTAATGCACCCGATTTTTGTGGATATAAAGCAGCTTTTCTAAGTTCCGCAACAATATATTTTTTACCGTTAAACGTTTCGGTATATTGCGGATATTGAGTTGCGTCTTTTAATAAATCCTGAGCCCAGAATCCCGTATAGGAAGGTATTTTTTCAGGGGCGTCAATCTGAAGGCGGTTGGTTGGAGTATAAAGTTTAAAAGTAACTGTTACGAGTTCACCCTGGTATGGATTATTTTTATCCACTACAGCTTTTAAAAAAACATCGCCACCAATATCATCTCTCGTGGGTACCTGAGTTCTGTTTTGAGGTTGACTACTATTGGGCGTTTGCTGTTGGGAGCGTTGATTCTGGTTTTGGACTGTAATTGTCGTAGTATTCGACATATACCGCTTCCCTTTCACTGAGATCAGAGCCTGCGGAATAGTAAAAGTTCCTGTTTTGATTGCTTCCAGTATAAATGTAAATGACATTGAACTCGAATATTCAAGTTTGCCGTTTATATTCATAATATTCTGACCGGTCGAAACCATTGGGCCATTAAGTATATCGAAGTTCACTATTTGTGGTGCCATGAAGTTATTCCCTTCCGCATTTACAGTGAACGTGAGTTGGAATTGCTGACCAACATACACTTGCCTTGGTGCCTGGGCAGTAAAACTGATGTCCTGCGCAATAAGCAGGCCCGGTATAGCAAGCAGTAAAAGAAGTATCAGTTTTAGTTTCATCTTCAGCACTAATTTCAATTCGGATACAATGATGTTCTGTTTATAGTTATCCCTTTTTAATCAAGTTTTTAAACTTAAAGTTACATTGCCATTCATAAATCTTAAGGCACCCACACTCTCACTTTCAAACACTCTCCATCGCTCCATCGCTCCGTCTCCCAATCACACATTCTACCAATCTTTCTCCGGCATATTCTGAGTTGGAACATTCTGCTTGTTTTTAGTTTTATCCAATGTTCTTTTCTCGTTGTTGTTCATGGCATTCAACATCCTGTTTGCATCCTGCTTCGACATATTGGGTTTGGGCTGTGGTTGTTGCTCCTGTTTTTGTTGCTGCTGTTCTTGTTTCTGCTGTTGTTTTTTGTTTTGCTCCTGTTTTTGTTGCTGTTGCAGTTTTGTCATTGCATACGAAAGGTTGTAACGAGTATCCTCATCTTTGGGATTTTGCCGCAAAGCCATTTTATAGGCATCAATACTCTCTTTGTATTTCTTGTTTTCGAGTAAAGAATTTCCAAGGTTATAATAAACATTGGCTTTAGGAACTTCTTTGTTTTCGTTTTGACCAATTTTCAGATATTGTGCGGCAGCTTCTTCGAAATTTTGTTGTTTATAAAGTGAATTCCCAAGATTAAAAGCAGCTTTCTGTGAGTTTGGGGATTTGGTTAATGCTTTGCGATAGTCTATCTCGGCATTCTTAAAATGCCCGTCTTTATATTTAGTGTTACCTGAACGAACCAGTTTTTGTGCCGGTTGCGCATTTACAATGCTAACGACAAAGAGAAGAAAAAGTGTGATTAAACTTCTCATCATTTTTGGGTTGTTTTAGAACTGAATAATTTGATTTTACCTGCCAGGCGGCCTTTACGCTCGGCAATCAGCACCTCTCCAAATATAAGTATAAGCGCAGCAAGAATGAAGAACTGAAACCTGTCCTCATAATCAGAGAAAAAGGCTTCGTTATATTCAGCTTTTTCAAGTTTATTGATTTGGTCAAATACTTCCTGAACACCTGACTGCGAGTTATTGGCTCTTACAAATATGCCTTTTCCAGCTTTCGCAATATCCTGTAACATCGGTTCATTGATGCGGGTAATAACTGTAAGCCCTGAAGCGTCTTTTTTATACCCTATCTGGGTGTTTCCGCTATACACAGGTATTGGAGCACCTTCAGGTAAACCTATGCCGATAGTGTAGACCCTGCAGTTTTTTCCTGCTGCTGCTTGTGCCGCTTCAACGGCATTGTCTTCATGGTTCTCTCCATCGGTAATTATGATTATGGCTTTACTTTGTTTTGTATTACCAAAGGCTGAAACACTGGTTTCTATGGCATCACCAATAGCGGTACCCTGTATCGGAATCATTCCCGGATTAATATTAGACAGAAATAGCCTTGTTGCTGAATAATCTGTTGTTAAAGGCATTTGAATGTATGATTTACCCGCAAAAACAACAAGTCCTACGCGGTCGTTCTCCAGTTTGCCAAGAAGGTGTACAATAGCCTGCTTGGCTCTTTCGAGCCGGTTAGGAGTTATATCCTGAGCCATCATACTATTTGAAACATCAAGCGCAAAAATCATATCAACGCCTTTCCTTTTCATTTTTTCTAGCTTCGATCCGGTTTGCGGATCACATAATCCAATAACTATTAAAATCCATGCGACAGTCCAGATTATGAATTTCAGAATTTCACGTGAGCCTGAGTATTCGGGTATAAGGCGCATAACCAGGCTCAGATCACCAAAAGCTGACAGGGCCTTTTTTTTGCGGTTTCGGGCATACACAAACATCAGCACCAGCAGCGGAATAATCAGCAGCAGGAATAGGAATTGCGGATGTGCGAGACGAAACATTTCTTTTAATTTAAAGGTTATGGTACTAATTTGAGTACGACGAAGCGGATCATAAATTCAAGTGTAAGCAGTACTAAGGCAAAAATGACAAACGCCAGGAATTCCTCTTTCTTCCGGCTGAATTCTGTTACATCAATCTTTGATTTTTCTAGCCTGTCAATTTCTTTATATACCTGCTCCAGCTTTTGCTTATTAGTAGCCCTGAAATATTTCCCGTTGGTAAGTGCTGATATTTTCTGCAAGCGCGCTTCGTCAATCTGTACTTCCATTCTCTGATATTGTATGCCGAACTGCGTGCGGACAGGAACCAGCGCGGTACCCATAGTGCCGACACCTATTGTATATATTCGTATTCCGTAGAGTTCTGCAATTTCAGCCGCCGATTGCGGGTCAATAGAACCCATATTGTTTACACCATCGGTAAGCAGAATAATGACTTTACTTTTTGCTTTGCTTTCCTTCAGCCGGTTTACAGCTGTTGCCAGGCCGTCGCCGATCGCGGTTCCGTCATCAATCATACCAACACCAATTTCTTTAAACAGATTAATCAGTAAAGCGTGATTTGAAGTAAGCGGGCATTGTGTAAAACTCTCTCCACTGAAAACAACAAGTCCAATGCGATCATCGGGTCGGCTGCTGATAAATTCAACCGCAACATCTTTTGCCGCTTCTATCCTGTTGGGTCTCAGGTCTTCAGCTAGCATACTGCTTGAAATGTCGGTTGCAAGCATAATATCAATTCCTTCAACACTGATATCCTGGCGGTTTAGGTTTGTCTGGGGCCTTGCCAGAGCCAGGATGAGCAAACCAACGGCCAACATTCTGAGTCCAAAAAGACTATACCTGGCATAATTCTTCCACCCTGGCAGGAATTGTTTGAAAACCGCAGTTGACGACATTTGTAAAGGAACTGAATAATGCCTTAACTTGTACCAATACCAAGCTAAAGCCGCTGGTATAAGCAGCAAAAGCCAAAAGTATTCGGGGTCGGCAAAGTGCAGTCTTGTTATCATGCTTTTACTTCAGGATATGGTGCTTGTATAGTGTTATTATCAGTAGGTTTCGTTTCAGGTGTTGTGGCAACAGGTTTTGTTGTATCAATAAACTGCCTGGAGTAAGTCATGCTTAATTCATTCTCATTCCTTAGGGGTATGGCTTTGGCAAATTTTACATAATCAGCCTGCATAAGTATGTTTGTTAGTACCGAACGGGCATCACCATGTAATCCTGCTGAATCATATGCGGCAATAATTTCTGCAGTAATCATTTCCATAGCTTCAATACCATGTTGCTCATGAAGATAGTGCCTGATGATATCCGTCAATTCAGAGTAATACTCTTTAATTTTCCCATTTTGCCACAATTTTTTATTCTCTAATGATTCCAGGTTTTGCAAGGCAATCTGCCAGGGAGGACCTTGTGTTCGGGTAATTACCGGGAAAAGAGGTTTGTTCATTCGTTTGCGCCATAAATAATACCATATCAGGCCTATTATCAGCGCTAAAACTGCTATAGCGGCAAGGAACGGAACCAACTCTTCAAAAGTGAGCGGTGCTTGTACCGGGCCACGGATATCGCGTATCGCCTTGGTTGTATCCACTTCAACGGTACGAACTTTAAGATATACGCCTTCCGAAAGAAGTTCATGACGTGAGGTGTCACCGGCATAAGAATAATGAATAGTAAAAGGTGGGATATAGTGATACCCTGTATCAAAGGATGTAATTAGGATAGTCTGACTGTAGTTGGTAAATTCATTTCTGCTGGTAGCATTGGTATCGATTTTCGATTTTGTTGCTACTTCCACTTTAGCAGTTAAAGTATCAGAGATTGCAGGCCAGTAAATGGAAGCGGATTTAGGCAGAGTAGCGTTTAACCTGAGTAAGACACGTTCTCCTATCCTGATGGATGAAGTATCAAGACTTAGGACAGCTTTTTGTGCCTGAACACAATTAAAAGCCGAAATAAACAATACTAACCCTATAGCGAAAATGTGCCTGAAGTTTATTTTCATAGTCTTCCTCTATTGACGCATTTCGCGTAGTGTAAATAATTTCATTAATGGTTTCACATAATCCTCACCTGTTACAATACCAGCTGTGTCAGTTCCTGAACGTTTAAAAATTCCATCAATGGTTTTTTCGTGATTTTTCCACCAGAGGCTGAAATTATCACGTACTTTTTTACTTGAAGTATCAACCCAAATCCGGCCTTCCGATTCCTTATCATACACTTCAAACATTCCAATCGCCGGAAGTTCGGTTTCTCTTTTGTCATAAACCCGTATTGCTACCAGATCATGTTTGCCAGATGCAATTTTAATCGCCTGTTCAAAACCGTGATCCATAAAATCGGATATAATGAAAGCAGTGCAACGTTTCTTTATGGCATTTGTCAGAAAACGTAAGGCTTCCGAAATATCTGTTCCCTGGCTTTCCGGTTTAAAATCAATTAGTTCACGAATGATCCTCAAAATATGGGATGTCCCTTTTTTGGGAGGAATAAATTTCTCGATTTTGTCACTGAAAAATATAACCCCTACTTTATCATTGTTCTGTATGGCCGAAAAGGCCAGTACCGCTGCAATTTCAGTCATAAGGTCTTCTTTGAATGAGCCTTGAGTTCCGAATTCGTTCGACCCACTCACATCTATTAAAAGCATGACCATTAACTCGCGTTCCTCATCAAAAATCTTAAGATAGGGTGTGTGGAACCGGGCAGTTACATTCCAGTCAATATTCCTGATATCATCGCCATACTGGTATTCCCGCACTTCGCTGAAAGCCATACCCCGACCCTTGAAGGCACTGTGATAATGCCCCGAAAATATATTTCGCGACAAGCCCCTGGTCTTGATCTCTATACGCCTGACTTTCTTAAGAATCTCAGAGGGTTCCACTTTGTTTCGGAGTTTTGTAAATGAATGAAATGCTGTTATGTGTTGAAAAGAAGTTGTTTGTACATTTTGATTTGTGAATTTTGATTTTCGATTTGTGAATTTTGATTTTCGATTTGTGAATTTTGATTTATCAGTTTATCTGCTTTAACTCAAAAATCGTACATCGTACATCGTAAATCGTACATCGTAAATCTTACATCGTAAATCGTACATCGTAAATCGTACATCGTAAATCGTACATCGTAAATCGTACACCGTACATCATAAATCGTACATCATAAATCATCATTCTAATGCACAAGTCTGAAAAAGAGTTTACGGCACCTCAACCGAATTCAGGATTTCATTAATGATATCTTCAGTGGTAATATTTTCGGCTTCAGCCTCATAGGTAAGACCAATACGATGACGTAATACATCATGCGCAACTGCCCTTACATCTTCAGGAATTACATACCCGCGACGTTTGATAAAAGCGAGTGCTTTGGCAGCCATAGCCAGAAAAATGCTTGCCCTGGGTGAAGCTCCGTAACGAATAAGATCCTTGTATTTCTTAAGGTTGTAATCTGCTGGAAACCGGCTTGCAAAAACAATATCTGTTATATAATTTTCAATTTTTTCGTCGAGGTAAACTTCCCTCACTATCTCTCTTGCTCTCTGAATATCAGCAGGCTTAAGGATCTTACGAGTTGTAAGTAATTCATTGTTGATATTTTGCCGTAGAATAACTTTCTCTTCCTGTTTTGAAGGGTAAGTTATCACCAGCTTCAACATGAAACGGTCAACCTGAGCCTCCGGTAATGGATAAGTTCCTTCCTGTTCAATTGGGTTTTGGGTTGCCAGAACCAGGAAGGGATCAGGTAGGGGATAGGTCTTATCCCCAATGGTAACTTGCTTTTCCTGCATGGCTTCGAGCAACGCGCTCTGAACTTTAGCAGGTGAACGGTTAATTTCGTCAGCAAGTATGAAATTAGCAAATATCGGTCCCTTACGAACATTAAATTCTTCGCTGCGCTGGCTGTAAATCATAGTTCCAACCACATCGGCTGGCAGCAAGTCGGGAGTAAATTGAATACGGCTGAAACTTAAATCAATAGAGTTGGCCAGGGATTTTATAGCAAGTGTCTTTGCAAGTCCGGGAACTCCTTCAAGTAATATATGCCCGTTCGAAAGTAAACCGATAATCAATCGTTCAATCATCTGTTTCTGACCAACAATTACCCGGTGCATTTCCAGCGTAAGCATATCTACAAATGCACTCTCGCGCTGTATCTTCTCGTTTAATTCACTAATGTTACTTTCTAGCATTGTATCTCGTTAATTAGGACCTGCAAAAATAAAAACAGGCACTATTCAATCACCTGTATTTGCTGTTAAAAAATGTTAACAGGGCTCTGATTCAAGCAACTTTTAACAAAAGGGAAATTTTATCCTCTCTTTTCGGTAATGGATATGATCAGGCGTATACGTATAATGTATAGAATATATTGAGAATGGTTTACAGAAAAGTAAACAGGGCTTTCTCTTGAGAATGATTTTATGGAAAACCCTTATACTCTTCCCTCAAACCCTTTTTTCTTTAACTATGCTGAACTATTCCCCTAAAAGCCTGCTATTTAAAACCTGTTTTTTTTCTGATCTCCTTTGGGACAGAATCTTTGTGAACCATAATAGCTATAGTATTTAATCTTATATAAGCTTCAGAGATATTCACGTATCCGCCTTCGGTATTACTCTCTACCGACCAGGAATTCTTGGTTCTGAAATAGCGTTTACCGTTCTGGTCAGTAGCTGTTCCTGTTATATGCATCAGGTGATCATCAGTTGCGGTGTAATTGTCAAAAGCCGCCTGGCGTATTTCAGGTGTAATATTTTTTTCCGGAACGGGTTTTGTGAATGTGTAAAACTGCGCTTTACGTTCTTTTTCTGTAAGTTTATCCCATTTGCTGCGTTCAGTGGCAGCAATATTGTCGATGTTAACTTCGGGCACTATCGCAATTCCATTTTTATGTGAAAACCCTTTATCGCTCACATCCCCATCCCACGCAATTGTGTATCCTTTGTTTAGTGCGAAATCCATGATCTGTATTAACTCATCAAGCGGCACGTTGTAATAAGGATCTCCTGACCAGTTATCCGGCACTTCCAGGCTAAAATTTGAATAATAAGGATGATGTGTATAGGAAGTTATTTCAATATAATCATCAGGGTTAATCTTTTTCGCAAATTCTAAGGGCGTTGTATTAGCTGAACCAAAAGTTGCCGGTACTTTCCCCAGGTATACATCCAGGACACCAGAAATAGCATTGATCCATTCCGGTGAAAGTTTTCCTGCCGGGTTTTTAGAAATAGCCTCAACCATCGCTTTGAGAACTGCATCCATTTCTGCGTGAACAGGTTTGGTTTGGCCATTGGCCAGTCCGGAATATGTATCTTCTGTTGTCATTCCGTATTTCCGGACCACATTCATTACATCATGAGCTTGTCCGCCCTCTCCAAAATTAGCCGTGCCATGTAAGCGAACATAATGTATCGCTTTTGCTTCGTAGGCTTTTCGAGTAAAAAACATTTCCGAAAAATCAAAAGTATCCTTTGTTATACGTAATAATTCTGATTCAATAAAGGAGGTAGTGGCAAAACTCCAGCAGGTTCCCGAAGCAGATTGGTCTTTTACGGATGTGGCAGGTAAATCAATCACTTTGGTGAAAATAAACTTTTCAGGAAGGGAATCTATTGCGGTTTGTGCACTTGACTGAAACGATAGTAAAAGCAATAGAAAGCATGGGAATGCCGGTTTGATTAATCTTAGCATGTTTTGAGAAGATTTAAATTTTAAGCAAATATAATGAAAGCAAAGTTTGACATTCTATTAGGTATAAAATAAATTTGACTAAAAACAAAAGACCTCCGGAATGTATTTCCCGGAGGCTTCTGAAGTAATAATTTCAAATGTAAAGCCAATCTTTATACGAATGGCAAGTGCAAAATTATTTAGCTGGAAGTGCTGCTAATGTATTAGTCAACAGTGTAGTTGTATAAGTAGTATTGTGAATACCTAAACTATAATCCCTTAAACATAACTGGAAGTTGATGAGAGCTCCCATTTGAGCGTTTGTCAAGGTGATTTTTGGCAATGTTGCGTTATAGTCTTTCTGAGCCTGTGACCAGGTGGAAGGAGGTGTTCCAATATATTGGAAACTGC
>CAIRMR010000098.1 GCA_903879715.1 uncultured Bacteroidales bacterium
AACCGTACCGCCCAAGCTTCACAAAGCTCGTTTCCTGACAGTGCGTCGGGCGGTCTTCAACCTGAACGGCAAATTGGGTTGTAAGGTTCTTTCATCCTTATAGGTATTTGTTTTAATAAACGCACGCCTCGTGGCGCACCAAATTACACAGATAAATTTAGACAACGTATGCTCAAATTTCATCGAAAAAACTGCTAAAAGCAATCTTAATCTGTGTAATCGGCGAAATCTGTGGCTAAAAAGCCTTTTAAGCAGGCTGAATAGTTACAAATTTCAAATTTAACACAGCTATCCGGATTAAACGGGTAGCTGTTATTTTTTCACTAACCAGGGTCAGCTGAAAAACTATTAATACACATATAATCAGCAGATCAGCATGTTATATGTTTGTATCAAATGCAAGTCAAATGCACACTATATGTCGAAATCCATGCACTAAATATTTGACTTCATCAGGCCTTGCGGGGTTCGGTGCGCTGCGTTTTTATTGAAATCACTCTCCGTATTGCTAAAGATATTGCCGTGCACTGCACCTTTATTAATTGAATCCGAACAGATTATTTGAAGCCACAATGTGGCGCAATATCTGTAGTCTGGCGATAATGCGTGTGAGTTAAGGTGCAAAGCACCGGAATAGTATACCAATCAGTATTGCGCTGCTTAAGTTTTTCAGCAGACCCTACCTAAGTATAAATTAAAGGAGCCATCCCGGCGCATTCTTTTGTTTATTTACCTGTTTGTTATATCTTTGTATATGGGTTCAGCCTTAAAACAGGTATTTTCAGGAAAAAGAAATTCCATAGTTGAACAGCCTTAAACCCGGCGGTGGTTTTTACATTTCGCAGATTAGCAATTCCAGGTAATTTTATTATTTAAAGGATAAATTTGTTAAGATGCTTTTATGTTTATTCAAAGCGGGTATTTCCCTTATGGCAATGCAGTTAAATTTCAATACCGGCAACTATGAATCCCCCATTTACCCAATGTAGGATCCAAAGTTTTTATTCCCATAAAATACAGCATTACTCCGTTCATACTACTTAAATAAATCAAAGCTTTTAACCTGAAACAATGAATTCCATTTTTAACTATTTTGATAAATTTCTGCCTTTATCGGAAGAAGCCAGAAAACTGGTGCTCTCAACCGTACTGCTGGTGAATGTGTCCAAAGGCACTGTACTGGTTAACCAGGGCAAAGCCAATACTGACTTTTACATCATAAAAAAAGGAATAGCCCGGGGTTATTACCTGCAGAATGGCATTGAAGTTACCAGCACGCTGTGGCAGGAAAATGAAGTTTTTGGTGACGTGATTACTTACATTTCACTTCTGCCTGCCACCAAATCGTACCAGGTACTGGAGGACTCGGTTCTGTATAAAATCAACATCGCACGTTTCAGAGCTCTTTTCGAAATCAACCTCGAAATAGCCAATATGGCCCGTATTATGGTCGAAAAATACATTATGAAACAGGAAAATGAAAAAAAACGAGACAGAGATATGACTGCTTCTGAAAGATTCCAGGTTTTTATAACAGAACGGCCAGAGCTTATCCACAGGGTAAAATCTATACATATCGCTTCATTTCTTACTATGACACCCGAAACATTCAGCCGCGTGCATGCCAGGTGGACAAGGAAAAACAGCTGATGTATTTTTGAGTCACCTCGTTGTGCCGTTTGGCTTTTCATTTATGCGTTATTCGTTAATCGTTATTTGATCGTTAATCGTTAATTGTTTTTCACTGTTCACTTTCATCTAACTAAAAATAAAAGACTGATTAAGAGGCCATTGCAAGCAGTATGTTTTTACTCTTTTGAGCTTTCTTCTCATAATAAGCCACTCTTTTTTGCATGTCCAGTATGTTTTTCTGCGTTTCAATTTGT